>CAYPDC010000049.1:0-28159 GCA_964409355.1 uncultured Cyanobacterium sp.
GGTTTATAGCTATTATTTTCTAATAATTTATCATAACTACTGTAGAAGAGCCAGAGAATTTTGTGCAAAATAAAGGAATTTTGGAGAAAAAAAATATTTTTTCTACTATAAAATTAATGTAAATTAGTTATAATTTATTCCCATTATTATTAACGAAAAATTTATCAGTAAATGAGGTGTAATTATGACTTTACAAGAAATCATTAACTCTCTTGATAGTTTATCGAAAGATGATCAGAATTATATTTTTGAAATTCTACGTCAGCGTAGCTTAGAAAATTATGAACAAGAAATTTTAGCAAATGCACGAGAATTAAAAGAAGCGATTAAAAATCGTACAGCAAAAATGGGAACTGTAGAAGATTTAATTGCTGATTTGAATGAAGAGGAAGAATGAAAGTTATTTGGAGTAAAGGGTTTAAACGTTCTTTTATTAAAATTATCAAGAAAAATCCTCAATTAAAAAATAAGATTTTTGAAGTATTGAGACAATTGGCACAAGATCCTTTTCTTCCTTCTTTAAAATCTCACAAATTAACAGGAAAATTAGCAGGTTTTTGGTCTTGTTCTGTTAGTTATGATTGTAGAATTATTTTTAGTTTCTCTGAGGATAAGGAAATTTTAGAAATTGTTATTTTATTAATTAATATCGGTTCTCATGATCAGGTTTATTAATCAGATCAATTAGAATAGTGAATTATTTTAATCTAATTAACGAATTTTTTTAACACTTCAACAGGTGATCAGTGAGGGAAGTCGAACTGCTCAGTGCATCGCTCCGAACTCCGAACTCTGGGAAAATGGAGTAGGCAAGAGGTGACACTTCCCTTTTCCCTACCTTAACCATTCTACTTAGATGCAAACCGACTTATTAACCAACACTGCCTTCTAACTTGAGGCTTAATAACTTATCAGCTTCGGCGGCAAATTCCATCGGTAACTCGTTTAAAACATCCTTACAGAATCCGCTTACCAACATAGAAATGGCATTTTCTTCAGAAATACCTCTTTGGGTAAAATAGAACAACTGGTCTTCGCCTATTTTAGAAGTAGAAGCCTCATGTTCCAATTTAGCAGTATTATTATCGACTTGGATATAGGGGAAAGTATTGGCTTCCGCATTATCACCAATTAACATGGAATCGCATTGAGAGTAATTTCTCGCACCAGTGGCTTTGTTACCCATTTTCACTAAACCACGATAGCTATTTTTCGACTTCCCAGCAGAAATTCCCTTAGAAATAATCGTACTGCGGGTATTTTTGCCAATATGCACCATTTTTGTGCCTGTATCTGCCTGTTGCTTATGATTAGTAAGTGCGATCGAGTAAAATTCCCCCACAGAATTATCCCCCACTAAGACACAACTAGGATATTTCCATGTTATCGCCGATCCAGTTTCTACTTGAGTCCAAGAAATTTTCGAGTTAACCCCTTTACATAAGCCCCTTTTGGTCACAAAATTATAAATACCCCCCTTACCGTTTTCATCTCCGGCAAACCAGTTTTGTACGGTAGAATATTTAATCTCCGCATTGTCTAAAGCTACCAATTCCACCACCGCCGCATGAAGTTGGTTACTATCGTACATAGGTGCTGTACAACCTTCTAAATAGCTCACGGAAGCACCTTCTTCGGCGACAATTAAAGTGCGTTCAAACTGTCCTGTATCTCCATTGTTAATACGGAAATAGGTGGACAATTCCATGGGACATTTTACCCCTTTAGGGATAAAGACAAAAGAACCATCACTAAACACCGCAGAATTAAGTGCCGCAAAATAATTATCTGCTGTGGGTACAACAGTACCTAAATATTTTTTCACTAATTCAGGATGTTCGTGGAGAGCTTCAGATATAGAACAGAAAATAACTCCTGCTTCCCCTAATTTTTCTTTAAAAGTGGTGGCAATGGAGACACTATCAAAAATAGCATCTACCGCCACGTTACTTAACCTTTTTTGTTCAGAAAGAGGAATACCCAACTTCTCAAAAGTTTCGATCAAAGTGGGATCAACTTCATCCAAACTGTTTAACTTTTTCTTTTCTTGTTTAGGAGCAGAATAATAGATAATGTTTTGATAGTCAATGGAAGGATAGCCAACGTGCGCCCATTCTGGTTCACTCATTTGTAACCATTGGCGATAGGCTTTGAGGCGAAATTCGAGCATAAATTCAGGCTCATTTTTTTTGCTAGAAATCAATCTAACTACATCTTCGTTTAAACCTTTGTCGATGGTATCTGATTCAATATCTGTAATAAATCCGTATTTATAAGGCTGGTTAACTAGATTTTTGACAGTAGCGCTCATGTTAGTTTAATTAATTTTAAGAATATTTCTGCTTGGTTATTTAGTTTAACAACAAAAATGTTGTTTAAGTCGATTGTAGATTATTTTATCAGCAAATGACAAACAATGTGCGAAGGAAGTTTAGTTATTTTAACCCAAACCCCTAACCCAGTTAGGCGAAGACACATTTATACTCAGGAAGGGCATAATTTGATCTAAGGGGCGGTAGGTAACTCAGAATAAATTAGCTTAATTAGATATGTTTCCCGTTACAATTAAAGATGGTAACAATTTTTACAGTTTTATTTGACATTGTAGGTGGGAATAAAAATGGGCAATTTATGGACTATTGAAGATAGCAATAATTTATATCAAATTGAAGGTTGGGGGCATCCTTATTTTGCCATTAATGAGTGGGGAAATATCACCGTTTCTCCTCAAGGTAATGATTATCAAATTGATTTGTTTGAATTAGTTGAAAGTTTACAAAAAAGAGATATTCGGTTACCTTTATTAATTCGTTTTTCTGATATTTTAGCTGATCGTTTACAGCGTTTACATTCTTGTCTTGAAGATGCGATCGCACGGTATAATTATAAGAATGTTTATCGGGGAGTTTATCCCATTAAATGTAATCAACATCGTCAACTGGTAGAGGCTTTGGTAGAATATGGCAAACCCTATCATTTTGGCTTAGAAGTAGGCTCAAAACCAGAATTAATGATTGCCTTAGCGACTTTAGAAGTGGATGAAACAGGGGAAACTTTGCTTATTTGTAATGGTTATAAAGATGAAGATTATTTAGAAACTGCTCTTTTAGCTCAACAAATAGGGCATAATTTAATTATAGTAATTGAGCAGATAAATGAGCTTTATATTATCCTAGAATTAAGCAAAAAATTTAATTTAAAACCCCAGTTAGGAGTCAGGGCAAAATTACAAACAAAAGGCTCAGGACATTGGGGGGATTCTACGGGAGAAAAAGCTAAGTTTGGGCTAACCATTCCCGAAATTGTTACGGTAGTCAATCGACTGAAAAAAACCGAGCAATTAGACTGTTTAAAATTACTACATTTTCATATCGGTTCGCAAATTTCTTCCATTGCCGTTATCAAAGACGCTATTAGGGAAGCTAGTCAAATTTATGTGCAGTTGGTGACAATGGGTGCAGGAATGAAATATCTCGATGTCGGCGGTGGTTTAGCCGTGGATTATGATGGTTCAAAAACCAATTTTTACGCCTCGAAAAACTATAATATGCAAAACTATGCCAATGATATTGTAGCGGCGGTAAAGGATGCTTGTGACGAAAAAAATATCCCTCATCCTATCCTCGTTAGTGAAAGCGGAAGGGCGATCGCATCTCATCATTCCGTATTAATCTTTAACGTAGTAAATAGCAATAATCCCCCTCAAGAATTACCTGTTATGGGGAAAGAAAAAGAGCATTTAGTGATTAGAAACTTATGGGAAACTTACGAAAATATTGATGATAATAACTATCAAGAAATGTATCACGATGCCGTGCAATTTAAAGATGAAGCGATCAGCTTATTTAACTTTGGTTATTTAACCTTAACCCAAAGGGCAAAAGCCGAGCAAATTTATTGGGGATGTTGTGGCAAAATTTATGAAATTACTCAAAAAGAATCCTATGTTAGTGATGACTTAAATGACTTATCTGACTTAATGATTTCCACTTATTACGTCAATTTATCCGTATTTCAGTCCGCTCCCGATGCTTGGGCGATCGATCAATTATTCCCTGTTTTACCCATTCATAGACTTAATGAAAAACCAAATAAAAAAGCAATTTTAGCAGATTTAACTTGTGATAGTGATGGGAAAATCGATAAATTTATTGACTTACTAGATGTCAAACACGCCCTAGAATTACATTCCTTAGAGACCAATAAAAATGATGATAATATTGATAATTTAAACAGTGAAAGTAATAATTTTAAACCATATTATTTAGGGATGTTTTTAGTGGGGGCTTATCAAGAGATAATGGGCAATTTACACAATCTTTTTGGAGATATAAATGTTATCCATATTGAGTGTAGAAAAGACCGTTATCAAATCAAGTATGTGGTCAAAGGAGATACAGTGACAGATGTATTGAAATATGTAGAATATTCTGCGGAAGATTTAATGGAAAAAGTGCGTTGTTTAACGGAAAATGCGTTGACACAAAAACAAATTGATTTAGATAATTCTCAAAGACTAATTAAAAATTATGAGGAGAATTTGCGCAGTTATACTTATTTAGGGGTTGCGGAAAAAAGGTATTAGGGAAGAGTTAGTCAGGGTTTTTTCATTGTCGGTATCAAAACGCATATTTTTGAGAATGAAAACGCCCTGCTTACTTGTGGCATTTTTATTATATCGAACTCGGCTATTAATTATGCTTAATCATATTTATCCTCAATAATGCAATTTTTGAATTACTAAAATTCTTTAAATGCAAAATATTTGAAAAATGTTACTAAACATACAAAATAAAGAAAAAATAAAGTTTTAAATTATGTACATCAAACTTAAGAAATGTTTAAATTACTTAGAAAATCATAGTTCATGGCAAAATTATCCCGACGTAAATTTATCTTCACCACTGGGGCAACAGCGTTAACTACAGCTATCTTACATGGTTGTGCGCAGGGAGGGGGGGATCAGGCAAATCAAACCACTACGGAAAATACAACTCCTGAAAACACCCCTACCATCTCCCCAGAAGATGCCCCCGAAGTCACAGGGGCAAAACTAGGCTTTATCGCTCTTACTGATGCCGCCCCCTTAATTATTGCCAAAGAAAAGGGGTTTTATACCAAACATGGAATGCCTGATGTGGAAGTAATCAAACAGGCTTCTTGGGGAACAACCCGTGATAACCTCGTCTTAGGTTCAGGTAGTGGCGGTATTGACGGGGCGCATATTTTAACTCCCATGCCCTATTTAATTAGTATAGGAACTGTAACCGATGGTAAACCTACTCCCATGTATATTTTGGCACGGTTGAATGTAAATGGTCAGGGTATCATGTTGGGAAATAACTATAAAGATCTCAAAGTTGGTTTAGATACCTCCCCTTTAAAAGAGGCGTTTGCCAAAGTAACAGATCCCAAAGTAGCCATGACATTCCCCGGTGGAACTCATGACTGTTGGATTCGTTACTGGTTAGCGGCGGGGGGATTGGAACCGGGTAAAGAGTTTTCCACCATCGTTGTACCTCCTGCTCAAATGGTTGCTAACGTGAAAGTGAATGCTATGGAATCATTCTGTGTGGGTGAGCCTTGGCCTTTACAAACCGTCAATCAAGAAGTAGGTTATCAAGCGATTACCACTGGACAACTTTGGAAAGATCATCCTGAAAAAGCCTTTGGAATGCGCAAAGATTGGGTTGACACTAATCCTAAAGCTGCTAAAGCCTTATTAATGGCGGTAATGGAAGCTCAACAGTGGTGCGACAAAGCTGAAAATAAAGAGGAAATGTGTCAAATTCTCTCAAAACGGGAATGGTTTAAAGTACCTTTTGAAGATATTATCGATCGCTCCAAAGGAATTTACAACTTTGGCAATGGTGGCGAAACCTTTGAAGACACAGAATTAATGCAAAAATATTGGATTGATAACGCTTCCTATCCTTTCAAAAGTCATGATTTATGGTTTTTAACGGAAAACATCCGTTGGGGTTATCTTCCTGCTGACACCGATACGAAGAAAATTGTGGATGAAGTCAATAGGGAAGACTTATGGAGAGAGGCAGCAACGGCGTTAGGTGTGCCTGAGTCTGAAATCCCCTCTAGTCCTTCCCGTGGAGTAGAAACCTTCTTTGACGGTGTGACATTTGATCCAGAAAATCCTCAAGCCTATTTAGATAGTCTCAAAATCAAAGCTATTAAGGCTTAGAGAATATTTAAAAGTCGAGATTGTCATTCTGAGAGTAGCGAAGCGGAAGGAAGAATCTGAGCTGACGGCAATAACCAGAGATGCTTCACTCTCGTTCAGCATGACAGAAACCTTACAGAGTATGTCTATTTTAAGTTCAAATATTAATTTTTATTCAAATCATTTCTTTTTTTAACTATGGCTAATTCTAGTATTAATTTAAGACTCCGCAAAAAAAATCCCTTAAGTTTTTTGTACTCAAAACAAGTAATTCGTCCTGCGGTTGCTATTATTGTTTTCCTCGTAATTTGGCAAATTGTTTGCAGTGGTGAAAAATCTAATTTACCTAGTCCTGTTCAGGTTTTTGAAGATACTTATCCCCTAATTATTGATCCATTTTTTGATAACGGTGGTACTGATAAAGGATTAGCTATTCAAATTTTTGCTAGTCTTCAAAGGGTTGCGATCGGGTTTTCTTTAGCTACGATTGTTGGTATTGGTTTAGGTATCTTAATTGGGGCAAATAAAATTGTTTATGATGCAGTAGATCCTATCTTTCAAGTATTAAGAACTATTCCTCCTTTAGCGTGGCTACCTATATCTCTAGCGGCATTTCAAGAAGCAGAACCTTCGGCAATTTTCGTTATCTTCATTACCGCAATTTGGCCTATCATTATTAATACTACTGTAGGAGTGCAAAAAATTCCTCAAGATTATACCAACGTTTCTAGGGTGTTAAAACTATCAAAAATGGAATACTTTTTTAACATCTTATTTCCTGCCTCAGTTCCCTATATTTTCACTGGATTAAGAATCGGTATTGGTTTATCTTGGTTAGCTATTGTTGCTGCAGAAATGTTAATCGGTGGTGTGGGTATTGGCTTCTTTATTTGGGATGCCTATAACAGTTCTTTAATGAGTGAAATTATTATTGCTTTAATCTACGTTGGAATTGTCGGTTTATTACTCGATAGATTAGTCGGTTTTATCGCTAGTATTGTCGTACCCGGTGAAGAAAAATAAGTGATGTGGGGTATTAGGGTGTTGGGGAAGCGTAGAGAGAATTAAATAAAACCTAAAACCTGACACCTGACACCTCTCAATTATTCATTATTCATTGTTAATTATTCATTAAAAAAGATGTCAAATTTTATTGAAATTGATCACGTTGATAAAATATTCCCCCTTGCTAATGGTGGTGAATATATCGCCCTAAGAAATATCGATTTTGCTATTCAAAAAGGGGAATTTATCTCTCTTATCGGGCATTCTGGTTGTGGTAAGTCAACTCTGTTAAATATGATCGCAGGTTTACTTAATCCTACTCACGGCGGGGTAATCCTCGAAGGAAGGGAAGTAACCGAACCGGGACCCGATCGCATGGTAGTTTTTCAGAACTATTCTTTATTACCGTGGCTCACTGTCAGACAAAATATCAGTTTAGCGGTGAATCGAGTCATGCGTCATTATCCCGAAGCGGAAAGAAAAGCCGTGATTGAGGAGAATATCTCCATCGTGGGTTTGAGACACGCCGCTAACAAGCTACCGAATCAACTTTCTGGAGGCATGAAACAAAGGGTTGCGATCGCGCGTGCTTTGGCTACTAAACCGAAGGTATTATTATTAGATGAACCCTTTGGAGCGTTGGATGCCTTAACCAGAGGTAATCTACAGGAGAGTTTAATGCGCATTGTACAGGAAAACCATGTTACCTGTGTGATGGTGACTCACGATGTGGACGAAGCACTATTGTTGAGCGATCGCATCGTCATGTTAACCACAGGCCCAGAGGCTCATATTGGGCAGATTCTCGAAGTCCCGATCCCCCGTCCACGCCAACGGTTAGAAGTGGTAAATCACCCCAGCTACTACAGTCTCCGTAACGAAATCGTTTACTTCCTCAACCAACAGAAGCGATCAAACAAAAACAAAGTTACAGCAACGCCTCAAGTTATCGCTCGTAACGGCTTAGAGAAAATTAACCTCAATATTGGCTTTATTCCCTTAACCGACTGTGCACCCTTAGTCATTGCCAAAGAAAAAGGAATTTTTGCCGAATACGGCTTAGAAGAAGTGAATTTAGTCAGAGAAAACTCATGGCAACATATCGCCAGAGCTATCGCCGAAAAACGCCTCGATGGGGCGCAAATGGTGGCAGGAATGCCCCTCAGTATGACAGTGGGTGCAGGGGGTAAGCCTTCTATTCCCATTGTCACTTCAATGGTGTTGAGTCGCAATGGTAACGCCATTACATTAGCTAAAAAATTCCAAGAAATGGGAGTAACAGATGTTCATGGTTTGAGAGAAATTATCCATCAAACTCCTGATACCGTTCATACCTTTGGTATTGTACATCCTTCCTCCATGCACAATTTAATGTTGCGTTATTGGTTAGCTTCAGGAGGCATTGATCCCGATAAGGATGTCAATTTAACGGTGATTCCCCCACCACAGATGGTTTCTAACCTCAAAGCAGGAAACATAGACGGTTATTGTGTGGGTGAACCTTGGAACTCTGAAGCAGTATTGCAAGGCATTGGTTATGTAATTGCTACGGATTTAGATATATGGGCAGGACATCCTGAGAAAGTGTTAGGAGTAAGGGAAGATTGGGCGCAAGAATATCCCCAAACCCATCTCGCCTTAATCAAAGCCCTCATCGAGGCTTGTGCTTATTGTGACGATCGCCGCAACCGAGAGGAAATAGTGGAAATCTTAGCTCGTCCTGAATACGTTGCTGTTGATGCCCAATATATTCGCCCCGGATTCATTGATCCTTATAATTATGGCACAAAAACAGAATCATTATTGAGATTTAATCAGTTTCACGTCGATCGCTCCAACTGTCCGGGGAGAGTGGAAGCCTTATGGATTCTTACTCAACTAGCAAGATGGGGTTATACTCCGTTTCCCCGTAACTGGGTTGAAATTATAGAAAGAGTACGTCGCCCAGATTTATTCGGAGAAGCCTGTCGTCAATTAGGTATTCCCGATTTAGAGAGCGATCGCACTTCCTTTCAACTTTTTGACAAGATGGTATTCAATCCCGATGATCCCATCGGTTATTTAGAAAGACTCACCATTCATCGTGACTTTAAAGTCTCGGAAATCGACATTAACTCAAATCTTGTACCCACTCAAAAATTGACTGGTTAGGGTGAGTTATGAGTAATCGTAGGGGTTGAACATTGTTCAACCCACCCAACCCAAAGAAAGGAATAAATTACCAAGAATTTTCATTCAAGGTATTAACCAATTACCAAAGATAAAGTCATGCAAAGTTTAATGAATACCGAAAAAAATACCACCACCTTAGCTAAAACCGAATTTTTAACCATTGAGGATGTTACCAAAGTTTATCCCACTCCCACGGGGGATTATACCGTTTTAGATGGAATTGATCTCACGGTTAAAGAAAGGGAATTTATCTGTGTTATCGGACACTCAGGCTGTGGCAAATCCACCCTTTTAAACATGGTTTCTGGTTTTAATCAACCCACCACAGGCAAAGTTACCCTCAAAGAGAAAGTCATCGCTGAACCGGGTCCCGATCGCATGATGGTATTTCAAAATTACTGTCTCTTGCCGTGGAAAACCGTCTATGAAAATGTGTATGTTGCCGTTAATGCGGTTTATCCTGATAAAAATAAACAGGAAAAAGACGCTATTGTCAAAGAACATTTAGCCATGGTTGGTTTAACAGAAGCATCCCAGAAAAAGCCCAATCAAATCTCTGGAGGGATGAAACAAAGGGTTGCCATCGCCCGTGCCTTGGCTATTCGTCCTGAAGTATTGATTTTAGATGAACCTTTTGGGGCGTTAGATGCCATTACCAAAGAGGAATTACAGGAAGAATTACTGCAAATTTGTGGGGAGCATAATTTAACGGTAATGATGATTACCCATGACATTGACGAAGCTCTCTTTTTGTGCGATCGCCTCGTGATGATGACCAATGGACCTAGGGCAAAAATCGGCGAAATCCTTGATATTCCCTTTTCTCGTCCCCGTAATCGCTCTCAAATTACCGAAGATCCCAGATATTACGAATTGCGTAACTATGCCCTAGATTTCTTATTCCATCGCTATGCCCATTCAGAAGATCCCACAGAGGATACCATTGAACCCGAACCCAAAAACAATAAACTGAAAATGGCAGGGATTATTGGTGGTATTATCGTAGCTGCGATCGCAGGATTTACCCTTTTCCAGACCTTTAGTGGACGCAACACAGAAGCCCCCAATCGCACCGAACAACTCAGCAATTAAGAAGTCCAACAAAAATTTGGGCATTAAGAACAAAAACCTTTATTATAGGATAACGGAGTTTCTAATCTCCATCAAGACCTATAAAAAAATATATATAACAATATTTATAAGGAGAAAAATTAATGACTGCGGAAAGTATGCTATTTAACGGTGCGATTCTTTGTTTTGCCGTTGTTTTAATTGGTTTAGCATGGGGTTTCCTCTTACTCAAACTCACAGGGGAAAGCAAATAGACTTCTGGTAAAAAATAGACATCTCCAACAATTAAGATTTTTCCCTGGTAGTTCGGGCTTCTAGCCCGAATTCGGTCGATGTCTAAGGCGGTTTCCAAGAAAGAATTTACCAATTTTCTTTATAATTCCCCCTTTGTGTTTTGGGGGGTTAGGGGGAATCATACAGGTATATTTATTATTAGAAATCACCTAATTATGATTTTTATGCCGTAAAACAGACATCTTGCCTATGTATGTCGAGATGTCTAATAAAAAAGGTGGGCAATGCCCACCCTACTTAAACCGAGACAATAAAATAAATATTGAAAGCAAACCCTATTTATTCGGTTGAGGTGTCATGCGTAAATAAGGTTTAATTTCCGTCACCCCTTTAGGGAATTTTTCTTTGGCTTCCTCTGTCGGAATGGAAGGCACAACCACACAATCTCCTCCATCTTGCCAATTAGCTGGAGTCGCCACTTGATAGTTGTCCGTTAATTGTAGAGAGTCAATAACTCTAAGAATTTCATCAAAGTTACGTCCTGTACTAGCAGGATAAATGATCGTTAAACGTAATTTTTTATTGGGATCAATAATGAATACACTTCTAACAGTAAGATTATTCAGAGATTTAGGGTGAATCATACCGTATAAATCCGCTACTTTGCGATCTTCATCCGCAAGAATAGGATAGTTAACTTGAGTATTTTGGGTTTCGTTAATGTCCTGAATCCAACCATTATGAGATTCCACACCGTCAACACTTAAAGCCAAAATTTTGACGTTACGCTTATCAAACTCGGATTTTAAACCAGCTACCGTACCTAATTCGGTGGTACAAACGGGGGTATAGTCAGCAGGATGAGAAAATAAAACAACCCAGCTATCTCCAGCCCAATCATAAAAAGAGATTTCTCCTTCACTAGATGCCTGAGTAAAGTCGGGAACTTGATCCCCTAATTGTAATACCATAATTATATTTTTATATTCAACTGAAACTGTCACCCATTATTTTCTCATATTTTCTGTATTCATTTTGCCCATTTTTATTTTTTCTTTGATTCTTTACAAATCTTTACTTATTTTCTGGGTTAAGGGAGTGTTTCACTGATACAATCTTATAGCAATCGAGGGAGGAAATTTCTCTACTTCAATCAAACCAATCAATATAAAATAATTATTAAAATAATCTCAATTCTTGGAGGTCAAATTTTTATGAAATTATGGCGTAATCTTATTACTGTTTTTGCAGTGACTTTTTTCTTCTGTGCAGGAATTTGCCAAACTCCCGTACAGGCTTTGGATTTTAACACTGTTTTACAAGCTAGTCCTCGTATTGTGGCGGCTGAAACCACTCGCCGTAATGAGGCGGATGATCTATTAAAGACTGAATTCGGTCAAAAAATTGATATTAACAATAGCGATATTCGTGATTTTCGTGATTTAAGAGGTTTTTACCCTAAATTAGCTAGTATCATTATCCAAAATGCTCCTTATGAACAAGTCGAGGATGTCTTAAATATCCCCGGTTTGAGTGAATCTCAAAAAGAAAGATTACAAGCAAACTTGGACAATTTTACTGCTAATCCTCAATCCAGTGTTTTCAACGAAGGTGATGAGCGTTATAACGCTGGTGTTTATTAATTAAGTAATAAGTAATAAGTAATAAGTAATGAGTAGTGAATAATGAATATAGCGTTTCCCATAGTTATGAGGTATGGTTAGGGCTTTGAAACCTCTTGCCCTTGAGAAATAAGTGTACCTCAGTATTTAGATAAACGCTATAACGAACTTCCCCTTATTCTTAATTCTTAATCGACTGTTTCATAATCCCCCGTAATAGTTTCATCTTTATCATAGTCAAAATCCAAATCGCTATCATTTTCAGATATTTGACTTAAACCGCTCAGAATTTCCTCTTCAATACTCTTGAAATCTTCGTCGTCTTCTAAACTTTCATAAACAGTAGATTCTTGGGACGGTGTATTTCCGACAACAGTAGTGTCTTGGTTAGAATTATAAGCCTTTGCACCAATATTAACTACTTTATTGCGCAATTCAGTCACCATGATTTCCACTTCAGGCACAGGCACACGGGGATCGTCCATCGCTTCTATGGTTTTTCGCTCAAGACGGGTGATTTCTTCCTGAAACGCTGCACTAACTAAATTAGGGCTTTTTTCCATCATTAATTGATAGTTATACATTAAACTATCCAGTTGTTTCTTCAATTCTACTAATTCCACCCGACGGCGATCGTCAGAGGCAAATTTTTGGGCGGCTTCTTTCATCGTTTCGATTTCTGATGAACTTAATGCCCCAGTATTGGTAATTAAAATACTATTTTCCACTCCTGTTCCTTTATCTCTGGCTGAAACTTTTAAAATACCGTCCACATCTATATCAAAAGATACCTCAATCTGAGGAACGCCTCTGGGAGCTGGGGGAATACCTGTTAATAAAAACTTCCCTAAACTCTTATTATCCTTTGCCATCGGGCGTTCGCCCTGTAGTACATGGACTTCCACTGAATTTTGACCGTCCACGGCTGTAGAAAATACTTGAGTACGACTGGTAGGAATCGTTGTATTTCTTTCAATAATTTTAGTAAATACTTCCCCTAAAGTTTCTAAACCTAAAGATAAAGGAGTTACATCTAATAGTAAAAGGTTTCTAACTTCTCCCCCTAAAACTCCTCCTTGTACAGCCGCACCTAAAGCCACCGCTTCATCCGGGTTAACGGAGCGATCGATCGGTATTTGTTTCCCAAAAAACTCCTCGATTTTAGCAGAAATAGCCGGCATACGGGTAGCACCGCCCACTAATACAACCCGATTGATTCGATGTCTGGATAGCTCCGAATCTTTAAGAGCCTGTTCCATGGGGGGAATAATTAGTTCCACTAAAGGAGCGACTAAATTCTCTAATTGGGCTCTTGATAGTTCTAATTCTAGGTGTTTTGGACCATTATCATCGGCGGTAATAAAAGGCAAGTTAATAGATGTCTCGGATAAATTCGACAATTCTATTTTGGCTTTTTCGGCCGCTTCTCTTAACCTTTGCAAAGCCATTTTATCGCTACTTAAATCGATGGCTTCTTGCCGTTTGAATTTTTCAATTAACCATTTGACAACGATCGCATCAAAATCATCCCCTCCTAGTTGATTATTCCCTGATGTGGAAATAACTTCAAAAATACCATTTCCCAGTTGTAACAAGGAAACATCAAAAGTACCACCACCTAAATCAAAAACCAAAACGTGTTGATCCTCGTCCTGTTTATCCAAACCATAGGCTAAAGCCGCCGCCGTCGGTTCATTAACAATTCTCATTACGTCTAATCCAGCAATGATCCCCGCATCTTTGGTGGCTTGTCGTTGAGCATCGGTAAAATAAGCAGGAACTGTAATCACTGCCTGAGTTACTGGTTCCCCTAAAAAAGTTTCTGCGTCGGTTTTGAGTTTCTGTAATATCATCGACGAAATTTCTTGAGGAGTGTATTGTTTCCCCTGAATGTCAACATTTACAGTATCATCTTTTCCTTTAACACAATTATAGGTAACCCTATGTCTTTCTTCTTCTGTTTCATCCCATCTACGACCAATAAAACGCTTGATACTATAGACAGTGTTTTCGGCATTAGTGACAGCTTGTCTTTTGGCTAATTGACCTACTAGACGCTGAGTACCTTTGCCAAAACCGACGATACTAGGGGTGGTTCTCGAACCTTCTTGGTTAGTGATAACAAGAGGTTTCCCCCCTTCTAATACGGAAACACAACTATTGGTTGTCCCTAGATCTATTCCTATTACTTTTCCCATAGTTAATAGTGTTGGCAGTGTTACATTTGAGTGATTGTATTTTAATTATAGTCAGAACCTTTGATTATTTACATCTTTATTTTGACTATTCTTGATTATTATCCGATGTTTCTGAGGACGAATTTGTATTTTCAGCCTCGTCTTCCCCCGGCATGGCAACTTTTACCATAGCGTAACGCAAGACTTGATCATCGACCATATAACCTCTGACTAATTGTTCAATAACTGTGCCTTCTGGATACTCGTTTGTAGGTTCTCTCAGCATTGCTTCATGGTAGTTGGGATCAAATGGTTGATTTTCAGGACGCATAGCTGATACACCCACTTTTTTTAAACCTTCTACAAGGATTTTATAGACTCCCTGATAACTCTTATGAATGATCATTTCTCCATCATTGGCTGGTTTAATTTGACTTCTTGCCCTTTCAAAATTATCAACGGCGGGGAGAATTTCACCGATGATTTTCTTTTTAAATTGAGATTCTAATTCTTCTTTTTCTTTACTGGTGCGACGACGGAAGTTATCAAAGTCAGCATTCAATCTCATAAATTGATTTTGAGCGCTTTTGAGTTGTTCTGTTTGAGTTTCTAGTTGTTGTTTGAGGGATGCTATTTCCTCTTGTAATGATTCTATTTGAGCTTGAGCAGTGTTGTCCGTAGCTTCTTTCTCTGGTGTAGCGGAGGATTCTTCTAGGGGTGTTTCTAAGTCCTCACTCATTACCTCTGATTCGGAGACTGGAGTTTGTTCAACTTCTGTTTCGGTGACAGGAGTATCTTCTGTATTTTCTACTTCTGAGGGAGAAGAAGTTTGTTCATGATCGACAATATCTGTTTTTTTTTCTAATTCAGGATAGTTGTCCGCTTCACTCATCATAATGGTAATCTTGGCTCTAAAATTGTTTCATAATACTGTCTTTAGAATACTATTTTCCTGATCCTAAAATCAAGCTATCTGAACAATTTAGGCTAAGAGCCGGAAATACGGAGCAAAAATTATGATTTTTGGAGATGTCTAATTATTAACCTTTTCTTAATCGCTTATTTATTAATAACCATATACAATCATGATCGTATATAAATATTCATTATGTTAATATGTGATTGCTAAAGAAGATCCCTAGGGATAAAGTAATCAGACAAGATTGTGTTCCATACTTACACCGATAATTATAATTACCATGACTAACTTATCTTCCCAAAACTTTAGTAGTGACGACATAGTCTTAAGGGCAGAAAACGTGGATGTTTACTATGGTTCTCACAAAGCCGTTGCAGGGGTTAATTTGGATATTCCCAGAAATAATGCGATCGCCTTTATTGGACCTTCGGGCTGCGGGAAAAGTACCATTTTGCGTTGTTTTAACCGCATGAATGACTTAGTAGCCAGTGCCAGAATTCAGGGCAGAATCACCTTTAAGGATAAAGATATTTACGGCAAGAATGTTGATCCAGTTTTAATTAGAAGTCGCATTGGCATGGTATTTCAAAAACCCAATCCCTTCCCTAAATCTATTTTTGAAAATATCGCATGGGGGGCGAGAATTAACGGTTATAAAGGTAATCTAAATGATCTCGTTGAAGATTCTTTGCGTAAAGCCGCCGTATGGGATGAGGTGAAGGATAAACTCAAACAAAGCGGATTAGCTCTTTCTGGGGGGCAACAACAACGTCTCTGTATTGCTCGAACCATCGCTTTACAACCTGAAGTTATCTTGATGGATGAACCTTGTTCTGCTCTCGATCCTATTTCTACCCTAAAAGTAGAAGAGTCGATCCATGAATTGAAAAGAAATTTCACCATAGTCATTGTAACCCATAATATGCAACAGGCTTCAAGGGTGTCTGATTATACCGCCTTTTTCAACGCCAAAAGTGTGGAAGGAGGAAGCGGAAAATTAGGCTACTTAGTCGAGTATGATAGTACGGAAAAAATATTTCAAAATCCAGCCGAACAAGCCACTCAAGAATATGTGAGCGGACGGTTTGGCTAGTATATAAGCACTAAGGTGATTTCTATAAATAAATATACCTGTATTATCTCACTAACCCCCCAAACACAAAGGGGGAATTATAAAGAAGATTGGTAAATTCTTTCTTGGAAAACGCCTAAATACTTATCCGGGGAAGAGGAGGAATGTCAAGGTTTATCTTTTAATACCAGTATCACTTACTCCCTGGATAAACTGTTCTTGTCCAATGATAAATAAAATAATCACTGGCAAACTAGCGATAACCACCGCCGCCATTAATAATGACCAATTACTGGTAAACTGTTCTTGAAAAGACGCTAATGCTAATTGTACAGTCATTAATTTAGGGGTATTAGTAAAAACCAGAGGTTTAAATAAATCATTCCATTCGCCGATAAATGTAAATAAAGAAAGAGTGATGATAGCTGGTTTTGCCAAAGGTAATAAAATACGCCAAATAATCTGTAAGGAATTGGCACCGTCAAGGGTGGCGGCTTCTTCTAATTCAACGGGAATAGAGAGGAAGTATTGACGCATTAAAAAGATCCCAAAACCACTAGCTGCTGATGGTAAAATTAATGCCCAATAAGTGTTGATTAAATGTCCCCATTTTAAGATTAAAAATATCGGAATTACTAATATTTGAAACGGGATAATTAAAGTAGATATAATCAGTAAAATAATTAGGTTTTTACCCTTAAATTTTAATCTTGCTAAAGCGTATCCCGCAAGAGTAGATGTGATTACTTGAAAAAAAACAGATGCGATCGCAACTAAGCTAGAATTAGCAAAGGCGAGGATAAAATTGCCTTTTTCCCATGCTTCTTTATAATTAGAAAAAGAGTATTTAGAAAAAGATAGAGAGATTAAACCATCAGGAGTAAGAGAAGTTAAAATAACGACAAATAGAGGAGCCAAAATCAGCAATAAACCGACTAAAAGCAGAAAGAAAATAATAGACTTTTTCATAAGTAAAGAATTAACAATTAACACTTAACAGTCTCCCCCTACACCTCTCATGCCGGTTATCGAGGGTAGTCGAGACTTGTACTGAGAGACAGTCGAAGTATGCCCATGCCTCCCCTAACTCAGATGTATCTAGCTAAAGCCCTGATAATGTGATAGGATTTACTAATTGGTTATTGTGAATTGTAACAAACTGTTTCATAATTGTCAAAATAATTAATAGTCAGGTTAACTCAAGATACATGGGATTTGATCGTAACTCCAATACTTCACACTACTATACAAGTTTTGTTCAGATACTTCAAGATCGTGCTATTACGCATCCTGATCATGTTATCTTTACTTTTTTAGAAGATGGGGAAACCGAGTCAAGTCGTTTAACCTATCAACATTTAGATCAAAAAGCCCGGGAAATCGCAGGTTATCTACAACAGTGGCAAAGTAGAGGAGAACGAGCATTATTATTGTATCAACCCGGTTTAGAATTCGTTACCGCTTTTTTAGGCTGTTTATACGCCGGGGTAATTGCCACTCCTGCTTATCCACCACGGCAAAATCGTTCTTTTGCCCGTTTAGAAGCGATTATTAAGGATGCACAGGCAAAATTTGCCTTAACTACCGAGTCATTAAAAGAGAAAATTGAGCAAAAATTAACCAAAAATACATCGATTATTTGTTTAGCTACGGATAATCTTAACTCAGATTTAGCCGACAATTGGCAAAAACTCGAACCTAGTGCCGATAGTTTGGCTTTTCTCCAATATACAAGCGGTTCGACGGGCCGGCCAAAAGGAGTTATGGTTAGTCATGGTAATTTAATCCATAATTCCCAGTTAATTGAAGACTGTTTTCAGAATAGTAACAACAGTATTGGTGGTTCGTGGTTGCCTCCTTATCATGATATGGGGTTAATTGGTGGTATTTTGCAACCTATCTATGCAGGAATCACTACGATTATGTTGCCTCCTGTTAGTTTTTTACAGCGCCCTGTGCGGTGGTTAAAGGCGATCAGTAAGTATAAAATTACTACTACGGGAGGTCCTAACTTCGCCTATGAAATGTGCGTTAATGCCGTCAGTGAAAAGCAGAAGGCGGATTTAGACTTAAGCTGTTGGGAATTGGCGTTTAGTGGTGCAGAGCCTGTAAGAGCGGAAACTATTGCCAAATTTAGTGATTATTTCTCCGATTGTGGTTTCAGGAAAGAGGCTTTTTATCCTTGCTATGGTATGGCGGAAACTACTTTAATTGTCTCTGGTGCACATAAACAGAAAGAGCCTGTAATCAAAAGAGTTTCAGCAGAAGATTTAACCCAAAATAAGGTGATTTTTACCGAAGAAAGTGGTAGTCTCACTCAAACGTTAGTGAGCAGTGGTCGTATAGCTGAAGGGTTACAAGCCATTGTGGTCAACCCCGATACCTTTGAAGTATGTCAGGATAATGAGGTAGGGGAAATCTGGGTTCAAGGTGACAGCGTCACTCAGGGTTATTGGCAAAGAGAGGATTTAACTAAACAGATTTTTCATGCCCATACTAATGATACTCAATTGGGTGCTTTTTTGCGTACTGGAGATCTAGGTTTTTTCAGCGATGGTGAGTTATTCGTGACGGGGAGGCTTAAGGATTTAATCATCATTCGGGGGCGCAATCACTATCCTCAAGATATAGAAGAAACTGTAAGTAATTGTCATGATGCCCTCAACTCTGGTAATGGGGCGGCTTTTGCGGTGGAAATGAAAAATGAGGAAGAGTTAGTGGTGGTTTTTGAGGTAAAAAGGACACATTTAAGGAAAATCTCCGAAATTCAGGGAGAAATCTTTAATCGTATCCGTCAGGAAATCGCTACTAACCACGAGTTGCAAGTATCTAGTATCGTTTTACTGAAAACGGGCAGTATCCCCAAAACTTCTAGTGGCAAAATTACTCGCAATGCCTGTCGTCAAGATTTCCTTGATGGTAAATTAGATGCGATCGCATCTTGGCATAGAGGAGAATCAGGGGAAGTAAAATCCCAGCATACTTCGACTACGCTCAGTACAAGTAATTCAGCTAATGTTATACCCCCTAGAATTTTTCATCACCAGTCATCGGCTATCAGTCATCAGCAATTAACCATTCAAAACTGGTTAAAAGAAAATATTGCCAGTCGCTTGGGGTTAACACCATCAGAAATCGATATTGAACAACCTTTTGTTAATTATGGCTTAGATTCTGTTCAAGCGGTGAGATTAACGGCGGAGTTAGAAGACTGGTTAGATTATCGGTTAGCTCCTACTTTGGCTTATGATTACCCTAATATCAGCACTTTATCTGCGTATTTGTGCGATTTGACATCAGATATTACTCCCCTTGTTTCCGATGTGAAAATTAATCAATCCTCTCATTCTACTACCACAGGCAAAATTGCTATTGTTGGGATGGCTTGTCGTTTTCCTGAAGCTAATAATTGTGAGGAATATTGGCAACTTCTAGCAGAAGGGAAATCTGCCATTAGTCTTATGTTACAACGCCCTTCTATCAATTCTATGGGGGGTTATATTAGAGATTATGATCAATTTGATGCCCCATTCTTCGATATTTCCGTCAGGGAAGCCATTAATATTGATCCTCAACAACGGTTATTATTACAGGTAGCTTATGAGGCGTTGGAAAATGCCAATATTCCCATAGATAACCTGTCTGGAAGTGCTACGGGGGTTTTTGTCGGCATCAGTAGTTCGGATTATGCACACCTACAAATCAAAAATCAAGTGGGTGTCAATGTTTATACAGGCACAGGCAATGCTTTTTCCATCGCTGCCAATCGTATCTCCTATAATTTTAACTTAAGTGGTCCTTCTTTGAGTGTGGATACTGCTTGTTCATCTTCTCTGGTTGCCCTACATTTAGCCGTACAAAGTTTGCACAATGGAGAATGTGAAATGGCGATCGTAGGGGGGGTAAACCTCATCTTAGACGCTGATTTAACAGAAACATTCCAAAAAGCGGGAATGATGGCGCAGGATGGTAAGTGTAAAACCTTTGATGCCGATGCCGATGGTTATGTGAGAGGAGAGGGTTGCGGTGTTATCATCCTTAAACCTCTTGAAAGTGCTGTTTTATCTAAAGATAACATTTTGGGTATAATTCATGGTACAGCTATTAACCAAGATGGACGCAGTAACGGCTTAACCGCCCCTTCAGGCAAGGCACAACAAAGGGTAATTCAAACCGCATGGGCTAAAGCAGGGATTACCAGGCATGATATTAGTTATATTGAGGCTCATGGTACAGGTACAGCTTTAGGAGATCCGATCGAGGTTAATTCTCTTGCTCAATTATTACCTGAAAATGGGCAAAATGGAACTGTTGACTATAATCAACAATCAAAAATATATATCGGTTCAGCCAAGACAAATATAGGACATTTAGAAGCGGCCGCAGGAATCGCAGGGGTAATCAAAGCCGTTTTAGCCTTAAATCATCAAACCATCCCCCCCTCCATCAATTTTAAGCAACTTAACCCCTATATCAACCTTGACAAAAGCCGTCTGCAAATCGCCTCTGAGTCGATAAACTGGGCAAATTCTTCTCAACCTCGCTATGCAGGAATAAGCTCATTTGGTTTTGGCGGCACCAATGCCCATATAATTATTAGTGACTATGTTTCTCCCTCGGAAGTCGTTAATATCACCGAGAAAAGTAAAACCCCTGATACCTATTTATTAACCCTCAGTGGCAAAAACGAAACTGCTTTACAACAGCTAATTCATCGTTATCAGGATTATCTTAAACAAAATCCTCAACTCTCTCTTGCGGATATTTGCTTTACTTCTAATGTGGCGCGATCGCACTTTAAATATAGATCCGCATTTGTTGTTAATAACAGTAACTTTGAACTAACTAAATTAAGAGCAAATCATACCCAAAATAGCATCAACAGAGAGAAAATAGCCTTTTTATTTACGGGGCAAGGCTCACAGTATAGCACAATGGGTTATGAACTCTATCAAACCTCCTCTACTTTTAAGCATATCATTGACTGCTGCGAACAAGTCTTAAGCAAATACCTAGAAATTCCTTTGACAGAGGTATTGTTTAACCCTGAAAATCAGGAGATTTTAAACCAAACCATTTATACTCAACCAGCTATTTTTGCGGTAGAATACGCCCTAGCTAGTCTCTGGTTATCTTGGGGAGTTACTCCTTCTGTGGTTATGGGGCATAGTGTGGGTGAATATGTTGCAGGTGCGATCGCAGGAGTCTTTAGTTTAGAAAACGGCTTAAAATTAATTGCCCATCGGGGAAAATTAATGCAAGAATTACCTCTTAATGGGGGGATGTTGTGCTTGTTTACCGATTTAGAAACCACCAAACATTTAATCAAAAAATCTAAATGTAAATTAGATATTGCGGCGATTAATAGTGATAATAATATCGTGGTATCTGGTAAGTTAAAAGAGATAGAAAAATTAGAAAATAAAGCCAGTAAAGAACAGATAAAAACAAGAAGATTAAAAGTATCTCATGGTTTTCATTCTCAGTTAATGAAGCCAATGTTAAGCAAATTTGAGAAAATAGCTAGAGAAATTGACTATAAACAACCTACTATCAAAATTATATCTAATATCACAGGAGAGATAAATAATCAGGAAATATCAACTCCTCAATATTGGATTGAACATATTATTAAACCCGTAAAATTTGCTCAAAGTGTCGAATATTTAGCAAAAAATGAATATAAAACTTATGTAGAAATAGGGGCAAAACCCACCTTATTAGCCATAGCAAAAGGGATAGTAGAAAAAGCTCATCCACATCAAGGAGAAAATGATTATTTATGGTTAGTGAGTTTAAGAAAAGATAGTCAAGATTGGGTTAATATTCTCACCAGTATAGCTAAACTATATGAAGGAGGAATTAACATTAATTGGCGTGAATTACATCGGGATAATTCTCAATTAAAGTTAGTTCAATTACCCAATTATCCTTGGCAAAATCAACGGTATTGGTATGAAGAAAATAGTCAATCTAGCTCTCAATCCCTAGACTGGTTTTATAACATTCAATGGCAGAAAAGTCAAGACAAATTAGAGCCTAATTCTGGGGTATTTAACTATTTAATTTTTGCAGATAAAGACGGTTTTGGTATTAAATTAGCAGATAACTTAACCTCTTTAGGTAATAAAGTTTGCTTGGTTTATCAAGGTGAAGAATATAGTCAACAGGATAACTGTTTTTTCCTTAATCCTAGTATAAAAAAACACTATGAAAAACTTTGGGATAATCTAACTATTAATGTTGATAAAATTCTCTACCTTTGGGGATTAGATAATATTGATCAATCCTCTGCCATTGACTTAGAAAATACTCAATTTTTAAGCACTTTATCTATTGTTTATCTTCTTCAAATTCTCACTCATACTCAACAGAAAAGCAAGTTATGGTTATTGACTAAATCTTGTCAGCAAGTGAGGGAGATTTTTTCTCGCAAAGGCGCAAAGGCACAAAGAAATTCTGGTTTTGTGACACAATTTTATCCTCAAGGTGGTGCTTTATGGGGATTGGGTAAGGTTATTGCCATCGAATCTCCTCAGTATTGGGGAGGGTTAATCGATGTCGATAATCATTTCCTTGAGCAAGATTTAGCGGTTATTTCTATTATTACTAATTCTACCCCAGAAAATATGGTGGCGATTCGTGATAGTGATATTTTTTATCCCCGTTTAAATCCTTGTCATTTAGAGGCAAAAGACACTATTAATAATAATCTTAACCGACAAAAATTATCCTCGGAAGGCACTTATTTAATTACGGGAGGATTAGGCGCTTTAGGTTTAAAAACCGCCCAATGGTTAGTATCTGCTGGAGTTAAATCCCTCGTTTTAGTGTCTCGCAGTCAACCCACAGAGGAAACTCAATCTCTTATCGATGTTTGGGTTTCTCTTGGGGTAAATGTTATGGTTTCTCAAGTTGACATCGCCGACTTTACTCAGTTGCAGTCTTTATTCTCCTCCTTTACTTCCCAATCCTTGAGGGTTGAACAGTGTTCACCCCCTACATCAAGCAATACGCCAATACCTCCTCTCAAGGGCATCATTCATAGTGCAGGTGTCCTCTCTGATGGATTGCTTTTGAATCTAAATAGTGAACAAATGGCAACGGTGATGCGATCGAAAATTCAGGGGGCATGGAATTTGCATCTGTTAACGTTAACATTAGATCAACCCCTTGATTTCTTTATTCTTTATTCTTCTGTCGCTTCTTTGTTGGGTTCGGCAGGACAGGGTAACTATGCGTCTGCTAATGGTTTCTTGGATACCCTTGCGGTTTATCGTCACTCTCTCAATTTACCTGCTTTAAGCATTAATTGGGGTGCGTTTGATTTGGGTATGGCAAAGTTACAACAACAGTCTTTAACGGCTATGGGTGTCGAGTTAATCGATTCTGAAGAAGGTATTAATTTATTAGGAGATTTAATTAGCTATCATGGCACGCAATTAGGTGTATTAAAGATTAATTGGCACTCATTAGCCTCTAAATTCCCTGATTTGCTCGATTATCCCTATTTACAACTCATTTATAGAGACAATCAAGGTACACTATCCCAAAATATTGCCACTAAAACAGACATTATCAGTCATAATCATTCCTCTCAACAAAACCTTGTAGAACAGTTGAAGCAAGTTCGCATCGAAGAACGAGAAACCATGATTATCAACTATCTAAGAGATGCGATCGCACATCTGTTGCATATCTCCCCTGAAAAAATCAATCCTACCGATAGCCTTTTAGATTTAGGGATGGATTCCCTGTCGGTGATGGAGGCGATTAACCATCTTAAGACGGATTTACAATTAATGTTGTATCCTCGTGAGTTTTATGAACGTCCCCGCATTAATGCTTTAGCTTCTTATCTCGCACAGGAGTTTACTAATACTTACTCTCCTTCTATTACCAGTAGTGAGACTTGTACTGAGCGTAGTCGAACTAAACCTCTGACATTGAAAACCATTGTTAAGGAACATTCTCAATTTACCACACAACACGCTGTTAATCATAAACCTATTGCTTTTATTTTATCAAGTCCTCGATCGGGCTCAACTCTTTTACGGGTGATGTTGGCAGGGCATCCCAATCTTTTGTCACCTCCAGAATTACACTTGCTTCCTTTTGCTACCATGCAGGAAAGACAAGCGGAATTAGAGGCATCTCACCTCGGTGAAGGGTTAATTCGTACTCTCATGGATTTGAAAGGCATTGACGCCCAAGCTAGCCAGCGTCTGGTTAATCAATGGGTAGAGGATAATCTTTCTATTGGCGAATTGTATCAAATTTTACAAGATTTAGGGGGAGATCGCATCTTGGTGGATAAGTCTCCTACCTATGGCATGGCGAAGTCCACCCTACTTCATGCGGAAAGTCTGTTTTCCCAAGCTAAATATATCCATTTAGTGCGTCATCCCTACTCCGTCATCGAGTCTTTTGCGAGAATGCGCATGGATAAATTGTTGTCTCTCAACCATGCCAACGCCTACGAAACCGCAGAGTCTATCTGGTTACAAAGCAATCAGAATATCATGGAATTTCTCTCAGAAGTAGAGCAAAATAAAGTCTGTCAAGTGTTTTATGAGGATTTAGTCACCAATCCTGAAGCGGTGATGCAGACAATTTGTCAGTTTTTAAACCTGCCTTTCCATGAATCAGTTTTAAATCCCTACGAGGGCGATCGCATGACGGCTGGAGTTCATAGTCAGTCTATGTCTGTAGGTGATCCAAACTTTAAAACTCGTCAACAGATTGATCCTAATTTAGCTCAAAATTGGCAAAAAATTCAACTACCCATCTCTCTTAATACCTTTACCCGTGATTTAGCGAAATCACTGCATTATGAATTACCTAACGAAACTCTATCTATCACTTACCCCTTAAAGGAAGAATTTGTGAAGGTGAGAGGCTTAAATTTTTGTTTATGTAGTTGGGGAAATCCCTCAGATCCTTTAATTATGCTCGTTCATGGTATCTTAGATCAAGGTTTTGCGTGGGAAAATGTGGCTCAATCTCTTGTATCTAAAGGGTATTATGTCGTAGCTCCCGATTTAAGGGGTCATGGAAAATCAGAACACACTTGCGAGAGTGCATCTTACAATCTTCTCGATTTTGTCAGTGACTTAGACGCATTGACAGATAATCTATGTAATCAGCCCATAACTTTAGTAGGACATTCCTTTGGTTCAGTAATTACAGCTATGTTAGCAAGTCTTCGCCCTCAAAAAGTGGCTAAATTAGTCTTAGTTGAACCTGTTTTACCAGTGGAAAGCAACTCTAGTCAAGACATCCAAAATATTATTAGTCATCTGGATTATCTCACTTCTCCTCCCACTCATCCTGTCTTTGATACCGTAGAGGCGATCGCACTCCGTCTGCAAAAAGCAACTCCTGCCTTAACGGAAGAATTTGCCTTACAACTGGCGCAAAGAATTAGTAAACCTTATGAGGAGGGAGTTACCTTTAGTTATTCTCCTCTTTTAACCACTCGTGCAGGAATCGGCTTTAATAGTATTAATCGTAATCAATACTTGCAAATCCTTAGCCAAATTCAAGCACCCATTAACCTAATTTATGGCAAAAATAGCAATTTTAATCGTGCAGAGGACTTAAAAAAACAACAAGAAACGATGAAAAATGCCCATAAATTCACCATAAATGGAGGTCACAACCTGCATTTAGAAAACCCAATTAATCTAGCCGATTTAATGGTTAAATAAGAATAAAAAACCGTTAGGGCAGAGGTTGAACACTTGAGTCATCTGAGGGGTATGAGATGACTCTCACCTCAGTTCGATATAAGAATTCTTGATTTAGGTAGGTTTCAGGGGGGTTTTTTTAAGATTGATTAATCAATCAAGGTGCTGAAAAACAATAAAATCAAGATTTTATGTCGAACTCAGGTACTCTCAAACCTTACTCGCTCAAATTACAATCCATCGCCCTAGAAATTAGGGTGTAAATGCCTTCTAATAAACCAGACATGGCGATACTGGGTAAATGTCCTTGGGGCGCACTTAAGTCGTAGGTTAAACCCTCCTGAAATAGCCATACTCCTTTATGACGCCAACCGAGGCGATCGCCCACTGCTTCCCAAACTTTTTTATCGTGGCTTCTTTTTCCCCCTAAACTTAAATAAATCCTTTTTTGCACAGAAAAGCCGAATTTACCTTGACTGTATTGATTCCAGAGGCGATCGAGGCTATGTAAATCTTCACAGGGAAACTGTTGCATAGAGGCTCGATCGATCCAACCAAAATCCTCTTTATTCACTGCTTTGAGCATTAATTTTTGAGTAAGTTGATCCGCTTCATGCCATTGATGTTGACGCAATAAATCTTCTAAAAGTTGATAGTCTATACCTACCGCCGACATTTTCGGTTTTGCTTGAGATTCAATGATAGTTTCCGATAACGATATTTCGGTTTTTGCCATGATTTCTTCTAAATTGTTATCAATTACCGAGTCGGGATTGTCATAGTGAGACTCAATGGGGATAACGGGTTTATTTTGAAAACGAGTAGGCGAAAGGGGATCATAAGTATATTCTGTCGAAGAATCCTGAATTTGACTAACCCTAGGTTTGACGACTCTCCTTACTTTTCTCTTTGTTGGCACGGGAATAACAGGAATCACCGGCAAAGGTTCATGATGATGACTCGCTTCTTTCTGTATTACTGGTTCTGCTGGAGGAGAAGGCGCAGCAGTGGGGGGAATAAATTTCGTCTTATCTGTCAGAGTAATTTCTACATCTTCTGTGAGCAGATATATCCATTCTGCCACGGATTGGGGACGATGTTCGGGTAATAACTCCATACCCTTTAAAATAGCTAAATTGGTGCGATCGCCCATGTTTGGGTTATGATTTTGAGGGGGAATTAAATTAATACCCTGTTGACGAAATTGAGCGGGAAAAGGAATTTGTAGAGTTAAAATATAGTATAAAGTTGCCGCTAAGGCATAAACATCAGTATAAGCACCCCTTTTCGCATTTCTCTGATATTGTTCAATGGGTGCAAACCCTTCCGTGCGAGAATTAGTATGTATCTGAGTTTTATCTTCAATAAAATCCCTTGCCAAACCAAAATCAATCAAAACCGCCTCGTTACTCTCACTGCGACGCATAATATTAGCAGGTTTAACATCACGGTGCAAAATACCCTGTTTGTGGATATAAGTTAAAGCATTGCCAATCTGATAAATATAACGAATTGCCTCAACTTCCGATAACCCCCCCTGTTTTTTCACCAGAGTTTCCAAATTGCCACCGTCAATATATTCCATTACCATACACCACAAATCTTGTTCTTGACAGACATCATCCACCTGAATTACATGGGCATGACTGCATTTAGCTAAACGGAAAGCCTCTTGAATAAATCTTTCTTGATGTTTGGCAAAATTCGGTAAAGCCTGAATATTGGCATTGAGAGTTTTGATGGCAACGGTTTTTTCATTAACAACATCTTTAGCTCTATATGTAATACCTGCCCCTCCAGTTCCTAATACTTTCTCAATTACATATCTCCCCCGTTGGATAATTGTCCCCGTTTTCCAGTAACTCATGGTAATTGTCTTCGTCTTATGAGATCTTTATCTGTGCAGTTTTATTCTATCCTGAAATGAATTGAACCGAAGTAAAAAAAGTAACCCAAAACCTAACAAGGGGAGAGGGTGATGAGGGGAAGGGGTGATGAGGGGAAGGGGTGATGAGGGGAA
>CAYPDC010000050.1:0-28081 GCA_964409355.1 uncultured Cyanobacterium sp.
ACAAAGGGGGAATTATAAGGAAGATTGGTAAATTCTTTCTTGGAAACCGCCTAAAACCTCAGTTCGATGCAAAAATATCGGATAAGGGCAGGTTGCAGGTTTCAGGTTTCAGGTGTAATTTAAAGAATTGAACATAAAAAATCAATTAAGATATATTTTTTGTAAATTCTTCAACTTAACTCCTAACCCCTAACTAATATTTAGTCTTCAGCGAAAACATAACGATATAATTCAGAAGCATCGGGTTCGGGACTAGATTCGGCGAACTCTACTGCTTCTACGATTAAGTTAGTGATCTTTTGGTCGATCGCATCTAATTCTTGTTGAGTAGCAATGTTGTTATCAGTGATATACTTAGCAAACTGAATAATGGGATCTTTCGCATTCCAAAACTCTTTTTCTTCTGGATCTCTTAATTCATCAGGATCAGCCAAAGAATGACCACGAAAACGATAGGTTAAGGTTTCAATTAAAGTAGGCCCTTCCCCTGCCCTAGCCCGTGCGATCGCCCTTTGAGCCACATCTCTCACTGCTAGTAAATCCATGCCATCAACTTCATAACCTTCCATGCCAAATACACTGGCTTTTTTATAAATTTCCGTTTGAGAAGAAGCCCTTTCGTGTGCCATGCCGATGGCCCATTTATTATTTTCAACCACAAACAGGATGGGCAATTTCCATAAAGCCGCCATATTGAGACACTCGAAAAATTGACCGTTATTGGTTGTGCCATCGCCGAAGAAACAAGCAGTTACTTGATCAAAATTTTGTTCCCCTAAAACCTTGCGACGATACATACTTTGATAAGCCGCCCCTAAAGCAACGGGAATTCCCTCTCCAATAAAAGCATAACCCCCCAATAACTTATGTTCCGCAGAAAAAATGTGCATTGAACCACCACGACCTTTACTACATCCTGTCACTTTACCAAACAATTCTGCCATGACTTCTTTCGCTGGAACACCGCTACTTAAGGCATGAACGTGATCACGATAGGTACTACAAACATAATCTTCCCCCGGTCGCATCGATTGAATTACACCGCTAGAAACCGCTTCTTGTCCGTTGTAGAGGTGAACAAACCCAAACATTCTACCACGATAGTACATCTCGGCGCATTTATCCTCAAACATACGCCCTAAAACCATATCCTCATAATATTTGAGGCTTTCTTCCTTGTCGATTTTAACTTGAGAATGATCAAATTTAGGTATAGTTCTTTCTTCTGCCATAGTATTTTATTTTAGTTGCCAATTAATAATTATTTCATTATCCATCATTAAATTGGCAATTACAATCAGGAATTATTGAAAATATCGTTCTAGGGAGTCTAGCCAATAATTGCCAGTGATATTATAGTCATTCCTGATTTTAGCGGTATTTAAGACCGAATAAGCAGGGCGTTGTGCGAGGGTAGGATATTCTTCCGTGGCAATGGGGATTATTTCTTTTACTGTCAAAGAATACCCTAATTTTCTTGCTTGTCTAAAGATATTCACCGCAAAATCATACCAGCTACATACTCCCAAATTACTAAAATGATAGGTTTCTTGACAGCTTTTTTCTCCTTGATTCTGTTCGATGATTTTGCCTATAATTAGGGCTATATCTTCTGCATAAGTAGGGCAACCGATTTGATCCATTACTACTTTTAATGTCTCTCTTTCTCCTCCTACTCTAAGCATAGTTTTGGCAAAATTTCCTTTGCCGTATTTGCCATAAACCCAAGCGGTTCTTAATATTATATAATTATCGCAATTTTTTCTAATATTTTCTTCTCCTTCTAATTTACTTTTTCCATAAACACCTAATGGATTGACTAAATCAGACTCTAAATAGGGTTTATTTGATTTTCCGCTAAAAACATAATCTGTGGAAATATAAATAAATTGAGCTTTTATTTTATTACTTTCCTCTGCGATAATGGAAGGTGCGATCGCATTTATTTGAAAGGCTAATTCCGATTCAGATTCGGCTTTATCAACGGCGGTATAAGCGGCAGCGTTAACAATAAATTGCGGTTGATTTTCTTGGATACAATGGCGAATGTCAGTTTCTGAGGTAAGATCAACTAAATCACGATTAATTGAGATTAATTCACCTATATTCGCTAAAATGGGGTTTAATTCTGTGCCTACTTGTCCATTACTGCCAAATAATAATATTTTTAGTGCCATTGTTCTTCATTAAGCTGAGATTTCTTGTTTAATCTTACAGCAGTTTTCTCCCTCTTTTTGCCATAGCTGAAAATGGTGGGCGATGCCCACCCTACATTTATAATTGAGATGACGGAATTTGATAAATAGATGAAGCTAAAAGATAATTCTGATAATGGGCAAAGATACGGTAAGCAACGAGATTGGTTTTGGCATGGTTGGCGCATCCGTTACAGTTTTTATCCTGCTAAATCCAGTGAAAATAGCATTCCCATTCTACTATTACATGGTTTTGGGGCTTCGTTAAAGCATTGGCGACATAATATCCCCGTTTTAAAAGAATCTCATTCGGTTTATGCCATTGATTTATTAGGTTTTGGCACTTCAGAAAAAGCCTACACTAACTATGGTATTCCTTTTTGGTCGGAATTAGTTAAGGATTTTTGGCAGACTTTTATTCATCAACCTTGTATCATTATTGGTAATTCTATTGGTTCGTTAATTGCTTTAAATACGGTAGCTAGTTATTCTCACACTGCAAAAGGTTTAGTGATGGTGAGTTTACCTGATATTTATGGGCGCAGAGAGATAATTCCTGCTTTTTTATTTCCTATTCTGCAAAAATTAGAAAATTTGGTCGCTAATCCTCTGTTAATCCGCTTAATTTTTTCTTTTGCTCGTCAACGAGGTATTATTACTCGCAGTCTCAAATTAGCTTATATGGATCATACTAATGTTGATGATGAGTTAATTAATATTATCGCTACTCCCCCCCAAGATCAAGGCGCTGCCAGAACTCTAATTGCTTTCACTCGTTATGTCAATGATTTTGATATATCCGTTAAAACTCTTTTATCCCAAGTTAATATCCCTATTTTACTACTTTGGGGGAGGTGCGATCGCCTCATTCCTCCCTTAAATGCGGAAAAATTAGCACAGACAAATGAGCAAATCACATTAAAATTATTAGATAATTTAGGGCATTGTCTTCATGATGAAAACCCTGATTTATTCCATCAATTATTTTTTGAATGGCATAATAATATTCAACAATAATGATAAAACAATCCATTATAGCAATCCTAAATCTTACGTGAGAACTTTAAAGTAAGTTCCCCCTTTGTTTAAGGGAGGTTAGGGGAGATCAAATCCTTTTCCCTTTTCCCTATCTAAACGAATAATTTACATAGCCAAAGTCAGAGCTAAAATTATGATAACCACAGACAAAATTAAATTTTCACCTCCTTTGACAATTCCCCCTCTCGAAAATGGCGACAAACTTACCCGTAAAGAATTTGAGCGCCGTTATCAAGCGATGCCTCACGTTAAAAAAGCAGAATTAATTGAAGGAATTGTATATATGGCTTCCCCTCTCAGAATTAAAAGTCACGGTGAACCTCATGCTTATGTTATAGGTTGGTTAGTTAATTATGTTGCCGTTACTCCAAAAATAGGTTTAGCAGACAATGCAACGGTATTATTAGATGCAGATAATGAGCCTCAACCTGATGTTTTATTACGTTTAGAAAAAGATGGGCAATGCCGTATCAATGACGATGATTATGTGGAAGGCGCACCAGAATTAATTGTGGAAATTGCTGCCTCTACTGCTTCCTATGATTTACATGAAAAATTAAGGGTTTATCGCCGTAATCAAGTACAAGAGTATTTAGTGTGGCGGGTTTATGATAACGAATTTGATTGGTTTAGATTGAATAGTGAAGGAGAATATATTAAATTAGAACCTAATGCAGATGGAATAATTTGTTCTCAAATTTTCCCCGGATTATGGTTAAATAAAGGTGCTTTGTTAATGGGAAATTTAGCTGAAGTTTTATCAACTTTACAACAAGGTTTAGCATCAGACGAACATCAAAAGTTTGTGAAAAAATTATAAGTACAGGACAAAAAATTTAGACTCTCTCATAAATTCATAAGGAGGAATCTTAATTTTTACTAGATGTCTAATCTATTTAATCAATTCTACTCCATCCCGACCGTCGATCGCATCTAAATAAACCTTAACGTTTTCTTCTTTAGCGGTAGGTAAGGCTTTACCGATAAAATCAGGATGAATGGGAACTTGCCGATGACCTCGATCGACCAAAACTAATAATTTGATAATTTCTGGTCTGCCATACTCTGTAACGGCGTTTAAAGCGGCTCTGATGGTTCTTCCCTTGTAAATGACATCGTCCACCAAAATAACGATTTTCCCCGTTAAATCAAAGGGGATTTCGGTTTTCTGCGGGGTTCTGGTTTTGATCTGGTCTAAATCATCTCGAAAGAAGGTTATATCCAATGCCCCAACGGCAACCTTAACCCGTTCAATCATTTCAATCTGATCAGCTAAAAGATAAGCCAGAGGAACCCCCCTTGTGTGAATCCCTAGTAAAACCACTTGGGATAAATCGGGAGCTTCCTCGACTATTTGCGAAGCTAAACGGGTTAAGGTACGGCGTATTTCGTCTGCCGAAAGTATTTCGATAATTTGACGAGTCATTATTTGATTAGTTAATGTCAGAATTTAAGGACATAATTGACAATTTTGGAGTATTCTCCTCCCCTTCTCCCCATGCTTCCCACGCCCCCCAACACCCCAATACCCCAACTCCGAATCCCTAACTCATACTGATGGATGTTCTGTTTCATCTGTTGATGTACTTTCAGATTCTGATTGATTTGCCATTCCTTCCACTGACACTAAAACTACTGTTATGTTATCTGAACCGCCCCCATCTTTGGCATTTTGAATCAGGGTTTTGGCGGCTTCTTCTAAATTCTCTACTTCCTGTAAAGATTTGTTAATTAAGTCGTCGGGTACTTCTTCCGTTAAACCATCACTACAAAGTAAGAAGCGATCGCCTCCTTGAACATCATCCATTTTTTGGATGTCAATGCCTTCGTATAAATCTCTGCGTCCTAAACATTGAGATAAAACGTGTCTCCAAGGGTGAAATTTCGCATCTTCAGGGGTGATTTCTCCCGCACGGATTGCTTGGGAGATCCAAGTATGATCGAGGGTAATTTGATGTAAATCACCACTGCGCCAACGATAGAGACGGGAATCTCCCACATGGGCTCGCCAGATTTCATCTTCTCTAAAGAGAATTAACACAAGAGTTGTTCCCATATCCGCTCTTTCTGGATGCAGTACTTGATCCTCTAAAATTCCCTCATTTGCCTGATAGATGGACTTTTCGATTAAATCGTAGGAGTCAATGGGTGCATTCCAATTACTTTCTAAGTATTCCTTGATTACCTCTACCGCAATACGACTAGCTTCCTCCCCCCCTGCATGGCCTCCCATACCATCTGCAAGGATAAAAAAACGTCCTTCGGGGTCTGTATAATGGTTATCTTGGTTGTAAGGTCTAACTAACCCCGGATCAGTCAACCCAATAGATGTGCATTTCATACGGTCAATTCATTAAAATATTTATATTTATAGTTTACGGTCTAATTTGTCTAATTGTCTCAATAAACGGAACAAAGATACAGAAGGAAAAATACTTAGCACAAAAACGGCGATCGCAATTTGCCAAAATCCGTTTACAATTAGTATGGTAGCAGATAAAATTAAAGCCCCCACAAATAAACTGTAATTGGTTGCCATCTGCATTCCTGCGATACGGCGTAAGAGGCGATCGGACTCCTGAGAACGAACTCTCACTCGAATATCCCCCCTTTCGAGCTTTTCAATGGCATCCTCTAAACGTCTGGGTAAACCCAAAGCCGTGTTACTCACTTGCACTGCTTGACGACTTAATTCATCAAACAAAGACTTACCACCATCATTACCAAACTCAGCCATAATTTGTAAAGCGAAGGGTTGCGCTACCTCCATAAAGTTAAATTCTGGATCTAATCCTTTCCCGACACCCTCTAAGGTAGAAAATGCCCTCATAACAAAGGTAAAAGTGGCAGGAAAACGGAAGGGTTGATCGTAGGCGATTTCAAACAAATCCTCTCCAATTTGACTGATGGATTGTTCCTCAAAAGGCTTATCCATAAAGTTATCCAACATAAATTGGATCGATCGCCTTACAGGTCCGGGATCATCGGTAATCGCTAAAGCCTCTAAATCCACTAAAGCAGCAACGACGCGATCGGCATTTTTTTCCGTAATTCCGAACAACATCTCGATCAACTTTTCCTTGACATTGCTTTTAATATGCCCCATCATGCCAAAATCATAGAAGATTAACGCACCATCAGGAGCGACAGCTAGATTACCCGGGTGAGGATCAGCGTGGAAAAAACCATCATTTAAGAGCTGATGTAAATAGGCTTTTGCCCCTAATCGTGCTAAGATCTTGCGATCGAGTCCTGCCGCTTCAATAGCTTCATAATGACTAATTTTAATCCCCGGCATATATTCTAAAGTCAAGACTCTAGGGGAAGTATAACGCCAATAAACCTTCGGCACATTTACCCAATCTTCTCCCCGAAAATTACGGCGAAAAGTATCAGCATTGCGCCCCTCATTCAAATAATCCGTTTCTAGCCAGAGAATGCGACTACACTCCTCATAAATCCCTAACCAGTCTCTACCCTTACCCCACCGAGGATGATTTTGAAAATAGCGAGTAATCTGCTTGAGAATGGCTAAATCAATGGTAAATAACTGGGGCAACCCGGGGCGTTGAATTTTAATGACAACTTCTTCCCCAGATTTTAACTGTGCCTTATGTACTTGTCCTAAACTAGCCGCCGCCAAGGGTGTAGGATCAACACTGAGGAATAACTCCTCTAAAGGCTTACCTAAATCCTTTTCAATAATCGATCGCACCTGCTCAAAACTAAAAGCGGGAACACGATCTTGTAACTTTGATAATTCCTCTACATATTCCACAGGAAAAATATCCGCCCGGGTAGAGAAAAGTTGACCTACCTTAATAAAAGTAGGACCTAATTCCAGTAAATTTTCCCGAATCCAACCGGCTTGGATTCGACGGCGATCGCTTCTTTTTTCCTCGGTATAACCATTGGCATAAGTCCATTTCTTGCTATTACGCCATAGCCTAAACAGAAGGATTAAAACAAAAGCCCAAATATCGATACGACGACGTAAACGGGAATAATTACTACGATTCCAACGATAGGTTTTTTTGCCTTTTTCCAATTTAGGCTTCAGATCCAAAGAAGCAAAATCAGAACTAGATGGTAAATATTTTTCTGTACTAGAGTAAGCTGAAGACACTTGAATTTAATGATTTAATAAAATTTTACTAAAAAAACAAAAACTTTGTTGAGTTCGGAGTTCGGAGTTGGGGTGTTAAAAAAGAAATAGGGATATTGCGTAAATTCTTGTTATGTTATTTTCTGTTCCCTGTTCCCTATCTTCATCCAACGACAAAGAAACAAACCTACTGATTGCGATAATTATTTAATTCTGCCTTTAAACGGGCAATTTCCGCCCTTAACTCATCTAATAACTCCTGTAAATCCACCTCACTATTAGCATCCACCGTAATAGTGGTATTAGTGTTACTAGATTGTTGTTTAGCTTTTTCCGCCCTAGCCTTCACCTCTTGAGTGAAATCTTGTAATCTTTGCCTAGTTTCCGCATCAAACTTACCAATATCACTGAGAATATGAGTCAGACTATCTTCTGCTTTTTCCGTCAACACCTCAGTTAAGGCTTTACTGAAGTAGTAAAAATCATTGATTGGATTAGTCATGGGGAATGTTAATATTTCTTAATGGTTTTTTACAAATTATACCCGAGATTTTCAGAATTCGTTGATATTGTTGATATTTTTTTAAGATAGAATGAGACTAGCTTACCCAAAAAGAGGAAATTAGACTTTTTGCAGAAGTTGGGTAATGAGGAATCAACAGTTTATGATCAGGACTTAATCAATAAGGAGTTTAACTTATGCCTGTCACCATTGAACAAGATTTAAAAGAATATTTAGCCGAACAATTTGACAAGATCAGTCAAAGATTTGAACAAATAGATCAAAGATTTGAACAAATAGATCAAAGATTTGAACAAATAGATCAAAGATTTGAACAAATAGATCGACGATTTGATAAGATAGACAGAAAATTTGAAAAAATTGACAATGATATTACTGATTTAAAAGTAGGTCAGGCTAGACTGGAAGAAAAAATAGACGGTTTAGATCAGAGATTAGAAGCAAAAATAGACGGTTTAGATAAAAGATTAGAGTTTCAAGAATTTATTAATCGAGGAGTTTTAATCGGTTTTATTGTGGCAATATTAGCAGGTTTAGCGAAACTGTTTGGCTTTATTCCTAATGCTTAAGCTACGCTGATATTTAAAACCTTTTTATTGAGAAGGAGTTTAATTTATGTCTGTCACCATTGAACAAGATTTAAAAGAATATTTAGCCGAACAATTTGACAAGATCAATCAAAGATTTGAACAAATAGATCAGAGATTTGAACAAATAGATCAACGGTTGGATAGAATTGAACATGATATTACTGATTTAAAAGTAGGTCAGGCTAGACTGGAAGAAAAAAAGATGGTTTAGACCAGAGATTAGAGGCAAAAATAGACGGTTTAGATAAAAGATTAGAGTTTCAAGAATTTATTAATCGAGGAGTTTTAATCGGTTTTATTGTAGCAATATTAGCAGGTTTAGCGAAACTGTTTGGTTTTATTCCTAATGCTTAAGCTATCCTAATAATTAATATCTTTCTATATATTAAGGGGTGTAATTTATGTCCGTCACTATTGAACAAGATTTAAAAGAATATTTAGCCCTACAATTTGAAAAAATAGATCAAAGATTTGAAAAAATAGATCAACGGTTGGATAGAATTGAACATGATATTACTGATTTAAAAGTAGGTCAAGCTCGAATGGAAGAAAAGATCGAAAGTTTAGATCAAAGATTAGAGGCTAAAATTGATGGATTAGAGCAGAAATTAGAGGCTAAAATGGATGGTTTAGATAAAAGATTAGAGTTTCAAGAATTTATTAATCGAGGGGTTTTAATCGGTTTTATTGTGGCAATATTAGCAGGTTTAGCGAAACTTTTTGGTTTTATTCCTAATGCTTAAGCTATCCTAATAATTAACATCTAATGTTTTTCTATGTCGTCTTGCTAGATAATGTCTTAATCTACTATTTTCTCCTTCAATTTGTCTCATATATGTTTTACTAACAATATTGTCATATCTTTAAAAGCCCCGTCCCGTCACCAAAACAATTAGGTTTTTGGGTTTATGGTGAGGGCTTTCTGCTAACATTTAGGTAGAATAGACTTGTTGCGAATTGAATATCTGCGTATCTGAAACCCTTATCAAATAAGGGCTAAATTTGGCAAAAAACCTATTTCGCAACAACTCTAATAATACCTGAGTTCGACATAAAATCTTAAGTGATGAAAGGTGTCAGGTATCAGGCGATGCACTGAGGGTAGCCGAAGTGTGTTAGGTGTTAGGTTAAAGAATTGATTAAAAACTTATGTTTATTGATTTTATTGTTTTTCAGCACCTTGATTGATTAATCAATCTTAAAAAAACCCCCCTGAAACCTGCAACCCGAAACCTACCTAAATCAACAATTCTTATATCGAACTGAGGTTAATAATCATCTTGCTTATATTTTTGCCAGATGTCTAACTCTCAATTCCTAATTCTTAACCGCTAAACCGGCTAAACCAAAACAAAGTAAGGCATTAGTCAATAAAAATAATTGAGAGGCTAATCCAAAACCTAAACCCCAGACATAAGGATTAGTAAAAGCACTAATGGCTAAACAGGAAGCAACCCCCAGACTACAACCGATCGCGCCCCATTTCAGTTGAGGATGTTGTAAAAAGAGGATGACGAGGATAAAAGGAATTAAGACACTAGCAAAGAGAGGATTTAAGCTAGATGTACCCATTACTACATTACCTAATTCTGGTACAGAACTGCCCATTAAACGCAAAGGCCATTGAGGCAAATCGAATAAATATAACCCCTGTAGGAAAAATAAGCCACTGCTACCGGTGATCAATCCTGCACTTAAGCTAAGATTAAAGGTTAAATAGTTGCGTAAAAACCATGCTAGTAAATATGAACCTAGTACCATCGCTAATTTAGGCAATAAGGTAATTGTACCGCCATTAATCCAAAACACAGGGTTAAGGTAGCCATTTTCTTTCAACCACCGTAAAAAGTCTTTAGGGGTAATTTTACCTTTAAGGGCTAATCTTACCGCACTGGTGGCATCGAGTTGTCCCGCACCATAATGGTTTAAGGGATCTTTTTCGACTTTACGCACAGATTGCATTAAAACTGCTCTCACTTCCTCGGGATTTTCCATGCCTGTTGCTTTGATTAATGCCGCTACTCCTGCCACATGGGGGGAAGCCATACTTGTTCCCTGATAACCGATAAACTCTGGTTGTTTATTCTCTGGATTGATGGTTTCTTGCAATATTTTGCCTGTGTCACTGCCTCCGGGTGCTGATATATCCACCCCTGCACCAAAGTTGGAATAAGGTGCTTTAAGCCCCGTAGAATCGATCGCAGCTACACTAATAACTTGAGGATAACGGGCAGGATAAACAGCAGAATTGCGATTTTCATTACCAGCCGCCGCCACCATTACAACTCCTTTATCATGGGCATATTTAATGGCAGATTGCATTAAGAGACTATCACCGCCTCCCCCTAAACTGAGGTTAATCACATCGGCACCATTATCGGTGGCAAATTTGATGGCTTCGGCAATATCGGCAATACTCCCCCCATTGACTCCTAATACTTTTAAGGGCATGATTTTCGCTTTATAGGCAATTCCAGCGACACCGTAGTTATTATTAGTAGATTGGGCGATCGTACCTGCAACGTGTGTACCATGTCCTATATCATCATCAGCATTGATGGTATTATCAACAAAATTATAGCCCTCAACGAACTCTGTTTGTTCTAAATCTGGTACTTTACTGACTCCTGTATCAACGACGGCAACAGTTATACCTTCTCCTTTACTATCTTCCCATGCTTGTTCAACATTGATACTGCGTAAATTCCACTGTTGAGCATAGCCCGGATCATTGGGAATTTCTAAACTATGATAGATATAATTAGGCTCGATGTATTCAATATCTTGTTTAAAGGGAGATTTTCTTAACTGTTTAATGGTTTTTTTATCCCCTTCTACTATATACAGTCTTTCGGTTTCAGAAAAGATACTATTTAATATCGGTACTTGTTTTAATTGAGATGCGATCGCATCTAAGCTAGATTCTAACTCGGTTTTCGGTATATCTTGACGGAAATTGACAATAATCGAATCAAATTCCCCTTTACTGCCTAAACCGTGAAAATTGAGTAAGGCGAAACCCACTCCAATAATAAAAGCCAAGGTGACGAGTATTTTTTTCATAATTCTAACCCTAATTAGGGGGATATAATGTTGAGTTTAGAAACGGGAAATTAAAGTTTCTCTATCCTACTTAAGCTCGATCATAGCTTATTGAGTAAATATTGCAGATAGTGTGATGGTTGGCAAGACATCTTTAGAGGATACATCTCGAAGGGGATTTCGGGCTTCTATAGCAATTTAGGAATCAGCCATGAGAATATGATCTCCCCCCTAACCCCCCCTTAAACAAAGGGGGAACTTATTTTCAATTTCTCACCAATGATTTAGGATTGCTATAAACGAACCTTTTGCAGATAAATAATTTTTTATTCCAGAATATAGACGCAATGAAACAATTTTTAGAATCAGAAAAAATCTCTACTTATGAAGAAGCAAAAATAGTTATTTTACCTATTCCTTATGAAATTACCACTACTTACCGTAAAGGTTGTGAATATGGTCCAGATGCGGTTTTAACTGCTTCTGATCAATTAGAATGTTATGATGAGGAACTTGGTATTGAAACCTGTTTTCATTCTCCTATTTTTACCCATGGCGCGATCGCAGATACTCGCCTCAATCCTGAGATGACAGCCAATGAGATGTTAAAAATAACCAGTCATACAGTTACAAAACTGATTAAAGATAATAAATTCGTCATTGCTGTAGGTGGAGAACACGCTATCACAACAGGAGTCGTTCAGGCATATCAACAAAACCTTAAAGAATCTTTTACAGTAGTACAAATTGATGCTCACGGAGATATGCGTCACGAATTTGAAGGCTCAATCCATAACCATGCCTGTGTCATGAGGAGAGTTTTAGAATTGGGTTTACCAACTTTACCAGTGGGAATAAGGGCAATTTGTCAGGAAGAAGCTGATTTAATTAAAGAGAAAAATATACCTGTTATGTGGGCAAGAAATATTTATTTTAATCCCCATTGGATGGCAGAAGCCATTAGTAATATTAAGACAAAAAAAGTATTTATTACCATTGACTTAGACGGTATTGATCCTAGTTTGATGCCGGGGGTTGGCACCCCTGAACCGGGGGGGTTAGACTGGTATCAGTTATTAGCTTTTATTCGCTTAATTTTTGCTCAATTTGAAGTAATTGGTTGTGATATTATGGAATTAGCACCTACTAAAGATTCTGTTGTTTCTGAGTTTACTGCTGCTAAATTAATCTATAAAATAATTGGCTATTATTCCATATAACTGACTACTATACCACCAATAAATAAAAGAGGCTCTTTACAGTAATTATGGTAAAATAATAGAAAATAAATTAGGCTCTCTTACTTTGAGTATGTAAATTATTGGTTAGGAAAAGGTGTCAGGTGTCAGGTGAAGTAAAACTGTTAATTTATAAAAATTACATTTTTGTTATAATTTATTCCTTATTTTATAAAGTTTATAGCTATTATTTTCTAATAATCTATCATAACTACTGTAGAAGAGCCATAAATTATTACGAAAAACAGTGATATTTTCCAGAAAAATTTAGTTAAATTTATTTAACGTTCGCTATTAGCAATGAAATTTATTTCATTGTGAGATAATGGTGTCGAGTCACAAACCGCTTTGCAATAAATTGACAAAGCTAATAGATAACTTTCAATGAATTGAACTCATAAAACGGATTTGTTGTTACAAATTAGCATTTTTTCCCTACATTCTTAATTCTTAATTCCTCATTTCTCCCACCGTTTCTATTAATTCATTAATATCTTTTACCGTATAAATTTTCACCCCTAATATTACCTCTAATTCCTCTACTCTCATGTCATCTAAAAACTTTTTCTCATCGTGTTTGAGCATCACAGATGGTAAAAGAATATCTTTATTGATATTTTCATTCTTTAAATGGTACAACAAATCTTGCCCTGTTAGTAAACCTGTTACGGTAATTTCTTGCCCCCAATAATTACTATTAAAAGCTCTCAATTCTACTGTTAGGTTTTCTACTTGATTAACTCTTTTTACTAAAGGTTTAAAAGCAGTTTCTACCGCATTACCCACAATCCAAATAAACTCTTTTGGTTGCTCAATTTTAGTCGGTAATTTTGCCTCGGCAATGGTTTCAAATTCTTTAATAAACTGTCGAATTGAGCCTACACCGTTGCCAATTTGGGGATAATCTTCATAGTGAGATTCTGGGGGTAATTCCTCTTGGGCGATTAAAAACCACTCATCCGCTAACCACGCAAAAGTTGAGCCTGATTTTTCCCTAAACGTTTCTTGTAACTGTTGCACTTGTTTAATGACTTCTCTGGCTTTTTGCCGACTAACGGGGTTAAACTCGTCTTTATCGGGGCGAAATTTGGTTAAACCTACTGGCACAACCGCCGCACTAATTACCGCAGGAATATCCCCATGGTGGAAAGAAAATAAATCTAGTAATGTAGTGGTTAAATGTTCCCCGTCATTTATATTAGGGCAAACTACCACTTGAGCATGAATTTGTAATCTTTTTTCTTGAAACCAAGCCAGTTGTTTTCGGATTTCTCCTGCCCTTTCATTTTTTAGTAAACGACTCCTAATATCAGGCTCAGTAGCATGAACAGATACAAAAAGAGGAGATAAGCGCATTTGTTCAATTCTTTCCCATTCTTTTGTTGTCAAATTAGTTAATGTTAAATAGCTACCATAGAGAAAACTGAGGCGATAATCGTCATCTTTGAGGTAAAGGGTTTCTCTTTTGCCGGGGGGTTGTTGATCAATAAAGCAAAAAGGACATTTATTATTACACTGAATTAAACCGTCAAAAAGGGCGGTTTCAAACTCTAATCCTAAGTCTTCATCATAGTCTTTTTCTATGTCAATAATATGGTTTTTCCCCCATTTATCAATCACTTCTATCTCTAAATATTCATCGGCACATAAAAACTGATAATCAATTAAATCTCTCGGTTTTACACCGTTAATTGTGACTATTTTATCCCCTATTTCAAAACCAATTTCAGAGGCGATCGAATCTTCAATTACACGGCTAATAGATGCAGGTTTCATGAATGTAGAATTTTAGTTATTAGGTAATACATCCCACAGCAAAAGCAATCGATGCTCTTGGGGAACTTTACTGTAATTGTAACTTTTTCTTTCTCTAATATAGTAGGATTAGTTCAGATAATATTCTCACCATAATTAAAAATTAGCTTTTAGCATTTTGTTGTATTTTTTTTATGGATCTTTATATTTTTTTGTTAACATGACTAATATTCCTCAATCTTTAGAAGAAACTATTTCTCAAGCAAAATCAGCTTTACAAGTAGCCCTTGAAAGTGGTTGCACTCGTATAACTATTGATTTAGTTATCCCTGAAATTGCGTTAAAAGCCCAATATTTAGCGCGTGAATTTGCCGATTTTTTCTCAGAATATGGTATGGGTTTAAAGTTATTTTTCCCTGATACTGGTGCGGCGGCTTTGGCGAGGAGAGATTGGGGCGAAACGGAGTTCCAAATAACGGATATTGGCAGTAGTCGTAGCCCCATTGAAACTAAGGTTAGTGACATTGATCAAGTTTTTTTGTTGATTTCACCTTCATCAGTGGAAGTTAATCTGGTGGAAAAATTATGTAATATAGCAGGCGATCGCCCCGTCATTTTACTAATTCCTCAATTAGAGGATGTTTCTATTGTTGGCATTGGTTATGCCGCTAGACAATTAAGAGAAAGATTTATTAGTATTCTCGAATCTGCTTACTATTATCGCCCCTTAGAAGGTGCGGTGGTATTGAGAAGTTATCCTCAATTATGGCAAATATGGCAACAAAACGAGGAGAATGAGCAATATGAGTTAATCGCTGAAGTACCTGAAAAACCTTTAGGGGAAAAGCTCGATCGCATCTTACAAGGTCAAGTTGATGATACCACAGAAAATAATCCTCCTTCTCCTTCTGGCTTATTTGCTTCTCTCAAGAGTTTTCTCAAGGCATTAAATAATTAATTAGGAATTGGGAATTAGGAATTAAAAGTTAATTAATAAATCGGTGATAACTTCAGCCGATCGCATCTTACAGTCTAAATGAAACTCTAAATAACTTTTCAAAATACGCTCTATTCTCATCCAACTTTTTTGAATCAGAAAATCATCGTAGCTAATGGGGATAATCTCAGGTAAATGAGAAATTAATGAGGGTTGGGATAAACTCTGAAATAAAGCCAGTTCGATCGCACTTAGGTGATCATTAATTTGATAGTGGTGGGAAGGATAGGGGGATTTTGTGTATTCGGTGATTCCTCCTCCTGAAAAACTAAAACCTACCCGCCAATGAGATTGTTGAAAATTAGGGCTAATTGGTTTTTGGCTATGAACACAATTATACACTTCTGGGGCAATACCGCTAACGGCTAAAAGGTGATATACTGCTTGGGCTAAATGGGCAAAGAGTAACTCATCACCGTTCAAATTTTCAATGCGTCGCAAATGTTCCAAAAAAAGGCTATATAATTCAGGTTGTGGTTGTTCGTGAGCAAGGTGTAAGATTAATTCCGCTAGATATTGACTTACTGTTAATTTGCCAATATTACTGGTTAATTTGCTATAAGATATTTTCGTTTCCATTTGTAAAATGCGATGGAGGTTTCTCCCTTTCATCAACACAAAATCATTTACCATCAATAACTCGCATCTACCCCTTAACATTGATTTATATTCTCTGCCATTAGGCGCGATCGCCTTGGTTAAACCCCATTCAGGAGAGAGAAACGTCATCAACAAATCGCTTTCCCCCAGTGATTTTTTCTGGATAATGATACCAGTAGTTTTTAAGGTTGTGTTCATTTAATCGGTTTGAGATAAAATATGCAGACACAGATTCAATTATCTCACTGATCTGGACGGTGTTAACCAGTGTGACTTATAATAGAAAACGCTGTTTTTTATTATAAATGAGCTAAATATTTAAAAACTATGAGTAAATATACATTGAATGGTACTAGAAGGAAGCAGAAAAGAACCTCTGGTTTCCGCGCCCGTATGAGAACAAAAAATGGAAGAAAGGTAATTCAAGCCCGTCGCAATAAAGGTAGAAAAAGACTATCAGTATAATTATACTGTTTGAAAAACAAGCTAAATTTGGCGTGGCAAGTTTGAAATCACTAATCATTAAAATTACTGTAAAATATCGGTGGGACTACCATCAAAACATCGACTGAAACGGCGTTTAATCTTCCAGTCTGTTTATCAACAAGGTATTCGCCTCTCTAGTCTTTATTTTATTATTCGGGCTTTGCCTGTGGATGAATCGGCTTCTAGTCATCCTGTTTATACTCAAATCGGTATTAGTGTTAGTCGTAAGGTGAGTAAAAAGGCGGTGATTCGTAATCGGATTAAAAGGCATATTCGTATTGCCTTTCGCTCCTTATTACCGCAAATTTCATCCCCTTGGTATATCGTGATTGTGGTAAAACCTGAAGTGAAAGAATGCAATTATGAACATTTTTTGAGAGAATTAGAGAAGTTGTTAATTAAGGCGAATATCATCAATGGGTATTAGAGAAGACGTATTTTATGAAGGCGGTCCCCATGTAGGAGATCTGATTATTAATATCTTATTGGCTTTTACCGTTATTTGTTTACCTTTGACGGTAGGGGCGATCGTTCGTTCTATTTGGTTACGATTCCGTATTACTGATCGCCGTATCTCGGTTACTGGGGGTTGGATGGGGCGCGATCGTACTGATATTATTTACTCAGAAATTGTCAAAGTGGTGAAAGTGCCTCGTGGTTTAGGTTTCTGGGGTGATATTGTGGTGACTTTAAAGGATAAAAGCCGTTTGGAAATGCGCGCTTTACCTCGTTTTCGGGAGATTTATGACTATATCGCTGAAAAAGCCGCCGATAAAACTGGTAAACCCTTAGATGCGATCGCAAAATAGGATTCTTCAGTAAAGTCATTGATCAATTACAATAAATAATGTTTTTCCTTAAACATTCAATGATTAACTATTATTTTAAATCCTTAGAGTATTTGTTAATAATTGCTGACCATCAAGTTAAATAAAGTAAACGTCAAACAAACGAGATTACAATGGATTTTGGTATAGGTTTTATATCCACAAACATCATGTTGCCAATCCTAGACTTTTTCTATGGGATTGTGCCTAGTTATGGATTCGGAATTATTGCCCTAACATTAGTGGTTAGGTTTGCGGTTTATCCCCTCAGCGCAGGACAAATTCGCAATATGAGAAAAATGCGCATCACTCAGCCTTTGATGAAGGAGAGACAGGCAGAGATTCAAAAAAGATACAAGGATGATCCCCAAAAACAACAGGAAGAAATGGGGAAATTGATGCAGGAATTGGGCAACCCCTTGGCAGGATGTTTACCTCTGTTATTACAAATGCCCATTCTTTTCGCACTGTTTGCCACTTTAAGAGGATCGCCCTTTGCGGATATTAATTATACCGTGGATGTGCAGATTTTCCCTCAAGAACAAATCGAGCGTATTCAACCCCAACCTTTTGCGACTAAAGCTCAAAATGTGTTTATTAATGATGGGGTACATAATCGTCTTTCTGCCATTTTACCCGCAGGAAATAAATTAGTGGTAGGAGAAACAGAACAAATTGAACTACAAACTCCAGAGGGTAAATCTTTAGGGGCGATCGTTAGCCAGTATCCTGAAAGTAATTTACATCCTCGTTGGGTTGTCACCAAAGGACAAGAAAGAGTTACCGTTACCGAAGATGGTAAAATTCAGGCACTTTCCACTGGAGACGCTACTATTCAAGTGACAATACCCGGTATTGCCGCCAACACGGGATTTTTATTTATCAAAGCCCTAGGCAGAGTAGGGGTTACTGGGGAAAATGGTACGATTAACTGGGATATTCTGGCGATGATCATTTTCTTTGGTTTAAGTATTTATCTTAACCAAGAGTTATCTGGTGCAGGAAATACGGGGGGAAATGATCAACAACAAACGGTAAATAAAATTACTCCCGTTATTTTCTCAGGAATGTTCCTCTTTTTCCCTCTTCCTGCGGGGGTGTTAATGTATATCTTGATTGCTAACGTCTTTCAAACCATTCAAACTTTAATTCTTATGCGAGAACCTTTACCAGAGAATTTGCAAAAAATTGTGGCTGAAAGAGAAAAAGCAAATAAAACTAGAGATACTCTTCCTTTTGAGAAAAAAAGCCTGAAAAAGAAAGAAAAAACTTCTTAATAGTGTAGTAATATATATAGATAAATTATGGATGAACAAATCCAACGGGGTAAAAAGTGGTTGGAAACAGTGTTAACTTTAATCGGTGTATCTGCTGATGTCACCATTAGTCGTGTGGACAAGAGCGATCGAGCCTTATCTTGTTGGTTAACTATTGACGAAACAAAATTAACTCCGACGGTAATAGAAAATTTAATCGGCAAAAAGGGTGAAACCATCGACGCTTTACAGTATCTAGCAAATGTATTGCTAAATATTGGGGTGTTTGATGGAGAAGAACGCTTTTACACGGTAGAATTGAACGGTTATCGTCTCCGTCGTCAAGCTGAATTAATGGCCATCGCCCAGAAAGCGGCAGATAGGGTACGGATTACGGGAATGCCCGAAGAAATTCGCTATCTTTCATCGGTGGAAAGAAGGCAGGTTCACAGCTTTTTGGAGAAATCGGGAGATTTAGCCACAGAAAGCGAAGGAAATGAGCCTGATCGCCGTTTGATTGTTAAATTAAGACGATAAAAGCAATTAAGAATGAAGAATTAAGAATTATTCCCCCTTTCCCCCCGTCACCCTTTCCCCTCATCCAACTTTCACCTCATCCTCTTAATTTTTTGTGTCATGGAAACTATCTATATTCCACAAATACTAAAAATGCCTGATCAAACAGTGGAGATCAAATTGTGCGATCGAATCTCAGGCTTAGATACTCTTACCCCAGTAAAAGGATTGTTTCAGGTACGTCATGGAGGCAATTTTTTAGAGCTACAATTACAAGCAGATACCATTTTAACCTTAAACTGCGATCGATGCTTACAGACGTTCAATTATCGCTTAGAAGTAGATACCTCAGAAATTATTTATCTCAAAAATGACACGGAATTAGATCAATATTATCCCCCCGAAAGAGAGATTACAGGGGAAGATTTATGGGAAAGTTTACCCCCCGATGGAGAGTTAATGGTAGAAGAATGGATATATCAACAATTATCTTTAGCTACTCCCCTACGCAGTTTATGCAGTAATGATTGTCAACCCCCAGGAAAAACCACCACAGAAATTAACCTCTATAACAATGATAATCGTTGGTCAGCTTTAGCGAATTTAAAATCTTTGATGGATAATTAGAAATACGGAATGTCGGATTTAATGATGAACCTCACAACCAGAGCGTAGCGGATGAGAGTAGTTCATACTATATTTAATCTAGTAAAAATAATCATCAATCGTAATATGGTAGCCCAAATTTTAGACGGAAAAAAATTGGCAAAAAAAATTCAAGCCCGTTTACAAGCTGACATCGAAAAACAAGTCGCCATTAAAAATAGACGTCCTGGATTAGCTGTTTTGATGGTAGGAGATAACCCTGCTAGTGCAGTCTATGTTAGAAATAAAGAAACCGCCTGTGGCAAAATAGGTATAGAATCTTTCGGTAAACACTTTTCTGAAAGCGTCTCTCAAGCAGAATTAGAAAAAGTCATTGAGGAGTTAAACTGCGATCGCACCGTAGATGGTATATTAGTACAATTACCCTTACCCAGTAAATTTGATGCCGTTGGCTTACTCCATAAAATAGATCCGGAAAAGGATGCTGATGGTTTGCATCCAGAAAACTTAGGCAAATTAGTCAGAGGAGAAAAAGGCTTAAGAAGTTGCACTCCGGCGGGGGTAATGGAGATATTAGGAGATAATAATGTGGACTTAGAAGGAAAAAAAGCCGTTGTCATCGGTAGAAGTATCTTAGTGGGCAAACCTTTAGCCTTAATGCTACTGGAGAAAAACGCCACCGTTACTATCGCCCATTCTCGCACAGAAAACCTCGCTTCGGTCACCCGTGAAGCCGACATCTTAATCGCCGCCGTGGGCAAACCGGAAATAATTACCGCCGACATGGTAAAACCTTCTGCTGTCGTCATCGATGTAGGGATTAATCGTCTGGAAACTGAAGACGGAAAAGCCCGTTTAGTAGGCGATGTTGCATATCAAGAAGTCAAACAGGTAGCTAGTTATATTACCCCTGTACCCGGAGGCGTTGGTCCGATGACAGTAGCAATGTTGTTGAGAAACACTTATGAAAGCTATTTGAATAATTAACTTTGAATAGACATCGACTTAATTCGGGTGTCCTAGATACGGTTTTGTGTAAATAAATATCATAGAATAAAAAACAGTTGATCAAAAAACAAAAGGAGGTTCTATGCGAGCGGTGTTAATGGCAGGTGGTTCGGGTACAAGATTACGACCTTTAACTTGTAATTTGCCTAAGCCCATGGTTCCAGTGCTTAATAGACCGATCGCAGAACATATTATTAATTTACTTAAGCGTTATGGAATCCTTGAAATTATCGCTACTCTCCATTATCTTCCTGACGTGATGCGTGACTATTTCCAAGATGGCAAAGATTTTGGCGTTAGTATGAATTATGCCGTAGAGGAAGAACAACCTTTAGGCACGGCTGGTTGTGTGAAAAATGTGGAGGAAATGCTTGATGATACTTTCGTGGTAATTAGTGGTGATAGTATTGCCGATTTTAACTTGCAAGAGGCGATCGCCTTTCATCGAGCCAAAAAATCAAAGGCAACCTTGATCTTAACTAGAGTTCCCAATCCCATTGAATTTGGTGTTGTCATAACCGATCAAGATAATCGCATCTTAAGATTTTTAGAAAAACCTTCCACCAGTGAAATTTTTTCCGATACCGTCAACACAGGTACTTATATTCTTGAACCAGAAGTATTAAAATATCTACCTGAAGATGAAGAATGCGACTTTTCTCAAGATTTATTTCCCCTCCTCTTAGAAATGGGAGAACCCATGTACGGTTATATTGCTGATGCTTTTTGGTGTGATGTCGGACATTTAGAAGCCTATCGAGATGCCCATTATTCCGCTTTAGAGAAAGATGTCAGCTTAGAGTTTTCCTACCATGAAATTGAACAAGGAGTCTGGATTGGCGAAAATACTTACATTCATCCCAGTGCGATCGTTGAAAGTCCCGTCTTAATCGGTAATAATTGCCGTATCGGTGAAAGGGCAAAAATCCTCGCAGGAACTATTATCGGTGATAATGTCACCATTGGCGATGATGCGGAACTCCATCGCCCCATTATCTGGAATGGAGTTATTGTCGGAGAAGAATCTTCCCTCTCTGCTTGTATTATAGGTCGAGGGACAAGGATAGATCGGCGATCGCAGATTTTAGAGGGAGCGGTAATCGGTTCTTTATGTAATATAGGCGAAGAATCTCAAATCAATATCGGCGTGAGAGTATGGCCTAACAAGAGGATCGAACCGGGGGCGATGCTCAATATCAACCTGATTTGGGGAAGTATTGCCCATAGTAACCTATTCGGACAAAGAGGCGTAACTGGACTCGCTAACATCGATATAACCCCCGAATTTGCCGTTAAATTGGGGGCAGCCTATGGATCAACCCTTAAACATGGTAGTAGCGTTGTTGTCTCAAGGGATCAGCGTACGGTTTCGAGAATGGTAAGTCGCTCCTTAATTGCAGGTTTAATGTCAGTGGGTATTGATATTCAAAACCTAGAAGCTACGGCTATTCCCATTTCTCGCACCATGACACCCAAATTAGGAGTATCAGGAGGAGTTCATGTCAGATTACATCCCGATCGCCACGACTATATTTTGATCGAATTTTTTGACACCGATGGCATTAATATTTCTAAAGCCAAAGAGAAAAAAATCGAAGGGGCATATTTCAAGGAAGACTTAAGACGAGTACAGGCGATCGACATTGGTGATATGTCCTATCCTGCCCAAGTAGTGGACACTTACAGTAAAACCTTTGAAACCCAACTCAATTTAGAAGCTATCCGTAACAGTAGCACAAAAATCGTTATTGACTACGTTTACTCCGTCTCAGGAGCAATCTTACCCCAACTCTTGGCAAAATTTGGATGTGATGCGGTTGTTTTAAACGCTAGTTTACGTCAAAGAGCTATTTCTAACATAGAAAGAGAGAATCTTCTCTCACAATTAGGTCATGTAGTAGAAGCATTACGAGCTAATTTCGGAGTCCAAGTATCCGCCAACGGAGAATTATTAGTATTGGTGGATGAATCAGGTATTCAAATTCGAGGAGAAGAATTAACCGCCCTTATGGTGAATACCATCCTCACTGCCAACCCTAGAGGTACGGTGGTTGTCCCGATGAATGCTTCATCTGCTGTTGAACAAATCGCCCGTCGCCATGATGGTAAAGTAATTCGTACCAAAGTTAACCCTACTGCTTTAATGGAAACCAGCCAACATACCCCCAATGTCGTCTTGGGAGGAAGTGGAGACATGGGCTTTATTTTTCCTCAACTCCACCCAGGTTTTGATGCCATGTTTACCATTGCTAAACTGATAGAAATGTTAACGGTGCAAGAGCGCACCCTTGCACAAGTGAAAAGCGAATTACCGATGGTTTGTCATAAATCTATTACCCTTCGTTGTCCTTCCAAAACCAAAGGCTCATTAATGCGTTATCTCATCGAAACGGAATCTCCTGAAAGACTAGAACTAATTGACGGAGTTAAAATCAAAGAAAATCATACCGACAACTGGGTTTTAATTTTACCTGATGGGGGCGAACCTTTAGTGCATGTTTATGCCAATAGCGATAATCGAGAATGGGTAGAAGATCATTTACACATATATAGAGACAAAGTACAAAGTTTTATTATTCAACAACATAGTATTTAAGGTAAGTTACAATTACACATTCAAGCTGACTGTCATCCCCGTCAGATCGAATAGTTTTCCCTGAACTTTTCTTTTTTTCATCTCACATTACCATATAGTTATTACCTCGATTTAGGAAATAATCAACAATTTTGGCTCATTTTCCCCTTCTCGTCTTCATCATTTTTACTTAGATCGAACTCAGGTGATAACCGAGAAGCAGTGCATTGAGCGAAGTTGAAATGTCTAAATAATGTATCAGGTTGCAGATTAGGCAACGGGGTTTAAACCCCCTGTTAATTTTTCTACAATGATTCCTCAATTATTAGTCAATCAAAGCTAAATTAATACGAGTCATGACTGATTTAACTCCTGTTTGGATTTCCTTAAAAACCGCTATCACTGCTACTATCATTACTTTTTTTCTGGGTGTAAAGATCGCTTGGTGGATGTTGGGTTGCAAAAGCAAATTTAAAGGGATAATTGAAAGTATTTTAACAGCACCTTTAGTTTTACCGCCCACGGTTGTGGGTTTTCTCTTATTATTATTGTTCGGTAAAAATGGCTTTATTGGGCAATTATTAGCTAATTTATTTGGTTTTACGGTTATTTTCTCATGGTATGCTACCGTTATCGCCTCCACAGTGGTAGCTTTTCCCTTGATGTATAAAACCGCATTAGGTGCTTTTCAGCAAATTGATACTAATTTACTAGCTTGTGCAAGAACATTAGGGGCAGGAGAATGGGTGATTTTTTGGCGAATTATGTTACCCTTAGCTAGACATGGTTTAATAGCTGGAACTTTACTCTCCTTTGCTCGTGCTTTAGGAGAATTTGGGGCTACTTTAATGTTAGCAGGTTCGATTCCCAACAAAACAGAGACAATTCCCATCGCCATTTTCTTTGCTTCGGAAGGGGGAGACATGGATAAAGCCATGTTGCTAGTTATCATCATGTTAGCCATTTCTCTAGGGGTGATTAGCTTTGTTAATTACACTAGCGAAGACAAAGGATTCGCTAAATTAAAAAGTCATCATCAATCCAAAGGTTATAGCTTGAGATTTTGGGCGAAAAAACTTCCTAATGGCTCAAAAAATGCTAATTATCCTCTACCTCAAACTAAAATCGAATTAATTGTCCAAATTCAAAAACAGTTATCGGAATTTTGCTTAGATGTTAACTTTACCACGGATCAAACCCCTTTAGGTTTGTTAGGGGCATCAGGGGCAGGAAAAAGCATGATTTTACGCTGTGTTGCTGGACTAGAAACCCCCGATCGAGGTTTAATTATTTTAAATGGTAAAGTCTTGTTTGATTCTTCTCGAAAAATTAATTTACCTCCCAGACAACGCCATTGCGGTTTTTTATTTCAAAACTATGCCCTTTTCCCTCATTTAACTGTGGCGGAAAATATTGCCTTTGGGATGTCACCGAAAGAATCTTATCAAGAAATCAAAGCGGAAATCGAAAGACAATTAGCGACTGTTGGTTTATCAGGTATGGGTAATTATTACCCAAAACAACTTTCTGGAGGGCAACAACAACGAGTAGCCTTAGCCCGCGCCAAAGCGAGTGAGCCTGAGATAATGTTATTAGATGAGCCTTTTTCGGCTTTAGATACTTATTTACGGGATAAACAAGAAAAATTGCTCAGAAATAGTCTAATTCATTATCAGGGAGTAACTCTTTTTATCACTCATAATTTAGAAGAAGCCTATCGAGTTTGTCCTCATCTTCTCATTATAGATCAAGGAAGTGCGGTCGCATCTGGGAAAAAACAAGATATTTTTGAGCATCCCCCTAATTTTAGATCAGCACAATTAACGGGTTGTAAAAACTTTTCCCCTGTAGAGATTGTTGATCATAATAAAATCAAAGCAGTGGATTGGGATTGTGTCTTAGAAGTAATCGAACCAGTATCACAATTTTTGGAATATATAGGGATTCGTGCTTATCATCTTACTTTTCCTGATACCAATAATCAAGTAAATACTTTTCCTTGTTGGTTAGTAACCATTAGCGAAACGCCCCACCGTGTGACTTTATACCTCAAGTTAAACCAACCAGCTAATCATCCCGAAGATTATCACCTACAAGCAGAAATTTTGAAAGATAAATGGCAAGAATTAAAACACCGCCCTTTCCCATGGCTAATTGAACTCAACCCCTTGCGAATTATACTTTTTAATAATTTGTAATTTCCCTGAGTTTACCTCAGTTCGATATAAGAATTGTTGATTTAGGTAGGTTTCAGGTTTCGGGTTGCAGGTTTCAGGTGAGTTTAGGGAAAAAGTATCGGAAAGATATATTTATGGAAACAATCTTGAAGTAGTAAACATCTTAAGTTCCTAGATTTTCAAATATCTTGCTATGATCGAAATACTTGGATCGTATTTTCATGCTGATGAGGTAGAAAAATGACACATAATCATAATCCAATTTTTCTCAAAGGAATCAAAAGACTTGTAATAAGCGTTACCACTATTATGGTAATTGCACCGGTTGCCGTTAATGCTCTTGAATTTCCGAGCGCTCCGGAAAGAAATCCCCCTAAAAGCACTGCGGCAGGAGGACGTAGAGGCGGTTGTGTCCTCGGAGATTTGCCAATTAAAGCTATTACTCCGGGCGATGACAACTATATTAAAACCGTTTCTTCTCAACCACCATTTTTTATTTATATACCGAAAACAAAAGCAAAAACCGCTCAATTTGTCTTAAAAAAAGAAGATGGCACAAAGGTTGATTTTCAGGAAATTTCTATTGATAGCGGAGATTACATTACTGAAATTAATTTACCTTCTAATATCAACTTACAGGAAGGGGAAAAATATTTATGGGAAATCTCTTTAGTTTGTACTCCCATGTTTATTAATAGTGGTAATTTTACTAAAGGTACAATTGAAAAAGTTTCTTTGGATGAGTCTATCCAAAATCAAATCCAGATGACTTCTGACACCCTAAAAGTAGCCGAAATTTATGCTAATGCAAATATCTGGAGTGAGACTCTCACCACCTTAATGAAAATCAAAGATTCCCAACCTCAAGAATGGCAAGAGTTATTCGAGTCTGTTGGTTTACAAGACTATGCTGATAAGAGTTTAAAAGAACTTTTAACTGTTAACTAATGCAATTAATTCTAACGATAAGCAACTTATCTTGTTCTAGTTGCTTTGGCAATCTCAGAATCAATGTGATATTCTAGCCGAAAATATTTATTAGACTTCTCCAACAATAGGCATTTTAAGGGCTTTAGCCCTTACTACGAGCCTTCGGAAAAATAATTTATGGAGATGTCTATTAGGTAATCATAGAATGGGGATAACCGAGATTGATAACAATAAGCCACTAAGAAAGTGATAGTTAACGGCGATAAATTTACAGTTTTGTACTACTGAGGGGCGATCGTGATTTTCGTTAACATGATTAACCATCTTTAAGGCAATAGGTAGAGAAAGAAAGACGATTAAACTGCTATAGGGTAAAATTTTGAGTAGGGCAAATAAAACACATAACCCATAAAAAACAATTGTGGAAACGGTTAATACTTTTGCACCATTAGCCGTGCCTAAACGCACAATGGGGGATTTTTTCCCTGCTTTAATATCGTCTTCCACTTGGTGAAAATGAGAGCAAAATAGAATGATAGAAGTGGAAATGCCGATTAATACTGATGCCCATAAACTATTCACTGAAAAACTCTGGGTTTGACTATAATAAGCAGATGCGATCGCCATAGGTCCAAACATAAAGAAACAGATAATTTCCCCTAATCCTAAATAGCCAAAACGAAAAGGAGGTCCTTGATAAGTATAACCGAGAAAACAGGAAGTAATAATTAAACCTAACACAGTCCAATCCTTTAACCAAAAATTGATTAAGAGAATACCTGTTAAACCCAACACCAGAAAAAGATTACTTAACCAAAAAACAAGGGTTGCATTACCCGTTAAATTTACCACTGAATGGGCTTTATTAACATCGATACCCGTATGAGAATCGAAAAAATCATTACTCAGATTTAACCAAGCGATAATGAAGATGGCAGAAAAGAGAAAAATCGCAAAAATAAAGGGATTAAATAACCCTGTTTCGCCGTAGGCTAAAGCCGTACCAAAACTTATGGGTATCACCGCCACAGTGTACATTGGAGGCTTAATCGCCGCATACCATAGTTTACCGTTACTGGGTTTCTCCTTGATAATTGGTTTTACTTTGTTTTCTGCTAGGCTCATAGTTAATAACGAAATCTGTTTTCTAATTATTATATGTTTAGGAGTGAATTTAGGATTTCTCTCAACAAAAATTCAGACATAAATGGCAAAAGAAGTCCCTAATCTTAACCTCAGTTCGATGTAAGAATATAGTATAAAGGCAGGTTTCAGGCATCAGGCGGTGCATTGAGCGTAGTCGAAATGCATCGCCTGACACCCGATACCTTTACATCACCTAAAATTTTATACCGAACTCAGGTAATCTTAGCATAAGCGGACATCTGTATTTTATATGAAACAAACAGATTTTGATATAAGAAAAATCATGAAGACGAGAAACGGAGAAGGGGAGAGAGGAAAGCGTGGGGCGAGATTAATTGTTTCTAAATTCTTGCCTCTTGCCTACCTTTATTAGTAAACTTAGACACTTCCTAGCTTAGGTTAAAAACAAAATTAGTTATAGGAGTTACGCATTGACAAAAATCACTAAATGTGCATAAGAAAAAATAAGTT
>CAYPDC010000051.1:0-28054 GCA_964409355.1 uncultured Cyanobacterium sp.
TTCCCCTCATCACCCTTTCCCCTCATCACCCTTTCCCCTCATCACCCCTTCCCCTCATCACCCTTTCCCTTTATCACCCTATCTCCCTAAATCATACCCTAATTCAGCAACGCCAATTATTTTAGTAACTCTAGTCGTTTTTGCAAGATTTCTGCCTGAATTTTGCTTTCCGCTAAGGCATTTCGAGCATTTTCAATAACGTCATCTGGTGCTTTATTGACAAAATTAGGGTTATTTAAGCGCCCTTCTAAGGATTTAATCTCTCCTTCAATTTTAGAGAGTTTTTTCTCTAATTTTGCAGTTAGTTTCTCTATGTCGATTATACCCTCTAAAGGTATCAAGATTTGAATTGTACCTACTACAGATGCGATACCAACGGCACGCTGCGCGCCGGCCCTTGAGACTTCATCGGTTAAACTATCAGTAATAGTTAAATTCTCTACTTTTGCCAATTCCATAATATAGTTTTGGGTTTGTTGTAGAATCTCTCTTTCTTCAGGGTTTTCCGACTGGAGAATAGCGTTAACTTTTACTCCCGGTTTAATTTCTGCTTCCGCGCGGAGGTTACGAATGGCGCGTATCGTCTCGAAAAGGAGACTAAAGCTAGTTTCTAACTCCTCATCAATAAGGGTGGTAAAGGTTAGGGTGATAACTGGGATAACTGGGGGTGTGTCTTCCGTTTCTATCTTAATCAAGGAGTCAGTATGGTGAATATTACCGAATATCTCCTGTTTAAAGTTTGCTAACCATTGCAGGGTTTCCTGTCTTTTATCCACAAAGATGAAATTCTGATAGACAAACCATCCCATATAACCTAAACCAATCAGGCGTAAGAAGGGAGAAAGTAAGGGAAAATCATGGATAGCGTTGGTAATGGAGGAAATCAGTTGAATAACTATTAAAGACAGAAGTGCGATCGCACCTATGATAAAAGATTGTTGATATTTTCGGATAAAACTGCTAATTTGATCAGGTAATTGGTCTAATAAACTTACCACTTGATGACCTAATTTAACAATAGTGCCTTCCTCTGTATTTTCAAAACTCACTAAAGCCTGTGGAGGTTGAGTCATTTTCTGGGTGGTTGCTAACTCTATCAACTCATCTACCACAGGTAAAGACTGCAACGCTAAACTATGATCACTATTCTGGGTTAAAGTGTGCCAAATTTCCTCAGTGATGTGAGGCATAAAAGGATGTAATAGTTTGAGGATTCCTTCTAAGACATAAGCAAGGGTTTGTTGCGCTACCTTACGGGAATCAACGTCTTCTCCCCCCTTATTAAGGGGGGTTGGGGGGGATTGATTAAGGGAGGTTGGGGGGGATTGCCATAAACGGGTTTTCACTAACTCAATATACCAGTCGCAAAAATCACCCCAGATAAACTCATATAATCCCTTCGCCGCCTCTCCTAAACCATAATTATCAAGATTTGTTTCAGTATCCTTGACAATTTGATTAAAACGAGACAGTATCCAGCGATCGCACCCTTCTAATTGAGTTAAATTAGGATAGCCTAATTGTGCGGGGGTTTTACCGTCTAAATTCATCAACACAAACCGCGCCGCATTCCATAACTTATTCGCAAAATTACGGGAGGCTTCTACTGATTCTGATTCATCGGTTTGACGATTATATTGTAAACTAATATCCTGCCCCGCACCAGCTACTTCACGGATTAAGGTATATCTTAAGGCATCTGTACCGTATTTATTGCATAAAAGTAAAGGATCAATACCATTATTGGCGGATTTTGACATTTTTTTGCCATTTTCATCCCTTACCAAACCATGAATATAAACATCCTTAAAAGGCATTTTACCGGTAAAGTGACCCGACATCATAGTCATTCGGGCAACCCAGAAAAAGATAATATCAAATCCCGTCACCATAGTGGTATTGGGAAAATAAATGCTAAAATCATCAGTATGATTAGGCCATCCCATGGTAGAAAAAGGCCATAACCCCGAAGAAAACCAAGTATCTAACACATCTGGATCTTGAGTTAAGATAACATCATCGCCATATTTTTCTCTGGCTTTGTCCCTCGCACTGTTTTCATTGTATGCTACAATAAAGGGAGTTTCATCGGTGATTTCTCCATTGGTTTCACTCACAATATACCATGCAGGAATCTGATGTCCCCACCACAGTTGACGAGAGATACACCAGTCTTGCAATTTCACTAACCAATCACGATAGACTTTTTGCCATCTTTCTGGCACAAAATGAGGAGATTGATTGTCGTCTAATTCTGATAAGGCTTTTGTAGCTAAAGGCTCAATTTTAACAAACCATTGAGTTGATAATAAAGGTTCAACAGGCACTTTACCTCGATCGCTGTATGGTACACTATGACGATAATCTTCAACTTTGACTAAAAATCCTTCTTCTTCTAGTCGTTTAACCACATTCTTACGAGCGACAAAACGATCTTGTCCTGCAAATTCGCCTCCCTCTTCATTAATTGACCCATCTTTGTTTAAAATATTGATAAAGGGTAGATCATGACCCTTACCTATTTGAAAATCATTAGGATCATGGGCTGGTGTTACTTTAACACATCCTGTACCAAAAGCGCGATCGACAAATTCGTCAGCGACAATGGGAATCTCACGATTAGTAATAGGCAAAGTAACGGTTTTACCGATTAAATCTTGATAACGCTCATCATGGGGATTAACTGCTACGGCAGTATCCCCTAACATAGTTTCAGGGCGTGTGGTAGCGACTTCGACATATCCATTACCTTCGGTTAAAGGATAGCGAAAATGCCATAAATGCCCATCAACTTCCTTATTTTCTACCTCTAAATCAGACACCGCCGACTGGGATTCTGGACACCAGTTTACCATATATTGACCACGATAGATCAATCCTTCCTCATACAGTTGCACAAAGGCAGTTTTGACGGCGTGACATAAATCCTCATCAAGGGTAAATCTTTCCCTACTCCAGTCAGCAGATAAACCTAATCGTTGTAACTGATTAACAATAGTACCACCAGATTGATGTCTCCATTCCCATGCTTTCTCTAAAAATTTCTCTCTACCTAAATCGTAGCGGGTTTTACCTTCGGCTTTGAGTTGCTTTTCAATAACCGTCTGTACGGCAATACTAGCATGATCTGTCCCGGGTAAACATAAAGTATTTTTCCCTTTCATGCGGTTATAACGCACAAGGGTATCAATCAAGGAAGTATTAAAAGCGTGTCCCATGTGTAGAGTTCCCGTCACATTTGGAGGGGGGATAACAATAGCGTAGGTTTCCCCATCTTTGTCGGGATTGGCTTTGAAGGTTTCTTTTTCTTGCCAAAATTGTTGCCATTTTGCTTCGGTGATTTGTGGATCGTATTGAGGTGGTAAAATAGGTTCGGAGGTAGTCATAAAGAATAAGAATTAAAGATTATAGACTTTTTTGTATTTATGTCTTTTCATTATCTTTGATTCTCTTTCAATTATCAACCAAATTAATAAATAGGGTTAGGGATCAAGGGTATTTCATTGTGAACTTTACAAGACCTGAGTTTGGAGTTAAACTTGATAGTTATTGATTGTTTCCAATTGCCATGATTTATCTTCAGAGATTTTTAATAAAAACTGATGATACTGTTTTAAACTGTCTCGATGTCCAACACTGACAAAAGTAGTGTTTGTTTTTAATAGGTGTCTGTATAAAAATGTTTCGTTATTGGCGTCTAGGGCGCTTGTCGCTTCGTCCAAAATGGCGTATTGGGGTTGATTGACCAAAATTCGGGCAAAAGCCACTCTCTGTTGCTCTCCGAGGGAAAGCACGTCGCCCCAGTCTTTTTCCACTTCAAAACCGCCGAATTTCTCTGCTAAGTCTTTTAAATTGACTAATTCGAGGATTTCTTGTAATTTTTCGTCGCTAGTGTCAAGATCAATGGCAGGATAGATTAACTGTTGTCTCAGTGTACCAATAATCATGTAAGGACGTTGAGGAAGAAAGAGAATTTTGTCTAATTCTGGGCGTGTAATTGCCCCCGTGCCTGAGTTCCATAAACCTGCGATCGCCCTTAAGAGAGAACTTTTACCGCAACCACTCGCACCCATAATCAGTAATCCTTGCCCATTAGTTAGTTGAAAACTGACATTTTCCATTAAAGTATTGTGATAATTAGGAGTTTGTAAAGTGAGGTTTTTGATCTCTAAATTGCCATTTTCAATAGTGTCAATAGTTCTTTTTGTAGTGGATGATTTCGTTAATAATTGTTCCTTTTCATTAATAACTAAAAACTCATTTAAACCCGATAAACGATCGATTCCTGCGGCAAAATTAGTTAAGGATTGAAAACGGCTGACGATAATATTTAAAGAGAAAAATACCCTTGCAAATGCTCCCGTAGCTTCACTGACTTTTCCCACTTCTAAATCCCCTGACAATACACTAGGGGCAACTACAATAGCAGGGATAACATAAGGTAAAAACTCGAAGGTATTAACAAATAAACCTAAGTATAATTCCTGCCAAATAATTAAGCTATTAAAGTTATTAAATAAATCAGTAAAGAGATTATTTAAATTATTTTTCTCTTGGTTTTCTCCTCGATAAAAGGCAATAGATTCGGCATTTTCCCTAATTCTCACTAAGCCAAAACGAAAGTTAGCTTCTTTTTGCAGTTGAGAAAAGTTAAGGTTAACTAATTTTTTCCCGAAAACTCCCGTAGTAATTAAAGTACCCATAATTGCATAAACTAAAAGAAAAATTACTAATTTTTGGGAGATTGACCACAACACTGCACTAAAAGCAATTACTTGTAAAACTGATTGTACAACTACTAATAAAAAGAGTAAAGAATCTTGGGTAAAACTTCTAATATCTTCAGAAATCCTTTGATCTGGGTTATCAATTTCCTTGTTTTTTATTGCCAATTCATAAAAGTGTCTTTTTTGAAAATATTTATTTAAAAAGTTAGTGGTTAACCATCTACGCCAATATAACCCTAATTTGCTTTGGGTGAAAGAAAAACCAGCAAATAAAGGAACATATATTACTAAAACTAACAAAAATTTGCCTACCGTTTGCCAAAAGGCAGTTTCATCTTTTGCCGCTAAGGTAGAAATTAACCCTCCTTGAGCTTGATTTAAGAGTACACTCAGTTGGGTATAGGCGATCAATAACACTCCTAAAGTTAATAATAGTGTCCATGCACCTTTTTTTTCTGAACTTACCCAGTACAATTTTGCGATGGACCAAAATTTACGAAAAACTACAAGGTTAACGAAGCTAAATGGATTCATAAGTTAATAATAATCAGTTAGGAGTAATAAGTAAGTAGGGGTTGAATATATTCAACCCCTACGGAGTTATGAGTAGGGAGTAGAGAGATATATTTCTTAATTTACCTGACACCTGAAACCTGACACCTCTTTTCTTAATTATTCATTACATCTAATACTACTCGATAACGGGCTTTACCTGATTTTAAATGCTCCATTGCCTCATTTACTTCATTTAAGGGAAAATGTTGGGTTATGGGCTTAATATCATGTCTCTGACAAAATTCTAGCATCTGTGCGATCGCGCTTGGGCTACCGACAGGGGAAGAAGAAACGGATTTTTGTGCAAGTAAAGAAAATACATTAAGGTTTAAGGGTTCGATTACTACCCCTAGAAGGTGAAGTCGCCCTTTTGGTTTCAATAGATTTATGTATGTACTCCAATCAAGGGGAACATTGACGGTGGAAAGGATTAAATCAAAGCTATTTTTAGCAGATTGTAAAGCCTCTGAATCTCTGGAATTGATGGTATTATGCGCCCCCATTTGCAAGGCTTCTTCTACTTTTAACTTACTGGAAGTAAAAGCAGTCACCTCACATCCCCACGCTTTTAATATTTGTAATGCGATATGCCCTAAACCACCTATACCAATCACTCCCACTTTTGCGGTAGGGGAAATGTTGAATTGAATCAAGGGATTAAAAACTGTTATTCCTCCACATAATAAAGGACCTGCGGTGCGCATATCAATAGAATTTGGTAATTTTATCACACTGGGAACTTTTGCCCTCACTATATCGGCAAATCCGCCATATCTCCCTACAATAGTCGCTTCTGCACTATAACACATATTATGATTACCAGTTAGACACTGATCACAATGCAAACAGTAACCAGAATGCCATCCCAAACCGACGCGATCGCCTCTTTGTAAATGCAGTACATCCTTACCTATATTTAACACAGTACCTACAATTTCATGTCCGGGTACGAGGGGGAATTCAGTAACACCCCAAGCATTTTCTAACAAACTCAAGTCACTATGACATATACCACAATAATGCACTTGAATATCCACTTCATACGCACCAATGTCAGGTAATTGATATTGAAAAGGTTTGAGTAAACCTCCCACCTCATGAGTAGCATAAGCATTTACAATAGTCATGACAAAAATTCCCGTAATTTATTAAATAGTATATCCTGATTGACGGGCTTAGTAATATAACCATTCATTCCGACAGCAAAACACTTTTCATCATCTCCTTTCATGGCATTAGCTGTCATGGCAACAATGGGAATACTTTGATAATATTTCCCGACTTTTCCTTCTCGAATAAGTTGAGTCGTTTCATAACCATCCATAATCGGCATTTGACAATCCATTAAGATTAAATCATAAGCATTATCAAAGGGAGTAGTTTCTAGTAAATTTAACACTTCTTTTCCATTATTAGCTATATCTAGTTTCCAATTAATTTTACTAAATATTTTTTGACAAATAAGCTGATTTACTCGGTTATCTTCTGCTAATAAAACTTTATATTGTTTATTTTTTAAAGCAGAAGCACTTAAAGAATCTGAATTACTTTTTAATAATTTATCTTCGGTTATAATTTGAGAAGAAGACTCAAGAATAATGTAAAAACTAAAACAACTTCCTTTACCTAATTTGCTAGTAACATTGACATCGCCTCCCATTAATTGACAAAGTTTTTTGGTGATGGCTAATCCTAAACCTGTGCCGCCATATTTCCTAGTGGTGCTATCATCAATTTGAGTAAAATATTGAAATAGTTTGTCGATTTTATCTTTAGAAATACCAATGCCTGTATCTTTAACACTTGCAGAAAAAATTAGTTGATTTTCTCTTTTTCTGATCTTAGTTTTTATATAAACTTCTCCTTTTTCTGTAAATTTTATGGCGTTACTTACTAAGTTATTGAGAATTTGTGTTAATCGATAAGGATCTCCTTTGACAAAGGTTATCTGTCTTAAATCTTTTAGATTAAGAGTTAATTTTAGGTTTTTCTTTTTAGCTGAAAGAGCAATAGATTGAAAGAAATTTTTAAGCTGATCAGGTAAATTAAAATCTACTTTTTCTATGGTTAGCTTTTCTGCTTCTATTTTGGAAAAATCTAATATATCATTTATTAAAATTAGCAGAGATTTAGCACTATTTTGAGCAATGTTAACATAAGATAACTGCTCAGGTGTTAAGTCTTCTTCTGCTAAAAAATTTAACATCCCCATAATGCCATTCATGGGAGTCCTAATTTCATGACTCATACAAGCTAAAAAATTACTTTTTGCCTTATTAGCACTTTCTGCTTCTTCTTTCGCTAAGATTAATTCTTCTCTCCTTAATACATTTTCTGTTACGTTTAAAACAAGGGATAAAACAGATACCACTTGATTCGATGAATCAAATAAAGCGGAGTTATACCAATCACAATAAATGACTTTTCCATCTTTAGTATTATTGCGATTATGACAATATTTACGACTCTCTTTCCCCGTTAATAAATTATTAATTACCTGATTGACTTTATTGAGATCTTCATAATAGATCAAATTAAGTTCAGAAGAGGATTCACCGATTACATCTTCTGCTTTCCAACCAAATAACTTTTCAGTTTGAGGAGACCAACTAATAATCCTAACATTTCGATCCCATTCAATGACACCAAGGGGCGAATTTTGAAAGTGAAATGATAGTTTTTGGGATGCTTCTTGTAGAGATAAAAGAGTGCGTTTATGTTGATTGATTTCTTCTTTTAGGTAATAATTAGTATTCTCTAGTTGTAATGTTCTTTCTCTCACACGATTTTCCAGTTGTTCAAAAGATGCTTTTAGCTGTATTGTCATCATGTTAAAGGCTTCTGCTAATTCCCCTAATTCGTCATTGTAGGGTAGTGTTATGGTGTGATTAAGTTTTCCTTGTTGTAAATTTAATACCCCTTGATGTAATAATTTTATGGGAGTTAGAAGGCGTTGTTGAATAAACTTAATAGTATTAATTACAAACACAACTCCCACGGCTAAAATGATGACAATAATTACACTGGGTAAAATGGAAGGTGCGATCGCCTCTGTTAAAGGTTGTTCCACTACGACATACCAAGGAACGAAATTGAGGGGTTTCCCCATGGCCAAAATAAGTTTCCCGTCTGAATGCCAGTGAAAATGCAACTTCGGGCTATGATAAGATAAGTTTGTGTTTTGATGTTGTTTTTCTAACCAAGGAAGGTTTTTGGAAGCGACGATGTTTCCTTGTTCATCTGCTATATATATATATCCTGTTTTACCGATTTTTTGTTCGAGGGTTTTTTGCCATAATTCGCTTAAATCAACTTTGCCAATTAATAATCCTTGAGAAAATCCAAGATTATCGGTGGTAACAGTAGCTATCTCAATATAGTGTTTATTTTCTTCGATTTTTAACGGACTAATGTATATTTCTTTCACTTTCCCTTTCAAGGCGGAAAAAATTGAGGGGGAGTATTGAGGAGGAGTGTTACTGGTTTTTCGGTTACTCTGACTGATAAGATTGCCTTGTTTGTCGAACAAAATTACTTGGACGAGGTTGCGATTTCTCCCTCGCATTTGCCGTAAACGACTATCTATATCGAGGCGATCGCCTCCTAAGGATGTACTGGTAGCTAAAAAGTCACTTTTTAATTCTAATAGTAAAAAGTCAAACTCTCGAACGGCGTTGACACTAGGTTCTTCTAAGCGAGATTCGAGGGTGTATAAGGAGAGAATCAGACTTAAAATTGCTACTCCCGTAAAACCACATAAGCCAATCAAACTTAACATTATGATTCTACGGTTAAGTAAAGCTAAGATTGATGATGATTTTCGGCAAGATGAGGAACTCATAAGGTACTGATTAAATAATCTTAATTAGATTGAGGAAGAATTAGATTGTCACTTTTCAAAAGGATTTCAGGGGAAATAATCTCTCCCAGTTTCCGGGTAGTTAACCATTAATTTTTAATTTTACTTGCTATTTTTCCCTGTTGTTCAGGTAATTGATCAATGGTGACATTTCTGACATTTAATTTTTCCTTTTTCATGGCTTCTAACCCTTTTTGTAACCCTTTGGCAGTCAGCAAAAAAACAACTTCGTAATTAATGCTGGGTAATTTAGGTGATTTCTAACAATAAATATACCAGTATGATCCCCCCTAACCCCCCTTAAACAAAGGGGGAATTATCAAGAAAATGGGTAGATTCTTTTTTGGAAACCACCTTATGACGACAACAAACAAAACAGGATTATTTATTCAAACTTAAACTAACTAATTTAGAAATAAAAATAGTAGGGAAAAGTTGCCCGATTAAAGCCTCCTGATTAGATAACATCATCGCAATACTGCTAAGGGGGGGTAATATCTCCATAACCCAAAGTAGTTAAGGTTGTAAAACTAAAATAATTGATAGCGAGAATTGGCATAAATTAACTCACTTAAATTAAAGGCATTATTATCGAGATTAAATAATATTTTATAAAGAATACTCCAGAGAATACCAATCATTAAATAGATACAAATTGAACCTTTTACAACATCGTCATTAATCTCAGATTTAGAGACAATTCTTACAGTCATCGCTATAATAGATAAAATTAGGAATAACGCCCCTAAACTGTCCGCAAAAATCTCGATCGCATCTGTTTGTTTCGCTAATTCAAATCGATTAACAATATATGCTAGATAAGATAAAGTAGCGATACCTCGACAAAAATAAATAAAATTTTTAGAAACACTGAGAGTATTAATAGCGAAAATAATAGTTGAAAAAAATATAATGGGAAACCAAATATCAAAATTGTCAAAAAACTGTACAAAAGGTGTCGTAATTACTAATATTAATAAATTATAAAATAGGCGATTATACTTGACTCTAGTCGAATAAAGTTTATCCATAAATAGCTAAAAATTTAATAAATATTGTCCATAACATGATAGGATATTCTTTGGAATTATTGCGAACCAAAAAGAAAAGAAAAATAGATGACAACTGAAAATTTTGAGTGGTTATATAGGGGTGTCACCGAAGTTTTTCCCTCTCAGACAGACTCTCAAGACATGAGTGAAAATTTAGAACAATTATGCCAAAGATGCGATCGCCCCTTAAGAGTTAAACTAGGAATTGATCCTACCGGCACAGACTTACACTTAGGACATAGTATCCCATTTCGGAAACTAAGAGCTTTTCAAGATCAAGGACATACCGCCGTAGTAATTATAGGAGATTTTACCGCCCAAATCGGAGATCCCACAGGAAAAGATAAAGTCAGAAAACAATTAACCGCCGTAGAAGTTAAACAAAATGCACAAACGTATTTAGAACAACTACGCCCGATATTAGACTTTGACACCCCGGGTAGATTAGAAATTCGTTATAACTCCCAATGGTTGAGTAAGCTAGATTTAGCTCAAATTCAAGAGTTATTAGCCACCATGACAGTGCAACAAATGTTGGCAAAAGAAGGCTTTAATAACCGTTATAACCAACAAACCCCCATTTATCTCCATGAATTTCTCTATCCCTTAATGCAGGGTTATGATTCTGTGGCAGTCGATGCTGATGTAGAGTTAGGAGGCACAGATCAAAAATTCAATATTGCCGTTGGCAGAGATTTACAGAGATATTTTGGCAAAAAACCTCAATTTGGGGTACTTTTACCCATTCTCATCGGTACTGATGGAGAGCAAAAAATGTCAAAATCTCTTAACAATTATGTGGGTTTAAAAGAAGATGCCTTATCCATGTATTCTAAACTAGAAAAAACTCCTGATGCTTTATTAACTAACTATTTTGAGTTATTAACCGACTTACCTTTAAAGGAAATTCCCGACAATCCCAGAGAAGCACAAAAATTTCTTGCGGTAGAAATAGTATCTCAATATCATGGACAAGAAACCGCTTTAACGGCTCAAAAAACCGCTTTAGAAATCGTTAGTCAACAAAATATGGCAAATGCTGAAGCAGTACCCGAATTTTCCCTTGAAAATGTCGAATTTCCTGCTAAATTATTCTATATTCTCAATGCTAGTGGTTTGGTTAGTAGTAGCGGTGAGGGGAGAAGACAAATTCAAGGAGGTAGTGTCCGCTTAGAGGGCGATCGCATCTCTGATGTTAATATAACTTTTGACGAACCTTCCCAATTGAGTAATAAAATCTTACAGGTAGGCAAAAAGAAATTTATCCGCTTAATTTAACTTTATCTTAATCATTATTTAAGTCAAGAAATTCGTCTTTTTGTAGCGGAAAGAGCCAATTATTTATTTTAATTTTGTACTTGTGTCAATATGAGAGAATGATTCACATTAGAGAATCAAAAAAAGTCACAATATTAACAATATCCTAATAAATAGCACAATTCAATGGCTCAATTTTTAAGCACTATTCCAGATAGTCCCCTGATCACCTTCACTATCCTTCTTCTGGTTATCCTTACCATTCCCCCCATATTTGAACGGATTAAGCTACCGGGGTTAGTGGGATTACTCTTTGCAGGGGTAGTTTTTGGTGGCGATGGATTGGGTTTACTGGATAAAGATAGTGAATCTATGAGCTTATTATCGGATATTGGTAAAATTTATTTAATGTTCGTGGCAGGGTTAGAAATCGATTTAGAAGACTTCCGCAAAAGCAAAAATCGATCGCTCCTATTTGGATTTTGCACCTTTTTTGTGCCTTTAGTTATGGGTACGGGGTTAGGATTAGCCTTTAATATGGGCTTAAATGCCTCTATTTTAATCGGTTCACTTTTAGCCTCCCATACACTATTAGGTTATCCCATTGTCACCCGTTTAGGGGTAGCAGGAAATGAAGCGGTTGTGATTACCATTGGCGCAACTATTTTTACTGATATAGGGGCATTATTGGTATTAGCAATCTGTCTCTCTATTCACGGAGGAGATTTTACCGTTGCGAGTTTGATTATACAACTATCTAGTTTAGCTGTTTATTGTATCGTTGTTTTATACGGGTTCGATCGCGCAGGTAAAGAATATTTTCGTCGTACGGGAGATGAACAAAGCAATCAATTTTTATTCGTCTTATTGGCAGTATTTTTAGCATCAGTAGGGGCAGAATTAATTAATATAGATAGAATTGTGGGAGCATTCTTAGCAGGTTTAGCGGTGAATGATGTAGTGGGAAATGGACCTGTTAAGGAAAAAATAGAGTTTGTAGGCAGTACCTTATTTATTCCTTGTTTCTTTGTTTATATCGGTTTAATCCTCAAAATATCGGAATTCGGAACTATTTTCAGCCAAGATTTGCTTTTCACTGTTGGTATTGTTTTGACACTGATAACGGGAAAATTTATCGCCAGTTTGATTCCTAAATTATTATATCGCTACAGTTGGAATCAATGTCTAACTATGTGGTCATTATCCCTCCCTCAAGTAGCGGCAACCCTAGCGGCAACTCTTGCAGGAGTAAGTGCTGGTTTACTTTCCACTTCTGTATTTAATGGAGTTATCGTTATGATGTTAATAACCTCCGTGGCTGGACCGATTTTAACCAATAAATATGCCCGTAATCTATTTCAATCGGAAGTGAATGCTAATTTAATTGAAAGTCAAACTAATTTATCTTTACAATTATCCCCGAATTCATCTCACTCCTTTATTAATAGTCAATACCGTACAATTATTGTTTCCGTTGCCAATCCACAAACAGAAAAATCTCTGGTGGAAATGGCTTGTATTCTCGCAGGGAATGAAACAGGTTTAGTGATACCCTTATCCGTTGTTAAAGCTCACGTTCACATGGACGAACCAGAATTAGACTACGCTTTTCATCATAGTCATTTACTCCTCGATCGCGCCGTTAAATATAGTCAGGATTTTGCCATCTCAGTGAAACCGATTATTCGTATTGATGATGATTTAGCCGAAGGAATTAGTCGCACGGCAAAGGAAAATCAAGGAACTCTAATTGTGTTAGGGTGGAGTACCACCAGTACCATTCAAGCTCGTTTATTTGGTAATTTAATCGATAATGTTTTTTGGTCATCTCATTGTCCTGTGGCTGTGGTAAAACTATTAGATGAACCGAGAAACCTGCGCAAAATTCTTGTGCCTGTGAAAAAAATCGATCTCAAAACCCTAAATGCCATCGCCCTTGCTTGTATTTTAGCTGAAAGTAATCGTGCCAGTATTACCCTTCTTCATGTCTATGATCGCCACTTAAGTCAAGATAACATCGACTCCTTTAAAAATGCCTTACAACTAGGAGTGCATCAAATAGCGCCGCAAATATCCGTTACTATTAGAACATTACGTTATTCAGATCCCGCAAAGGCCATCGTCCGTACAGCAAGGAAACTGAATTTTGATCTTGTGATCTTGAGATCCATCCGCAGACGCACTGCCGGGGGGTTAGCTGTCAGCGATGTCACGGCAGAAGTAATCAAAAACCTTACCCGTTCTGTTATCATCTTCGGCGAACCCCATTGATTGATAGGAGTTCGGGGTTAGGAGTTAGAGTTTTAGAGAGTTTTCTCATCCTTGATTCTTCATTTTTAATTAATTTACTCATCATTGCCTAAATCATGTAGAATATGAGAGTAGATTTAGTCAAACTATTTAAGTAAATAGTTTGTGACTGGAGAATAATTGCAATCTTTACTCTTATGGAACGTCGGTGATTACCTTAACTCTATTACACCCACTCAAATCTGTTGCGGTTCAAAAATGGAACTTTGATCCCAATTCGGTGATCAGAATTGGACGGGCTAATGACAACAATGTAGTGCTTTATAGTGCAGTGGTCTCACGTCATCATTTAGAAATCCGTCCCAGGGGTAAAGACTGGGCTTTAATTAATTTAGGTTCAAACGGTACTTTTATCAACGGCAAAAAAATCAATAAAGTTTTAGTTAAAAATGGTATGGTAATTCGTCTCGCTAGTTCAGGACCTAAAATTAAAATAACTTTAGATGACTCCGTGGATTCCCCTTCTTCTGATCAAACCCAACAGCCCAAACGCAGAGTTATCAGCAGTAAGGATATATCTAAAGAAACTGTGATGAACTAAAAAAAATTCGACAATTCGCAATTCAGGTTAGATTAGATTAAAGTCGATATAGATCAGCAATTATTTACTTATCATGGAAAATAACAACTTAATTAACTTTGTACAACAAGGATTGCGTACTGTAGTTGGTGCTACCGCAGAGGCGATCGAAACTATACAAAATACTGATAAAAGAACTCAAGTTATCAATGAATTAACCTCAGAGTTACAAAAAAAATCCCAAGAATGGCAAGAAAAAGGCACATTGACAGAGGAAGAAGCAAAAAAAATCATTGAAAAGTTTTTCCAACATCAAGCAAATAAATCCGACAGCGATGATAATTTCACTCAGGAAGTAGAGGTGAAAACTACGGATAATCCTGATAAAAATATCCGACAACTCACCCAAGAAATTATTGCTTTAAGGGAAGAATTGGAGAAAATTAACACCTAATTTCATTAGGTTTCAGGTTGCAGGTGTAATTTTTAGAAAATTATATTATTCAATCAAAGAATTAAAAATAAAAAAATCAATTAAGATATATTTCTTGTGAATTCTTCCCCCTAACACCTGACACCTGACACCATTAAACCACCGAAGATTTTATCTCGAACGGAGGTGAACTTCGGTTGAGTTTATGCGGGATAAATGCGTAAACGGCGGTTAGGTTCATCCCCAAAACTGTCTGATCGCAGCCTATAATGTTCGATTAACTCATGTTGCATTTTTCGCACCTTAGCACTGCGAGGCAATAATTCCACAGGTTGCCCTTGAGGAATGACAATTTGTTCAACGGCTAAACGGGCTTCCTCCAAAGCCTCGATTTCGTCGTCACTACCAACCCTCGTTAAAGCCCGAATATCCAACAATTCAGGCTCATTCCCATCCTCTAAATCCATTAACTCTTTTAAAGCACGGGTAATATGAGGAATACTATTTGATTTGATACTTTTAATTGCTAATTGCCGATCCTTTGCCAGTTGCAATAACTTAGAATGATGTTTAACCTGCGATCGCAACGCTAAGACTGCATCCGCCGAATCCACATCTTTAGTTAAAACAATGGGTAACTTGAGAATAGAAATAACTTGATCTAAATGACTTTTACCAATACCATAAGGATAAACGTAAATGGGATAATCTTCCCCATTAGGACCGGGAGTTCTCATTTTTTCTCCCGTATTCTCCAAATGATACCAAGATTTAGCCAACATCTCCTCAAATTCATTATGAATGGGAGTAGGAGTAGGGCTAATGGGTAAAGGAGTCATTTTTCCTTGCGCCCTTAAACCTCTTGGTTTATCAGGTATTTCAATAAAAGTAGGGGGATTTGTACTGACTTCTTGGGGGGAAGAAAAACTTGGATCTCTAGTAATTGTCACCTCTCCATCATCATTTACCTGTCTCAACTGGGGAATTGGCTGTTTACCCCTCAATAAATAGTCCACCGTTTGGGCAACTTCTTCATGGACAACCCATTTCTGTCTTTCCCACATTTCTACTGCAATCTGAAAAGTAGGGGGTGCTTTCCTTTCCAACACGGTTTTTTGTGAACCACGACGACGGGCTTCTTCATCACCCAGTGTAACAGACTGAATACCTCCGATCAAGTCTGATAACGTTGGGTTTTTAATTAAATTCTCTAAATGATTCCCGTGGGCAGTACCAACTAATTGTACCCCCCTTTCAGCGATCGTCCTAGCGGCAAGGGCTTCTAATTCCGTACCAATTTCATCAATGATAATCACTTCTGGCATATGGTTTTCCACTGCTTCAATCATAACCTGATGTTGTAATTCAGGACGTGCCACCTGCATTCTTCTCGCTCTACCGATGGCAGGATGAGGCACATCGCCATCCCCTGCGATTTCGTTGGAGGTATCGATAATCACTACTCTTTTCTCCAATTCATCCGCTAAAACCCTCGCAATTTCCCGTAAAGCCGTTGTTTTACCGACCCCAGGGCGCCCTAACAAGAGAATAGATTGCCCACTTTCTACCAATTCTTTAATCATCAAAATAGTGCCGAAAACCGCCCTCCCAATACGACAGGTTAAACCAATAATATCCCCCTGACGATTGCGAATGGCACTGATACGGTGTAAAGTACATTCAATACCAGCCCGATTATCCGCACTAAAATGACCTACCCTCGCCACACAATGGGCTAAATCCTCTCTAGTGATCAATTCATCGCTTAAATATTCACTGCGATGGGAAAATCTTGCTTCGGGTTTTCTACCTAAGTCTAAAACTATTTCAATCAAGGAATTTTTCTGGGGATGGTTGTCTAATAAGTGTTTAATCTTGGAAGGCAGTATTTCCAATAATTTGTCTAAATCATCGGTAATTTGCATTCTGTGGGGAGGTAGTTTTAATTCCATTCGTGATGTTAATAAATTAGGTTTAAAAAAAGTGTAAGTATTTTTGTGGATTTGTCAATAATTTTTTTGTGTCCATGATAACTATTTTAAGGTTTGTTTTTGCAAAATGACTAATTACAGGACATTTCAAATTATGAGATAGGTATTACACATATTTTATCGTAACAAAAAAAAATACGGAGATTTTATCTTAATGACTTGACACAAACAAACTATTTTGTGCTAGGATAGATTGTACAAGGATATTGTATTAGTAAAATGGATCGTTCTTGAATGTAAGTTAAGCAGCAATCAATACCAATATTAAGCCATTGATGATGCTATTCGTACGGCACAGTTCATAAGGAATAAAGCACGGCGGTTGTGGATGGATGGTGAGAAGGTCAATAAATATGATCTAAATAAGTATTGTGCTGTTTTAGCTAAAGAATATCCTTTTGCTAATGAGTTAAATTCTACCGCTAGACAAGCATCAGCTGAACGAGCTTGGAGTGTCATATATCGCTTCTTTGATAACTGTAAAAAAGGTGTTAAAGGCAAGAAAGGCTATCCAAAATTCAAGAAAAATTCTCGCTCAGTGGAATACAAAGCTAGTGGTGGGAGTGTCAAGCTATATTCAAAAGTCGTATCGGTTCCTTGTGAGAACAAGATTCGTGAAAAATTCACACTACAGGATAGTTGGTTTAGTAGGAGAAGGACAATTTGGCAAAGTATATGCCGCTATTCACCGAGAAACAGGGGAATTAGTCGCCCTTAAAGAATTAAATCCGCTACAATTTTCCACCAAAAAATTTCTCAGAGAAATTCGCATTTTGCTGAGTTTGGAACATCCTAACATTATTCGTTGTCATGGTGTTGAGCATCACGAGGGGAAAAGATATTTAGTAACAGAATACTGTGAGGGTGGCACTTTGAGGAATTTATTAACTTCAGTAAATTCCTTAACCCTCGAACATAAATTAAAAATAGTTATCGATATTTTAGACGGTTTAAGTTATGCTCACAAAGAAGGAATTATTCACCGTGATTTAAAGCCTGAAAATATTTTACTCTCCGTCACCGCTGGTGGATGGAAGGGGAAAATTTCTGATTTTGGTGTGGCAAAAATCGAAAGAGAAGACACTGTTGCCAATCTTAGTAATATAGGCGACACTGGCTCTCCTGCATATATGGCACCCGAACAATTTTACGGCAAATATTCCTACGGTTCAGATCTCTACTCTATTGGCATTATACTATATGAACTCATACTGGGCGATCGCCCCTTTTCTGGTAGTCCTCACGAAATAATGTTAGCACATCTGAATCAACAACCAAAATTACCGAAACATTTACCTTCTCATTTGCACTTAATTTTACGGGAAGCATTGCAAAAATTGCCTCAACATCGTTTTCGCACTGCCTTAGAAATGAAAACAGAAATTCTAAAGTATGTTTTAGATTTAGAAAATAAAGAAAATTGCTTTTACCAAATAATAGAGAAAAATGAGTTTGAACTAAATTTAATTGAAGAAAAAGTGATTGAAAAAGAAACTGTCATTTCTTTAAAAATAAACAATAATTTACTATATCAAATAAGTGAAAAAAAGGTAACTATTAAAACTATTAATATTACTGAAGATAAAATTAATATTTGTTTTAAGATGAATTATCTTTTTCCTGAAAACATTATTGATTTCAAACTCATCGATAATGGTTGTGTAGTAATTACGAAGGAATCTGCCCAAAAAAATATTTTTCAAATTTATTTATGTCAAGATAAAAAAAAGACTTGTATCCCTATAGAAAGTGATTATTTTAATTGTGCAGTAGCTAATAATTGTCAGTGGTTTGCAGTGAATAAAACCGATAATAATGAACAAGGATTTCAAATCATTAAAACAAACAATTTAACTCCCATTACTCCTCTGATTAATGACTTTATTCCTCAACAAATCATCATCCTTGATTCTCGTCATGGTATTGTTATTTACACTCAAAATGAGATCGAAAAAAATCTAACATATTTTAAGTTATTTAATCGCCGAGGTATCTGGTATGATACTTATACCGCTTTTGTTCCTTTAAGAAAAATTATTCATCATTGCGGTGACTCGCAAATGCTATTGGCTAGAGAAAAACAAACTAATAATCTGATTTTACTAAAATTTTATCCTTTTTTCGTTAAACGTATTCCTCTTGATTTTCGCCCTGATTTTTATTATCCTACGAAAACAGGTTTTATTTGTGCTACTACGTCAGGAAATATTGCATTATTAGATTTGGAAGGAAATGTTTTAGGCTCATCTCATTGTTATTATCCCATAGGTGCGATCGCATCTTTAAATGAAGAAATAATCATGATTATAACAGGAAATGATCAAGGGCAAAAACAGCTAATTTATCACCTAAAAACCCCGACTTAAATGAGTAATAAAATTAATGGCAGACAATGGCTGAGAAAAAAGATAACCTTGTCCATAATCACAGCCTAAAAGCCTTAAAGATTCTAAAATTTTTTTTGTTTCAATCCCTTTTGCTGTCGCCTTAATATTTAAAATCTTTGCTACTGCAATAATCGATTTTACCATCTTCGTTGTGCGAGTATTTTTGTCTATATTTTGAATTAAATTTTGATCTATTTTTAAATATTTAAAAGGGAATTTATGAAGAGTTGAAATAGAAGTTAATCCCGTGCCAAAATTATCTAAACAAAAATCAATATTGAGGGGGGAGACACTATTTAACATTTTACGAATAAAATTTTTATTTTCATCTAAATAATCTTCTTTTATTTCTATACATAAATGGTATTGTTTGAGTTGATTTTGATTAATAAAACCTTGAATAGTTGTAATAATTTCTGAATTTTTAAATTGATATTCCGATAGATTAATACTGATAGGTAAATTAACATTGGTGTATTTTTCCCAAGATTTTATATCCTTGATTAAATTCTCTAAAATCCATTTTTCTAATACTAGAATTAGCCCATTTTTTTCCAAAAAAGGAATAAATTTTTCAGGATAAATTAAACCTAATTCTTCATTTTCCCAACGCACTAATGCCTCGGCACTGACTATCTTTTCCGTATAAATATCTACGACTGGTTGATAAACTATTTTAAACTCATTATTTTCAATCGCCGTTAAGAAATTTTGCTCTAAAGTTGACTTACCAATATCAATCTTATTCATGTTACTTTGATAAAATTGAAATTGATTCCTCCCGTTTTTCTTCGCTTGATACATAGCTAAATCTGCATTGCGAATTAATTGTTTTAATTCCCTGCCATCTTCAGGAAAAATGGTGATGCCAATACTTCCAGAAATCAATACTTCTTCATCAAATAAATGAAAGGGTTTTTTAAGAATTTTAATGATTTTACCTGCAATAATTCCTAACTCATTTCTACTTTTTGCCATAGGAATTGCGATAAAAAATTCATCCCCTCCTAAACGAGCTAATAAGTCTGTACTGCGCAATTCGTCTTTCATTCTGTTGGTGGCTTCTACTAAAAGTTCATCCCCAAAATCATGCCCTAAAGTATCATTAACTTCTTTAAAATGATCTAAATCAACAAACATTAAACCGATATTATTTTTATCTTCTTTAGCTTGATTTAAAAGTTTATCTACTTTTTCTAAAGCATAATTACGATTGGGAATTTTTGTTAAATAATCATATTTTGCTTGATATTTAAGCAACATTTGTTGCTGTTTTTCTTCGGTTATATCTTCTTTTACTGCGATATAATGAGTTATAACTCCCTCAGAATTAAAAATAGGTGAAATTAACGCTCTTTCCCAATATAATTCGCCATTTTTTCTTTTATTGTGAAATTCTCCTTGCCATTCTTTGCCGTTAATGAGAGTTTTCCATAAATTTTTATAGTCAACATCAGTAGTATGTCCTGATTTTAAAATTCTGGGATTCTTGCCGATAACCTCTTCTTTTTTATATCCTGAAACAGCTTCAAATTTCGAGTTAACATATTGCATTCTTCCTCTGACATCGGTGATTACAATAGATGCTGGACTTTGTTCAGAAGCCTGATATAGTATCTTTAATTCCTGCTCCATTTTTTTCTTTTCACTAATATCGGTAAAAGAAATTAAATAAGCATTACTATCATTCCAAATCACAGGCACGGCCCTCATTTCTACTGTGATTAATTCAGAGGGTGATCGCACTATTTCTAACTCGTTAATTTTATTTAATTCTAAGGGAATACCTAAAGTATTTCCCAGTATTTTTTGCTGATCCCGATTAAATAATTTTTCCGCTTCTTTATTGATAAATAATACAGTACCTTCGGAATTAACTACTACCATACTATGAAAATTATTATTGATAATAGTTTTTAACTTTTCCTCAGTTTTATTCAAAGATAATTGAGCCTTTTCTTTCGCTTCTATTTCTAATTTTAATAACTGATTTTGTGCCTTCAGACTATTAGTTAAACTACTGATTTTTAAATAAGTATTAATCCTTGATAAAAGTTCCAAGAAATTAATTGGTTTGGTGATATAATCGATCGCACCCAATTCTAAGCCCTTGATTTTAGAATCAATATTATCAACTGCCGTTAAAAAAATAATGGGAATATCTTTAGTTTTAACAGCTTTTTTCAATAAAGAACAAGCAGTAAAACCATTAATATTAGGCATCAATATATCTAGTAAAATCAAGTCTGGAACTATGTGAGCAATTTCTCTAATAGCCGTAAAAATATCCGTTTGTGTAATGACAGTAAAACCACTTTTTTTAAGAAAAACACGAATAATATCCAAATTGACTTTGTCATCATCAATGACATAAATTAAAAATGAGTCTTTCTGGGGCATCAAAGCACTAAAAAAACTATTATCTTCTTGATTTTGTGATAAATTAATACTCATTTTCTAACTAAAGAATTAACATAACAATCAACAAATAAGATCAAAGTTTTGATATTATTTAGGATATTATAAATATTTGAAAATTGTAAAAAAAATCTTAAGGTGTTCTAAAAAAACAGAATTTAGTTTAATGTTAATAAATCAAATACTAATATGGAAGTTTTTACGACTATACTAACTATTATAATATCGATATTATCTCCCATCGGATTATTTGTTAATAATTCTTTAACCAAAGTCATCGAAACACAATCAGAAGAGATAAAAGCGGTAGAAATAAGGGTTAATGCCATTCCTACCCATCAATTATCTCAAGGCAAAGCCGATTCCATTCAAATTAGCCTCAAACAATGGCAACCCATAGATAATATATCTATTGAATTATTAGAATTAGAAACAGATGCGATCGACTTGAATTTATCTCAACTAAGAAATCTGAGGAAAATGGAGATAAACCAATGGCGAAACGTATTAAATTCACCGTTAAATGTAGCAGGGAGAATAATTTTTACAGAAGATGATTTAAACAAAATTATCTTATCTCCTCAAGCTAAATCAATGATGGCTAAACTGGCAGAAGAATCTCAGGTAGAAATTAAAGAGTTAAATTTTGACTTACAAAGTAACAACCGTATTCGCATTAATAGTCAGGCAAAATTACCGATTCGGGGGGACGAATTGTTGAATATTAGTTTAGAATTTGGTTTAGAAGTGGTTAAAGGGCATACACTAGAAATTATAGACGTTCAAGGAACTTTAAACAATCGCAGACTATCATCTAAACTATTACAGGGATTTGCTGATAATATAAATACACAGTTAACCTTACTCAATTTAGAAGAATATGGCGTTATCGCTAGGCTTATTAAATTGAATATTGAGGATAACCGATTAGAAATAGCAGGATTTATCCATTTAGAGAATGAAGAATGAGTAGGTTTCAGGTGTCAGGTGGCAGGTGTTAAATTTTATTTAATTTCTTTCCATGCCTCCCATGCCTCCCATACTTCCCTAACACCCCCATATCTAAAAATCTAAGAATATAAATCAGAGTGACAATTATGGCTGAAGATAAAAAACAAAACTCGTATTTCCCAACAAAAATTATTGCTTCCGTTGCGACAACAGTTTTAGCAGTGGGAACTTTTGCGGCATGGTATGCTTATAGTAATTTAGAGTCGAAAAATCAAGTTAATCAACCTGACGATAATACACCCACAGAAATCATCCCAGATAATCCCAATAATGTTGAAAGGCAAGAAGTAGCAATATATTTATTAAATGATAATTTGGAGGTGACTCCCAACAATATCACCATTGACAAGGGAGAGAATCTTCAATCAACTTTAACCATCGCTTTTAATCAATTGTTGACGGATGGAGAAAATAAGGATACAGCAATACCTCCTGAAACAAAATTAAAAGGTTTGGAAGTTAAAGAAGATGGTATTCACCTAGATTTATCGGAAGATTTTACCTTTGGTGGTGGTAGTGAATCAATGATTGGCAGATTGGGGCAAATTATTTATACTGCTAGTAGTTTAGATCCTAATACCAAGGTTTGGATTAATGTGGAGGGGCAACCTTTAAAAGTTTTGGGTGGAGAAGGTTTAATTGTTAAGCAACCGATAACAAGAGAAATTTTTGTGGAGTCTTTTGTTAACTCCGATGCCAATTATTGACATTACTCAAATAGGATCGCTATAGATGAAATTGACTCCCCAACCTCAAGAAATTCAAGCAATGTTCGATCGCATCTCTCCAGTGTATGATTCTCTCAATGATTGGTTAAGTCTGGGATTGCATCGAGTGTGGAAACTAATGGCGGTAAAATGGACTAATGCTCAACCTGAAAGTATAGCTTTGGATTTATGTTGTGGTAGTGGGGATTTAACTTTTTTATTGCGTCAACAGGTGACACGGGGTAAGGTAATCGGTATTGATTTTTCCTCTCAATTACTCAATATTGCCCGTGCTAAAGCCGAAAATAAGGGATATGAGGATATAGAATGGATAGAAGGGGATGTGTTAAATTTGCCTTTTGCCGATAACAGTTTTGATTGTATCACTATGGGCTATGGGTTGAGAAATGTTCAAGACATCCCTACTTGTTTAACCGAAATCCAGCGAGTCTTAAAACCGAATGGGAAAGCGGCGATTCTCGACTTTCATCAACCTTCTAGTGATTGGGTGGCAAATCTACAAAAATGGTATTTAGATTCTGTGGTGGTGACGATGGCGGATTGGTGGGGTAAAAGGGCGGATTATGCCTATATTTACCCTAGTTTAGAACGTTTTTTAAGGGGCGATCGTCAAATTGAATTAGCCCAAGAAATAGGTTTTGCTCAAAAAATCCACTATCCTTTACTTGGGGGAATGATGGGGGTTTTAGTGTTAACTAAGTAGCGCACAAGCAACAGTAAAACTAATTGTTAACAGCTTGAAGATTCTCACAAATTATAACTAATTGCTATAGCAATCTTAAATGAGTTGTAAGAATTTGATCCCCCCTAACCCCCCTTAAATAAAGAGGGAACTTATTTTCAATTTTTCACGAATGATTTAGGAGCGCTATATCATGATTAATGTTAATATTAAACACTAAATTTGTTAAGTTAGGGTTTTGGGTTAACGGTTCGATGAATATTTCTGGGTGTAAGGCTTTCCAAAAATAATTGACAAATTCTTCTATTTCTTTGTCACTCATGCCAGTTTTTCCTTCGGCAATCATTTTTCTCTCGGCTTCTTGACGCCATTTTAAACTGTAACGATAGTCTTGGGGATTTAATACTATCAGGTAATCTAGCATTTCCCATAAAGGTAAATATTCTTTCAGTCTTTGATTACAATCGAGAGCAAAGATGCGATCGCTCTGTGTTATGATGGGATCAGGAGGATAGTTGAAAACTTCTTCCTTCACTGGTTTTACCCCCACAAACCAACCTTCAAAAATGATTATCTGTGCCTGATTAACAACCTCTCCTAAGATGCGATCGCCCCTTCCACCATAGAGGGATTTATCGAAACGGGGAATAGAAACAGGATATTGACAATTTTTTAAAGCCATGAGAACATCTAAGCCCAATTTTATATCATGAGTAGCAGGAGGACCTCGCCAAATTAAACGAGGATCAGATTTTAATAACTCTTGCCTTTCCTGATAAGTTTTATATAAATCATCAAGGGAAATCGCCACACTAGAGATGTTTAAAAATTGCCAAATTAAGGCTAAAATTTTAGTGATAGTCGTTTTTCCCGTTCCTTGCCCTCCTAAAATACCCATAATAATAGGAGAGGATTTTTGTTGATAAAGACTAGCTAATTCTAAAGCTAAAGGTAATAGAAAAAACCAAAGATTTACTAAAAAGTAATCTGATTGCTTAATCTTTATTTTTGCACAAAGTTCATTTAAAGATGGATATATTAATGGCAGTAATTTAACTTGTTGTTGATATAAATAAGGATATTTTTCAGGAATAAAATGATAATTAGGATAAGGAATAAATCTTTTTAAAATATCTTGTTGAGACGAAGATAATTTTTTTCTGTCAACAATTTCTAAGATTAAATAATGAATTTCTGATAGAGATAGCGTAGAATACATAATTAAATTGAGGATATAATTTAGAAGTAAAAAGTAAGTGTTATCCCAATCCTAAATTATTCCTGAGAAATTGAAAATAAGTTCCCCCTTTGTGTAAGAGGGGTTAGGGGGAGATCGAATTCTTACAACTCAGATAGGAATGCTATAGTTTGTAAGTGTACTTATTTCTTAAAACAATACTCGCTCTTGTTTAATTTCGTCTCAGAAAAATTGTCAACATTGACAATTATGATCAATAAATTTAAACTTTTTTGAGACAATAACGTCATAATAGATGGTCAATATTAGTTAATAATAATTATGATAAAATTCCGTAGGGTTAAATCAAAGTTCTTGATCTGGCTTTTTTTAGCTATTTTTACTGTTAACTTTTTGAGTTCCATTCCAGACTTGATTCGAGGAAAATTTTTACAAGGAGTATTAGCTCAATCAGAAAATTTAAGTATAATTAGTAAAGGTGAAGAAATAATTATCAATGACAAAAAAGTCAATCTTCCTTGGATACAATGGCAAGAATCAGGGCTAACCCATACAGGATTGGCAGATTTTGCCACAGAAGCCAATTTAGGCATAGAGTTATTAAGTACCACTAACAAAGATAAGCAACCTGTTCAATGGTTTGCCTACAGTGGTGTTTTACCTGCTAAATTTATTAATCCTTATCGTTATTTAGATATTTCTGATTTAATTAAAAACACTGTTTTAGAAGTAGAAAAAATTAATAACTCTTTAGCTTTAATTTTACCTCCTAGTCAAGTCAATAAAGTCTATGAAGTTCCTGCTACTAGAGGCAAAAAAATTATTATTGAACTCAATCAACCTAGTTTTTTTCAGGTTAGTCAAGGGAAAGATATAGGGATAATTTCTCTAAATAGTCAAGCAAACCAATCTCTTTTTCCTGCATTGCCTTCTACAGATTCTCCCTTAAATAATACCCCTTTAATTGGAGAAGTGGAAGGCGACGAAATTAGAGATAATGAAAATAATAATCAAGTAAAATTATTCGCTGTTTCTAGTAAAGATAATCAAACTTTAGTTAATCTTAATTTACCTCCTTTTCATCATCTGAAAGTTACTTCTGCTAACCCTAATATTCTTTTTGTAGATATTAACCATACTGCCATTATGCCTAGGGATGTGAGTTGGCAAGATAATATTTTTTATAGCCGTAAATATGTTGGCATTAACAATAATCAAGATCAATTTATTGTCTCATTTTTAACTTTAAATACCAAAAGTTTTAACTTAGATTTACGCCCTATTTTGACTAATTCTAATACACTAATTGGCATTGCTCCTTTAAAAACTACTGCTCAAAATTCAGGTGCGATCGCAGCTATTAATGGGGGGTTTTTTAACCGTAATAATCAACTACCTTTAGGTGCAATTAAAGATCGAGAAAATTGGTTATCTAGTCCAATTTTAAATCGAGGTGTTATCGCTTGGAATGACTTAGGAGACGTAAAAATCGATCGCCTCAAATTAGAGGAAACCATTACCACCAACAGGGGCGATCGCCTCATCAATAATTATGTTAATAGTGGTTATGTACAGGCAGGAATTGCCCGTTATACTGACAGTTGGGGTTTTAACTACACGACTCTCAGCGATGATGAAATTATTGCAGTGGTAGAAAATGGCATTATTCGAGATAAAATTGTCGGGGTGAAAGCAGGAGAAGACACCATCAATATCCCCTCGAAAGGTTATCTGTTAGTATTCCGCAAATTCAAGACAGGGGCGGATAAATTTAACTTAAATGAACCAATTACCCTCAATACTGCTACTATTCCTTCTGATTTCGCTCAATATCCCTATATTATGGGAGCAGGACCTCTTTTGCTACTGAATAAGCAAATAGTCCTCAATGGAGAAAGTGAAAACTTTAGTAAAGCGTTTAATAACCAAAAAGCCTCCCGAAGCGCGATCGCCGTTGATAATCAAGGAAGAATCTTAATGGTAGCGGTACACCATCGGGTTGGTGGAGGGGGTGCAACCCTTGGGGAAATGGCTCAAATTCTCCAGAATATGGGGGCTATTTCGGCTTTAAACCTCGATGGAGGAAGTTCAACTCAAATTTATCTGGGAGGGGCAATTATAGACCGTTCTCCCGCCACTGTTGCCAGAGTTCATAATGGGATTGGAGTCTTTTTCAGACAAAGATAATCGAATTCAGGTTGAAATTAGTCTCTTAGGGTTTATTTATAATCCGTTGGCGATCGATTCTTAATTAAGAGGCGATCGCACTCCTGACTCAAAAAGTAGGTTGGGTAAAACGAAGTGCAACCCAACAATCATAAAATGATTAATAATCATTTCAATCTAACAAGAAGGTGCGATCGCTTTTAAGGTATTTAGCAATTTGCCTGTGCAATACAAAAAAATAAGTGATAAAAAAATAACCGATGAAAATGGCTATGAGTGTTTAATTGCAGTGGGAAATATTATTAATATACAAAGTGATGGTAAAATACAAGCCATGATCAACCAGTCTGATCAGTTAGAATTAATCTATCCAGATATTTTTGATAGACTAGGAAATAATGATAATACAGTAAAAGATAAAATTATTATTCAACCTAATATTGATAAAATTTGGTTATCTAGTTTTCAAGGAGAATAAATATGCAAAATATGACATCTGCTCCAATGATTGCAAAAAAGGGAACTTTTCCCGCTACCATAGTCAAAGTTCTTAGTGATTTTCAAATAGTGATAAATAAAGGTAAAGACGATGGAATTAGACAAGGACAAAGAGTTTTACTTTACAATTTGAGTGATGATGAAATTATAGATCAAAATACTGGGGAATCTTTTGGTTATTTAGAAATCGTAAAAGGTACTGGTAGGGTTATTAATATTCAAGAAAAAATGTCTATTATTGAATCTGAAAAAGTTATTAAAC
>CAYPDC010000052.1:0-27755 GCA_964409355.1 uncultured Cyanobacterium sp.
CAGATTATTTTCAACAACATATTTAAGTTAATTTGTCAATGCGTAACTCCTAGATTAATCAAAAATCGATCGACTACTCAAATCTACCAATACCCAGTCAAGAAAATCTACAGGTGCAGTAAATTCCACTTCTGCTTCTGGAGCAGGGCTTTTATTGGGATTAACTGATATTATTTTACCAATGGGAATATCAGGGGGAAAAATACTACTTAAACTCGATGTTGTCACCACATCCCCCGCTTTCACATCGGCAACTTTGGCATAGAATTCCATTAACCCAATAGGAGTAGATTGCCCTTTGATAAACCCTTGATAACCTGTGCGGGGTAGAAATGCACCGACACGACTATTATAATCACTAATAAGCAACACTCGACTGGTATTATTGGTAACTTCGATTATTTTTCCCACTAATCCACCGACACTCATCACCGCTTGATTAGCTTTAACTCCATCACTGCTACCAATATCAATGGTAATTATTTGCCACCAAGCATCAGGACTTCTACCAATTACCCTAGCAGGAATCAACTCGGCGGAGGATTTTTCTTGATATTTCGTAATGATTTTTAGTTTCTGATTTTCCCTCTCTAATGCCTCGATTTTATTACTTAATTCCTGTATAGTTTTTTGTTCATATAAGCCTTGACGATCGAAGCTAGGGGTTGACAACCAAGAAGGAGAAATTCCATAGAGTAACTCACTGAATAAAAACCCTTGATGACTATAAATAAACCAAGTGAGGATTAAGCTAATTAACCCCCAAATAATTTGCATTCCGTATTTTTGCCACCAACAATAAAAATATTTCAAGATTGTCAAAGGATTGATTATCGATTAATTGAGATCAATTTTTGATTATATCTTGTCTATCTTTTTTCGGCATTGGTGCGTTAGTGCGACCTGAAACTGGTCATTTGGAACGGAGCGTGTAGCTCTCAGATGTTTTCTACCACCTGCCCTCATAGAAAGAACTCATAAGAGTTTGATCACGATCGAGTAGGTAACAAAACAGTCGGAATGCAGACCCTAAATGTAACCGTAATTGCTAGGGATTAAGAGAATGTCTAATATCAAAAAAGTCACCTTCATCCGCTATAATCTTCAAAGAATGTATTAGAAAATACCAATTTTAGTTGACAAATAGTCAATGATTGTGTTGAGTTAGTTCTCCCTTCAATAAATTAAGCATGAATCAATCTCAGTGTATAGGAAAAGTATATCTTGTGGGTGCAGGACCCGGAGATCCGGGGTTATTAACTGTTAAGGGTAAGGTGTTGTTAGAAATGGCAGATGTAGTAGTTTATGATGCCCTTGTTAGTCCTGAAATTTTGGCAATGATCAATCCTCAAGCGGAAAAAATTGACGCTGGAAAACGCAAAGGCAGACATTCTCTTTTACAAGAGCAAACTACTAAGTTATTAATCGAAAAAGCCCATCAATATCCTATCATAGTTCGTTTGAAAGGAGGTGATCCTTTTGTGTTTGGTAGGGGGGGAGAAGAAATGGAGGATTTAGTGGCGGCGGGGGTTACGGTGGAAGTTGTACCCGGTATTACTTCTGGTATCGCTGCTCCTGCTTATGCTAATATTCCTGTCACCCATCGTCATTATAGTTCTTCGGTGACTTTTATTACTGGTCATGAAGCCGCAGGTAAATATCGCCCTGATGTTAACTGGGAGGCGATCGCGCTTTGTTCTGAAACTATTGTAATTTACATGGGAATACATAATTTAGGACATATCATCCCCCAATTGAAAAAAGGGGGGTTAACGGGAGATACGGATATTGCTTTAATTCGATGGGGTACAACAGCAAAACAAGAAGAATTGTATGGTACTCTCGATAATATTTTACAACAGGTTGAAGAAAACAAATTTGAAGCCCCCGCCATCGCAGTCATTGGTAAAGTGATTCAATTCAGAAACCAGTTAGGAAGGGATTAGGAGTTTTTAATTGTTAGTTGAAATAAATGATTTAATTCGGGGATAATTAACTTCTCTAAACCTAATTTTACTGCGCCCGTTGAACCGGGTAAAGAAAAGACTAATTTCCCCTGATAAATTCCCCCTAATGCCCTAGATGCGATCGCCCTTGATCCAATTTCTTGATAACTCAAAAAACGGAATATTTCTCCGAATCCCGACAAGGTTTTATCCAATAATTTTTCTAGTACATCATAAGTATGATCTTGGGGGGAAATTCCCGTTCCACCATTAGTAATTAAACAATGTATGTTATTATTATCTGCTATGTTTTCTACTATCTTTTTGATTAATTCAGGATCATCTTTAATGATTTGATAATCAATAATATTATGTCCTGATTGTGTTAGTAAATCTTGGATTATTTGCCCACTTTTATCATTAGCAAAAGTACGAGTATCACTAATGGTTATTATGGCACAATTAAGAGGAATAAATTGACGATCTGGATGAGGAATAGACACAGATTTCAATAATTATTGAGAGGTGATTTTTTATTATACTCATTACTCCCCCTAACCAGTCAAATATAAACAAGGCGCCAGATCTGAATGAAACCTGCCTAAATAAGAGATAATGTATAAACAGTGACGAGTTCCGTTTATTTAATAAAACCAGAAAAAACAAGCATGAGTTCAAACAGTTTCATTTATAAACAAGAAATTATCGGTTCGAGAAGATTTAGTAACTTCTTTTGGGCGATCGCCGTGTCTATTGGCGGAGTCGGTTTCCTCTTAGCAGGATTATCGAGCTATTTACATAAAAACTTACTCGTAGTCAGTGACACTTCTGGATTGCAGTTTATCCCTCAAGGTATCGCCTTGACATTTTATGGGGTAGCAGGTACTTTATTAGCCGTCTATTTATGGTTTCTGATCGCTCTGAATGTTGGTAGTGGTTATAATGAATTTGATAAGAAAAAAGGCAAAGTAACCATCTATCGTCAGGGATTCCTCGGCAAAAACCGTAAAGTTGAATTAGTCTATGACATTGAGGATATTCAGGCAATTAGAGCAGAAATAAAAGAAGGATTAAACCCCAAAAGAGCCTTATATTTAAGGGTAAAACCCAAAAGAGATATACCCTTAACCTCAGTCGGTGAACCCATGGCTCTTTCTAAACTGGAAAATCAGGGTGCAGAATTAGCCCGTTTTCTAACTGTGCCTTTAGAAGGGCTATAAATCAATCCATCTTTCCCTATTCCAATCCATACTCTAATCCTTTGTGTCCGCAAATACGGGCTGTTCGTCGATCGCACCTATTCGGGGGAAAGGCCAAAAGCGCACAAATGCTCTACCAATAATTTTCTCCCGGGGTACAAACCCCCAATAATGGGAATCATAGCTATTATTGCGGTTATCTCCTAGCACTAGATACTCATTTTCTGGCACAGTGACAGGACCATAATTGTACTGAGGATCTTCTTTGATATAAAATTCTCTGAGGATATTACCATTTACCATTACCTTGCCATTTCTCACCGTTACTGTATCCCCCGGTAAACCAATAACACGCTTAATAAACGCACCGTTGAAATTTTGAGCCTGTAGAGCCTCTGTGGCATTAAAAACTATTACATCTCCTCTTTCTGGTTTTTGAAAGCGATAGGTCATTTTTTCAATGATGAGGCGATCGTTTATCTGTAAAGTCGGTTCCATAGACGATGATGGAATATAACGAGCTTCAGCGACAAAAGTACGAATACCGAAGGATAAAACTATAGCCATGGCGAAGGTTTTAGCCATTTCTACCCAGAAATTTTCTTGATTTTCTTTTTGACTCACTTGATTAGGGGATTGTGTCTGAGAAAGGTTTTGCTTCATAATCTCTCTACTAAGATTAGGTTATGCTTATTCAGTTTAACCAAAAATTATGAAAATCAGGGTAAATCTATCTTAAAACTTCGCTTATGTCTTAATTTTAACTCCAAGCTCCGAACGGTTATCGAGCGTGATTCGACTACGCTCATCAACAAGTCGAGATGCCGAACTCCGAACTCTGGCTATCTTGCCCGTACTCAAAGACAGCATCTTGAGAATGTTCTATGTTAAGATTTGTTAAGAGAAACCTTCTGGATTTAGCATAGATTAGAAATAAAGATGGGGCAAAAAGAAAAAGTTATTGTCATCGGTGCAGGAATTGGGGGATTAACCGCAGGGGCATTATTAGCTCGTTATGGTTATGATGTCACTATCTATGATCAAGCTATTGTCTCTGGAGGGTGTGCTTCTACCTTTAAGCGTAAGGGTTTTATTTTTGATGTGGGCGCGACTCAGGTGGCAGGTTTAGAAGCAGGAGGCATTCATTATCGAGTTTTTCAGGAGTTAGGGGTTGACTTGCCCCCCGCAACATATTGTGATCCTGCCTGTGCTGTATTCTTACCTCAAGAGAAACAACCAATTATGGTGTGGCGTAATCAGGAAAAATGGAAGATGGAAAGAGAAATGCAGTTTCCTAATAGTGGTAGATTTTGGGAGTTGATGAGGATTTTATTTGAGGCTAGTTGGCGTTTTCAATGCCGTGATCCCATTTTACCCCCTCGCAGTCTTTGGGATTTAGGGCAATTATTACAAGCGGTGCGGTTAGATACTTTTATCACAGCACCTTTTACTTTTATGACAGTGGCGGATGCTTTACGTTTATTGGGTTTAAGCCATGATTTGCGGTTAAAAACTTTCCTTGATATGCAGTTAAAGTTATATTCTCAAGTGGATACAGAGGAAACGGCTTTATTATATGCGGCAACTGCTTTATCTGTTTCTCAAGAGCCTCAAGGACTATATCATCTTCAGGGCAGTATGCAAGTGTTGTGCCATCGCATCGAGGAAGGTTTAACGAAACACGATGGCAAGTTATTTATGAGGCATAAAGTGGAGAAAATCCACACAGAGAGGGGGAAAGCCGTGGGAATAACGGTGAAAAACCTGAAAACAGGGGAAATTAGAGCAGAAAAAGCGGATTATATTATTGGTAATGTGACGGTGAATAATTTAGTTACTATGACGGAAAATATCCCTTCTGGTTATGCGCAAAGAGTGAAAAAATTACCCCCAGCATCGGGCGCTTATGTGGTGTATTTAGGGGTTGATGAGTCAGCTATTCCTCCTAATTGCCCTCCCCATTTACAATTTTTATACGACTATGAGGGAGAAATTGGAGAAATTAATTCCCTATTTGTATCCGTTAGCAAACAAGGGGATGGTAGAGCGCCTGAAGGTAAAGCAACTATTATCGCTTCTTCTTTTACCGATGTTAACCGTTGGTGGAATATCTCTCAAGCTGATTATGAAGCCCTTAAATTAGAATATACCAAAGGTGCGATCGCACGTCTGGGAGAATATTTTAATTTAACCCCCGATACTATTATTCATCAAGAAAGTGCAACTCCTGTTACTTTTGCCCATTATACCGCTAGAGAAAAAGGCATTGTCGGCGGAATTGGGCAGAGAATCAGTACGTTTGGACCTTTTGGTTTTGCTAACCGCACCCCAGTGAAAAATCTTTGGTTAGTAGGAGATTCAACTCATCCGGGAGAAGGCACGGCAGGGGTTAGTTATTCGGCTTTAACGATAGTAAATTCCATGATAAAAGCTCGTTCATAAATCTAAATGTTAAGTTTTGCATCAATGTGTTTTTTAAATTCTTATATCACTCTATAGTGATTAAATGAATTTGAATTAAAAGATCACCTTGATTAGTTTAGTATTATGAGGTTTTAAATTATGACTAACAATTTAGCCAGTGAACTACGGGAAGGAACAAAGCATTCCCATACTTTAGCCGAAAATACCGCTTTTATGAAGTGTTTTCTTAAGGGTATTGTTGATAGAGAGGTTTTTCGTAAACTGATGGCTAATTTGTATTTTGTTTATTGTGAGTTAGAAACCGCCATTCAAAATAATTTAGATAATCCTGTAGTAAAGGCAATATATTTTGCAGAAATAGAGCGTAAAGCAAATATAGAAAAAGATTTAGCTTATTATTATGGAGAAAATTGGCAGGATTTAATTTCTCCCCTCGAAGCAGGTAAAACCTACGTTAACAGAATCAAAGAAGTAGCGGTGACTAATCCCTCTTTACTTGTTGCCCATGCTTATGTACGCTATATGGGGGATCTTTCTGGTGGTCAAAGTTTGAAAAAAATAGTTCGTAAAGCCCTAAATTTGCCTGAAAATGAGGGTACTCGATTCCATGAGTTTGAGGCTTTCCCCACTCCAGAAGAAAGACGTAATTTTAAATTTACCTATCGTGATACTTTAAATGAATTACATCTTGATCCAGTATTAGCCGCCGAAATTATTGAAGAAGCTAACTATGCTTTCCGCCTGAATCGTGATGTTATGCACGAATTAGAACCTGATGTTAAAGCGGCGATCGGCGATCGCACCTTTGCTTTAATCACGAAAGAAAACCACGAAGGTAGCACAGAAGATCCTGCTTCTCAATTAGTGGCCGTGTAACTTAACCTCCGTCCAATGCAGAAATATCGGTTTTAGGTAGGTTTCAGGTATCAGGTGGCAGGTTTCAGGTGTCATACTTATACAACATTAATGAATTAATAAAATATGGCTCTTATACAATAGTTATGATAAATTAATGGAAAATAATTAATATAAACTTTGATAGCTATAGGTTTAATTATTTTAAAAATACAATTATTATAAATTAACAGTTTTAATTTAACCTGACACTTGCCACCAGAAGCCTGACACCTTTTCCTAACCAATAATTTACATACTTATAGCAAGAGAACCAAATTTATGAAAACATTATCTAAAACTGTTACTTTTGATAGTCAATTAATCCAAAAATATAACCAACCATTACCCCGTTATACTAGCTATCCACCAGCTACCCAATTAACCACAGAATTTCCCTTATCCCATTGGGAAGGTGCGATCGCATCTGGTAATTTTCAACAACGTCCGATTTCTCTTTATTGCCATATTCCTTTCTGCGAAAGTGCCTGTTATTTTTGTGGTTGCAATACAATTATTACTCAATATAAAGAAGCCGCAATTCCCTATTTAAGATACTTAGAACGCAATATCGAACAAGTGGCAAGGGTAATCGATACTAACCGTAAAGTTAATCAAATGCACTGGGGAGGTGGTACTCCCAATTACTTAAATTTAGAGCAAGTAGAAGCCCTTTGGAAAAAAATTAATCAACATTTCACCTTTGAAGATAATGCCGAAATTTCCATCGAAATTAATCCTCGTTATGTTGACAAAAATTACATTTTATTTTTAAGAGATTTAGGCTTTAATCGCATTAGTTTTGGTATTCAAGACTTTAATCCTCAAGTACAAGAAGCAATTAACAGAGTACAACCCGAAGCCATGTTATTTGATGTCATGTCATGGATTCGAGACGCAAACTTTGAAAGCGTGAATGTTGATTTAATTTATGGTTTACCCTACCAAAATTTAGCCTCCTATCGTCATACTATTAATAAAACCATTGAACTAGATCCCGATCGCATCGCCGTCTTTAATTTTGCCTATATTCCCTGGCTTAAACCCGCTCAAAAACGGATGCCTCAATCAGAATTTCCTTCCGCAGAGGAGAAATTAGATATTTTACAGATGGCAATTTCGGAATTAGAAACATCTGATTATCTATTCATTGGTATGGATCATTTTGCTAAACCCAATGACGAATTATCCATCGCCCAAAAAGAAGGTAAATTACACCGCAATTTTCAAGGATATACCACTAAACCCGAATCAGAATTATTTGGTTTTGGCATTACATCCATTAGTATGTTACATGATGTTTATATTCAAAATCATAAAACCCTCAAAGAGTATTATCAAGCCATAGATAACGACAATCTTCCTATTTTTCAAGGTGTTAGCTTAACTAAAGATGACTTACTGCGTCGTACCGTTATTATGGAATTGATGTGTCAATATCAGCTTTCTGCCTCAGAATTAGAAGAAAAATATCATCTAGGTTTTGATTTTAGTTTTGATGATTATTTTGCCCAAGAAATCCCTCAACTAAAATTATTAGAAGCCGATGGTTTAGTGCAATTGATTCCTGATGGTATTAAAGTAACATCTGCTGGACGCTTATTAATTCGCAATATTGCGGCGGTTTTTGATAATTACTTACAAGAAAATACAGTTAATAAGTTTTCTCAATCTGTTTAAACTACATCTCTGTCTGGTGGGCGATGCCCACCCTACATTTATAATAAAAAAATCTGATTCATTAGACATCTGTAAAAATTAAGATTTTTACTTAGTAATTCGGGCTTCTAGCCCGATTGATGGAGTGTCAATAATTTGAGTTAGATTTCATCCCAACCAGCAACTCCCGAAGACATTACATAGCTAGTAACACTAGACTCAAAGAAATTCGCTTTAGTATTACCGTCTTTTTTCGTGTCAGAGAATTTTTCTAAATGAGTATAAGGACTCTTACTATACAATGGATCTGTATAAAGAGGCTCAAGTCCGATCGCCCTTAATCGAATATTAGCAAGGTATTTAGTATAACGTTCTGTACTAGATTCCGTAATCCCTAAAATATTATTCCCTACGATATGATTACTCCATTTACACTCATATTGTACGGCAGTATCAAACATTTCATACACTTGATCTACGGAATGGGGAAATGTCTCCATTGCTTCAGGGATAAGCCTTTGATATAGTCTAACGTGGGATAGTTCGTCACGATTAATCATTTTGAATATATCCGCACTACCCGGCATTAACATCCTAGCCGCTAAGTTATAGAAGTAGATAAAACCATTATAAAAATAGAGACTTTCTAACAAATAATCCGCCAAAAGAGCGATAAAATAGTTTTCTTCCCTAGGATCGTCAATATATTTTTGATACATTCCCGCAATAAACTCGCATCTTTCTTTTAAGACTTTATCCGTGCGCCAAAAGTCATAAACTTTATCCCTATTTTCACTGGGGATAATTGTCTCAATCATATACTGATAAGCGTGATTGTGCATCCCTTCCTGAGAAATTTGTTCCGCCATACATAAACTAATTTCAGGGGCAGTAATAGAGCTTTTTAAGTGGGGTATATTGCACGTTTGCACGGAGTCTAAGAAGGTTAAATAAGACAAAATACCGTCAAAGGCACGGCGTTCATCATTGGTTAAATTCCAATAATCTGTGACATCTTGGGTAATATCTAATTTTTGGGGAATCCAGAAATTTTCTCGCATTTGCTGATATAGTCCGATCGCCCATGAATAGCGGACATCGTTAAGTTGCATCAAGTTTGTAGTGTTGCCGAACCAAATAGTTCTATTTTCGATGCGATCGTCCCCTTCTGGATTAAAAATCGGTGTCAGGGGCATTCTGTGGTCTTTTGTATGAGGTATTGTCAACATATATTAATCAAAAATTATTGCAGATAAATTATAATTATAACTTTAATTGTTTTTGTAACAATGAGTAAGAATTTCATACCCCTTATCTGTCACTAATACGGTATGCTCAAATTGAGCCGATAAACATTTATCAACGGTTACAACTGTCCAACGATCCTTGAGAATACGAGTCTTACCACTACCCATATTCACAATAGGTTCGATCGCAAATGTCATTCCTGATCTTAATTTTACATTGGGTAAATCCCTTGTGCGAGTATTAAATACAGAAGGTTCTTCATGTAAATTTCTGCCGACACCATGCCCCACAAAATTCTCTACCACCGAAAACCCATTTTTCTCCACATAATCTTGAATCGCACCAGCTATATCCATTAAATAATTACCAGCCTTTACCTGCTCAATCCCTTTATACAGAGCAGTTTCCGCCACTTGCAATAATTTAACCGTTTGCCTTTTCACCTTACCAATAGGAAAACTGACACAAGAATCCCCATGATAACCATTATAAAATGCTCCTGTATCCACCTTCACAATATCCCCCATTTGTAAGACTTTTTTCGGGCTAGGAATACCATGCACTACCTCATCATTGACACAGGCACAAATAGACGCAGGAAAACCATGATAACCCTTAAAACTAGGAGTAGCACCCATTTCTCGAATACGTTTCTCCGCATAAGCATCCAAATCCGCCGTTGTCATCCCCGGTTTAGCGATTTCCTGAATTTCCTTTAACACCGTCGCCACAATCTTCCCCGATACTCGCATAATTTCTATTTCTGCTTCGGTTTTGATTTCTATACCCTTACGGCTTTTTTTGAGAGGAGGAAGCCCCTTTGTTTTTGGAGTATTACTTCTTTGATTTTTCTGATTGTGACTAGGAAATAATAATTCTCTTAGTTGTCTCATAGGTTAGTTTACATTTAAGTTTACTGATGATGGGTTATTTATCTTATTAGCTTGAGTTGAGGGAATAAACTCGACAGAAAGCCTTTCTTTTGTTGGGTTACGCTATCGCTAACCCAACCTACTAATATTTCAGGTGTTAGGAGTTAGGTTTTTGGTTTTTGGTTGTAATTATTAATTATTCATTGTTAATTATTCATTATTCATTATTCATTTTTGATTTTTCTGATTGTGACTAGGAAATAATAATTCTCTTAGTTGTCTCATAGGTTAGTTTGCATTTAAGTTTACTGATGATGGGTTATTTATCTTATTAGCTTGAGTTAAGGGAATAAACTCGACAGAAAGCCTTTCTTGTGTTGGGTTACGCTATCGCTAATCCAACCTACTAATATTTCAGGTGTTAGGAGTTAGGTTTTTGGTTTTAGGTTGTAATTATTAATTATTCATTGTTAACTAATTTCGTGGGCAAAACTATGAGTGCGAGTAAAACGAAAAGGTCCTGCCACTGAACCCCACAATAATTCATCGGTAACTAAATCTCTACCTCTGTCAAAACTGATTAATTTATGCTCATCAATCTCAAAGCTATTATCTAAATAAGACTCTTTGCCTTTTCTTACCACAATACAAGCCTTACCCGGTTTAACTGTACCCTCAAACTGAGTACCCGTCCATTTTGCAATCATATCACAACCATTCATCTTTTCTAAATGGTCAAAGGTTAATTCTTTTAATTTCTTAGGGTTGCGAGATGCACCATAAAACTCGGTTTCTTCTTTGAGTTTATAATGTTCTAATTCTAAATGATCATCAACCGCCTCTATTTTAAATACTCTTAAACGATAGGGTTGATTGAGTAAAAAATCGTACGCCTGTTCTAAAAATAAACTTGTACCATTAAGGATAGATTCAGGTAAAGGGCGCATACAAACTCGAATATGAGCGAAAAAAGGGGGGTTATCCCATGCTTGTTGTTGATTGCTGAAGTCAGCCGCCATTAATCGGGCTAATGCTTTAACATCCGTTGATTTACTCATATTCTTCCCAAATAATTACTATGTCTGCTCTATTTTTTTCAATGCTAGTTTAGCACGGGTTTGCACTCCTATTTCATCATCTCGATCGCGCCTCTGGGTTAATTCTTCGACAATTTTGGGCATTAAATCCTGATTATCAAAGGTTTTGAGACTATTAGCTAAATTTTCTAAAGCAACGATAGTGGCATAACGCACCACCCATTCCCCATCTTGAGAGGTTAAAAGGAGAGTTTCTAAGACTTTCTCTTGGGTGGATTTCACTTCTTCAATGGGTAAAGTTTGCCATTGAATATTGCCTAACCCCTTTGTAGCAGCCCTTCTGACACTGAGGGAAAAATCCGTTGTCGCCGCACTAATCAACAATTCTAAGGCACGAATATCCCCAATTCCTGCAAATACTCTCAATGCCCAGGCTCTTGCACCATAGTTGTATTGATCCAGACTTTTGAGTAAAGGTTCGATCGCATCTTCCCCAAGAGAAATTAAGCCTTCGGTAGCGGCAACGGCGGCACCGGGGTTGTTAAAGCCCAAGACTTGAATCAGAGTCGGTATGGCTTCGGGGGATTTTGCTGAGGCTAATTTTTCCACCGCCTGAAAAAGTTTGACGGCAGAATCAGCTTCGTTAACGGCGGTGATTAGTTGTGATACTGAGACTTCTATAGTTTGAGTCATGGTTAACAATAAAGGTTTTGAAATGTTTATGGAAAGGATGAAGACGTTTGTTTGATATGCCCAGAATTGCACATTGTCAAAATCACCTTCAGACAAAGATTTTAAGACACAGTTAGTGTTTTATCTTTATTTGTTAGGCAACACTTTTTGTGCTTGAATCACCTGTAAACTTCCCCCTGCGTATAACCGCTTTGTGACAACAATAAACCCTTGATTTGTCAACTTTGAAGGTAAATCAGTTTTTAATAATTGCCAAGCAGTTTCCGTTTCAAACAGCCACATAAATATCATTATTCCGGGGATAAAAATAGGATTATGAGGCTTATGTAAATCAATAAAAGTAAATATTCCTTCTGGTTTTAACACTCGATAAACCTCCGCAAAAATAGTGTCTAATTCCGAAGATGTCATTTCGTGCAAGGCAACGCTAGTATGGACAAAATCAAAATAATTGTCAGCAAGAGGAATTTTTTGAGCAAAGCCTTGGATATATTCTGCTTGGGGTACATTTTTCTTGGCTTTGGCTAAGGCAACGGGAGAAATATCTAAACCAGTGACATGATTAGAATAATTAACTAAAAATTGGGTGGTTTGCCCCGCACCGCAACAAAGATCTAAAATTTCACTATCTTTAGTGATGGCTAAATCCGATAAGGCTAATTGACGAAACTTTTTTTCTCCTCCTACTGGTATGGCAGAAAGACGAGAAATGGCATCGTATAACCATTGATATTGATAGCTTAAAGGACGTAAAAATGTTGCCATTGTTGGATATAGTTAAAGTTTAGTAGAAACTGCTCTTAATGGATCTGGTATTAGCACATCTTCTGCAAATTCTAACATAGTTTCTCGATCGCCCAGATAACCTGAGTTGTAGAAAAACAATAACATTCTACTCAAAGCCGTCCAAATTTCCGCAGAAAACTCCCAATCACCGTTAACGGGAGAATAATCACAGATGGATTTTAAAGCCCAAAAATAGTTATTTCTGACAATAGATTTCTTTTTGTTATATTCTGGTATATCGTCTTTATTGATATAGAGGATGTGATCTTGAATATATGCTTTCATAAACCAAGAAGAAAAACAAGAAAATTAGTAAAATTATAGAAAACAACATAAAAAAAGTAAAAAATCATGGCATCATCCTCCATTGCAGTTAGAGAATTACCATTATTTCCTCTCCCCGAAGTTGTCTTATTTCCGGGACGCCCATTACCCCTACATATATTCGAGTTTCGCTATCGTATGATGATGAATACCATTTTAGAGTACGATCGCCGTTTTGGAGTTTTAATGATTGATCCTGTAAATGGAGAAATCGCCAAAGTTGGATGTTGTGCAGAAATTATCCATTTTGAAAGATTACCAGACGATCGCATGAAAGTCTTGACATTAGGACAACAAAGGTTTAGACTACTAGAATACGTCAGACAAAAACCCTATCGAGTTGGCTTAGTAGAATGGTTTGAAGATCAACCCCCCCAAGAAAACCTTTATCCCAAAGCTAAAGAATTAACAACTTTACTCAAAGATGTGGTTAAACTCTCCGCCAAATTAACCGATCAAAAAATTGAATTACCCGAAAACTTACCTACCCAACCCGTAGAATTATCTTATTGGATAGCTAGTAACCTTTATGGAGTAGCAAGTGAACAACAATCACTTTTAGAAATCAAAGATACTGGAGAAAGATTGCAAAGGGAAGTAGATATTTTGGCAACTACAAGAAGCAATTTAGCGGCTCGAACTGCTCTAAAAGATGCCTTTAAGTGAGTAGGTAAGGTTTGAGAGTCTAATATCAAATATTTAACATTTTAGATCAACAAAAGATTCTCCCTTCGGGGAAGTTTTTCTTCCGTCGATCGCATTAAAAAAGTGTAGGAAAATATGCTTATACATTTGGCTTATTTTGAACACCCTACCCTCATCCCCCTTTCCCCTTCCTCTGGAGAGGCGAATCATATCCTAATTCAGCAACGCCTTTTTTTCCTTGTCTCGACGACGGGGAATTTCATAGCGGAAAAAATCATAGGCTAAAATTGTCTCAGGAAAAATCGCCCTTGCCTCACACAGTAAATCTTTCATTTGGATTGGGTTTCCGGGGGCATAACGGGGACTAAAATGAGTCATGATTAGTTTTTTTACCCGTGCCGCTAATGCCACTTGTGCCGCCATTGTGGTAGTAGAGTGCATCTTCTCAAAAGCCATCTGTGCATCTTGATGGGCAAAGGTTGCCTCATGAATCAAAACGTCTGCATCCTGAGAAAGCTCGATCGCATTTTCACAAAAAACAGTATCCGTACAATAAACGAATTTACGTCCTATTTCTGTAGGTCCACAAAAATCAACTCCAGAGAAAATTCTACCATCTTCAAGGGTAATAGTTTCCCCTGCTTTGAGCCTACCATAAAGAGGACCAAAAGGAATAGCCATTTTTTTCGCTTTTTCCACATCAAAAACCCCCGCTCGATTTTTCTCTGACACCCGATAACCGTAGGCAGTAACCCGATGTTTGAGCAATTCACAAGTAACAGTAAATTCTTCATCCTCATACACCAATCCCGGTTCAACTGTGTTAATAGTCACACCGTATGGGAAATAAGTATAGGAATACTTCATACAGGATTTTAAATAAGGCTCGATACCCGGAGGACCAAATAACTCAATATCTTTAGCATCTGCCCCTAAACCGCAACTGGCTAATAAACCCATTAAACCAAAAATATGATCCCCATGGAGATGGGTAATAAAGATTTTTTTCAGTTGAGAGGTTTTTAAGTCACTGCGTAATAATTGATGTTGTGTACCTTCACCACAATCAAACAACCAAATTTCACCCCTCTGAGTTAATCGAAGGGCAACACTAGAGACATTTCTGGATTTTGTTGGTACACCTGAACTTGTACCTAAAAAAGTTATTTCCACTGGGGTCTAAATTCCATAATAATTTATTTATCTAATTTCTCTTTTTATGAATATAACAAATTATGCCATAACTTAAAGCCAAACAGAGAATAGCGAAACCCAAAGCTAATAAATCGGTTTTATCATATTTATTAGTATCAAAAATAATAATTTTTCTCGCTACTGCAATTAAAGCGGTGGTTAAAACTAACTCTAATTGTACAACGTGTTTCCGTAAATAAACAGTAATATTTTCTAACAGTTCTAGGGCAATTAAAATATTTAAAAAGAAGCCAAAAATTTCAATTAAGGTGACATTTAAAAAGCCAATAGTTTCTTCAGTAAATAAGTCTTTAGATAAAACTAAAACTAAATCGTAAATAGAAACAAAAATAACTATAATTAAACCAATAGAAAGAACTTTAGAAACTAAGTTTTCGGTAATATGAATCAGTTTCATAAAATTCCTATCCTTAAAAAATTCTCCTAACCAAGAAATTAGTTTATTTAACATCTGATTATCAATTAAGAAACAAACTGAATTAATATTTTTTTCTAGATAATAAACAATAAAAATTATTGATGAAAACTGATAAAATAAAGTTCAAAATTCATTGTACATGACATTGAATCATTTATCTAAATGGGAGTGAGAGTTTGAGAGTTTGAGTTAAGAAAAAAGATTATTATCGGTTCGTAGTAAGGGCTAAAGCCCTTGTTTTGACAAATGTAGATGTCTATATATTCGTCACCTTGGAAGAAAACCATGGCGAATTTCCGAATAAATACTACTTTTTTTAGGGTCATAAACCGCTAAACTGATAAAAGGGAGATAAAAGGGAAATTTTTACGAGATCGAGAATATGAATCAGTATGATGTAATTGTAATTGGTTCGGGGATTGGTGGTTTGGTGACAGCCACTCAACTAGCCGCCAAAGGTATCAAAGTATTAGTATTAGAGCGTTATCTCATCCCCGGTGGTAGTGCTGGATATTTTGAAAACGAGGGTTATCGCTTCGATGTTGGGGCTTCTATGATATTCGGTTTCGGTACGGAAGGCACAACCAATTTGTTAACCCGTGCCTTAGATGCCGTTAATGTCAAAATGGAAACTATTGCCGATCCAGTACAAATACACTATCACTTACCGAATAATCTCGATTTGAAAGTGCATCGAGAGTACGATCGCTTCTTAGAGGAATTATATCATCGTTTTCCAGAGGAGAAAGATGGCATCAAAAAATTTTATGATGAATGTTGGGCGGTATTTAATGCCCTTAACTCGATGGAATTGCTGTCTTTAGAGGAAATTCGTTACTTAACCCGTGTTTTCTTTCAAAAACCTCTCGCTTGTTTGAGTTTAGTTAAATATTTACCCTTAAATGTGGGAGATGTCGCTAGGAAATATATTAAAAATCCTGAATTGTTAAAATTTATCGATATGGAGTGTTATTGTTGGTCAGTTGTACCAGCCGATTTAACTCCCATGATTAATGCGGGAATGGTATTTTCCGATCGCCACTATGGAGGGATTAATTATCCGAAAGGAGGAGTCGGTAAAATAGGGGAAACTTTAGCAGAAGGTTTAGAGAAATTAGGGGGAGAAATCCAATATCAGGCAAGGGTGACAGAAATTATTGTCGAAAATCATCAGGCTGTCGGTGTTAGATTGGCTAATAGGAAAGAATATTATGCTCAAAGAATCGTGTCTAATGCCACCCGTTGGGATACTTTTGACAAATTAATTGAGAAAAAACCGAGAAAAGAAGTTAAATGGCAACAAAATTACCGTCAATCCCCTAGCTTCTTGAATTTACACTTAGGAGTAGAGGCGAAAGTATTGGCACACAATCCCGAATGTCATCATATTATTTTAGAAGATTGGAATAATTTAGAAGCAGAACAAGGAACTATATTTGTATCTATTCCCACTTTGCTCGATCGCACCCTCGCCCCTGAAGGTTATCATATCATTCATACCTTTACCCCCAGTTCCATGGATTATTGGCAAGGATTAACCCCAAAACAATACGAATTTAAGAAAGAAGAAGCAGCAGGGCGTTTAATTGAGCGTTTAGAAAGGATTTTCCCCGGCTTAGATGCTGGTTTAGACTACATGGAAATAGGCACTCCTCGTACCCATAGGCGGTTTTTAGGACGAATTAATGGTACTTATGGACCAATTCCTGCCCGTCGTCTTCTCGGTTTATTGTCAATGCCCTTTAACAGTACCGCTATTAAAAACTTATACTGTGTCGGTGATAGTACATTTCCGGGGCAGGGTTTAAATGCCGTTGCCTTTTCAGGCTTTAGCTGTGCCCATCGTATTGCTGTGGATTTAGGATATTAAAATTGCACCATCTATGCCCTCCGTATTAAAACATAATATATATGCGGAAAATTTTGATAAGACTCCTAGATGGATTTTATTTGAAATTAATCATTAGACTTCTCCATATCAAGAAAAGGTTTTTATTTCAAGGGCAAATAGATTAATTGAGGAAGAAGGGTCGAACAGTGTTCTTCAACCCCTACAATATATAAACTGTAGGGGCAGAATGATATTCTGCCCACCCTATATTGATGATTGCTATTAACTTAGGTGCGATCGAACTTATAATTAAATAGTAACAATTAATAAATTAGGATAAAATAGTGTTAAAAGAATTAGAAAATTATGAGAAAAATAAATGGAATTAAAAACTAGAATATGGGAAACAGTGGAAAAATGCCCGTGTCTCTCCCAGCGGAATTATTACATTATGCGGAGTATCTTCAAGAAAATTTGACACAAGATAAGTCTCTCATAAAAAGTCACATGGACAAATTAAAAGATACTTGTGACGAATCTTTAAAAGATATTGATGAAGAAGATTTTTTTTCCTTAGCAGGTTTATGGCAAGATAGAGAAATCTCGATCGAATCAATTCGTAAACAAGCATGGTTGGACAGAAATAAATGATACTTTGTATTTTAATTGAAGTTTGACTGCCTCTTCTCTTTCTTCCTTTTTCACCTTCTTTTTTTTCGACACTTTTAAATATACAATGGAATAAAAAGAATATTCCTCAAGTCCTGAAACATAGATGTGCATATCTAAATGATTCCTTTTAAAGAACATATTAGTACATTAGTTTTTACATAATTGACCTGCTCCCAGCAAAGGAATCCTAATTTTGATGGGAATAATGTTGCAAAGGCTCTTGAATCAAACGAATATAAAGATGCTTAAAAGTTGATTTTAATACTCGTGGTAAGCCAAAATCAATAGGCATAATTGCTTCGGGTAATTTCCAATCCCTCACCGCTAAATCTTGGGGTTTAAGCAAGGGGAATTCAATGTTATTAATGTCACTACATAAGCCCAGTCTTTTTTGTGCCCTCAAAGTAGGCACGATTTCCAACTCTACATTTAGTATAGAGGCAATGGCGACATCAAGGGCAAAAACATCTGCACAAGCCCCTATAATCCCTAATTCTCTCGGTTCTCCTGCACTAGGACCATTTCCCTCATGGGCGATAATACCGTCAATAATCGTCAAATTAGGGGCAATAGCCTTCGCAGTTTCCACTAACATCTCTCCGAAGCGATTTACGTCTTTTCCTGCTTCGAGATGCCACCATGCTTTCATTTTCCCCGGCACACAACCGAATAGGTTTTTCACTCCCATTGTCATGGTTAACTGTAAATGAGATTTGATTTTCGGTAAATTGATGACTACATCAGCTTCCATTGCTTCTTTCGATAAACGCAGATGATGAAAATTATCACTCTCTATTCGGTATTTATGGCTCTGAAATTCGATTATTGGTAATTTTAACTCTTGACATAGGGGTAAATAACCATTCGCTTTCGCTACCCCTTCTGCACTACCAAATGCTGGGCTATCTCCTAAAAATGGCTTTCCTCCTGCCTCTATTACCATTTGTGCTACACAATAGACAATTTCTTTTCTTGTGGTACATTCTTTCCTAGGGCGAGAAGCCGTTAATAAATTTGGTTTAAGTAAGACACGATCGCCCCTTTTGACAAAAGCAGACATACCACCCAGAGGGGTAAGGAGATTTTCTAAAGAAATGCTTAATTCTGTTAAATCGTAGGATTGGGCTTTGATTAAAGATACTTGAGTCATAGAAATTAATTGCCACGGGTACTTTATTAAATTCAGGATAGCACCTTCTGTAGGTTGGGTTGATGGGGAAAAATGGTTAATGATTAAACCGTAACGAGAGTTTTTTGTCGATCGACCAAGTTTCGGATCGACTCCAAGAATTTTTGCTCAATATAGGGTTTAGTAAAGTAAGCATTTGCCCCTAAATGAGTGGCAAGTTTGCGGTGTTTATCGTTACTTCGAGAAGTCAACATCGCCACTGGTACTTTATTAAACTCAGGATAGCGCCTTCTTTGTCCTAAAAATTCAAAACCATTCATATTCGGCATTTCAATATCACAGATAATCAAGCTAACGCTTAAACCCTGTTGTAACTGTTCGATCGCATCTTTTCCGTCTTTGGCTTGTATCACTCGATAACCTGCTTTTTCAAGGGATAAGGCGAGGGTGCGTCTCATGGCGGCACTATCATCAACCACTAACACAGAAGACACTTGGAAGGCTTTAGAAGGCATAGGCGAATCCATTGGAGAGGATGCAGACACGGCACGACGAGACATAACCGCACTTCCCGAACTAACTTGCAGATGATTAGCCAATAAAATGGTAGTGTTGATCACAGGGATTAAAGTACCATCCCCTAAAATTGTACAACCATAGGTGTAGCTAGGGGCGGTTAAAGCCGTACCAAAAGGCTTAATAACTAACTCTTGCTCACTGACAAGGTGATCAACTTCCATGGCAAATAATTCCTGTCCTAGATATATTAGTAAAAGAGGTTTGCCCCATTCTTCAGGAGTTGGTAAAATTTCTAAACTTTGATTTACGGCAGGAGTATCGGATAAATAGCAACGATATTGGAGTAAATCCGTCAAGGGGTAAATCGGCACTACTTTACTCTCATAGTGCAAGAAACGTTGATTGCCAGAGGTTTTAATTTGATGAGTTTCAGGCACAACAATTTCCGCAATATTATCCGAAGGTAAAGCATAAAAATGGATTCCTGCCGATAATACCAACAGTTTATCAATAGTAAGGGTTAAGGGGAGCTTCATGATAAAGGTTGAACCTACATTAGGCTCAGAATCCACACTAATTATACCCTTGAGCGATCGCAACTGAGAACGCACAATATCCAAACCAACCCCTCTACCAGAGATTTCCGTTACTGCCGAAGCAGTGGAAAAACCGGGTTCAAAAATTAAGTCTAACAGATTTTCTTTAGTAACTACCGCTAATTGTTCAGGGGTTAATAATTGTTTTTCAACGGCTTTTTGTCCAATTTTCTGTAAATTTAACCCTCCCCCATCATCTTTAATTTCAATAATGGTTTGATTCCCTTGATGATAGGCTTTAACTTCAATTGTACCTATATCGGGTTTATTTTTCTGTTTGCGCAACTCAGGGGTTTCAATACCATGGTCAAAAGCATTACGAATTAAATGCACCAAAGGATCGTATAATTTTTCTAATGCCGCCTTGTCAACCAATACGCTTGTACCGCTTAATTTGAGATTAACTTTTTTATTGTATTTGACGGATAAATCTCGCAAGACACGGGGGAAACGATTGAGAATTTCCCCTAAAGGAAGCATTCTCGCCCACATTAACTCATCTCGGAGACGATTGAGCATTTGACGCTGATTTTCTACCGTATTCCCCGATTGCCCTGCATATAAGGCAATATCATCTACAGCCTCCTCTAATTGAATCATCTGTTCAATTAAACCCTGAGTGATATTATACAGGTTATCATAACGATCCATTTCTAGGGCATCAAAAGCCGAATGAAGGCTTAAATCATCATCATCAGTAGCTAAGGAAGCAAGAGAAAAATCAGCACCATCAGAAGAATTATTGATATTTCTGCCTTTTGTCGCAAATTTTTCGGGAGAAACGAGCATTTTATCGGATATATCCCGTAAATTATTCGCCATTTGTCGGAAATGAGCAAATCTTTGTATTAATTCCTTGACAGCATTTTGCAGTTTATTATTTTTTAGGGATAAACCATTGCGATTGATAGATAACTCACCCATTAAATTATTCATTCTCTCTAAGCGATCTAAATCGACTCTGATGGTTAAATTACTCTTAGGAGAAGGAGTAGCCGGTTTTGGGGTGTGGGAAGTGATAGCCGTTTTCTCGGCGGCTTTTCCGTTTTTAGAAGTACCTTTGATTTGATCTGTCGTTTTTAATCCAGGTAGTTGATCATAGATACTAGCAATAGATTGAATAGTATCTTCAATGTTTTCTCCTTTGGCTTTTAATAACACTTCCCTTTCTTCCTCAGAGAGACTGAGGAGAGTTTGTTTATGGCTATCTTGATGAGTTTTGGCTTCTATTTGATGAGGCTTAACGGTTTCTGAATCAAGTTTTTCCGTAAGAGGAGGCATTTCAACTTCTTTGATTTCTTCCACTTCCGGAGGTAAGGCAAAGAGATACTCTCCTTCTTCCTCGTTAGCCAATATAACTTCTTCGACAAGGTTATTTTCAGAAACTTCCTGTTGTCTCTCCTCCCCAAGGATATTTTCAGGGGTAATATTTTCATCTGTTTGCTTATCTTGCTTAAAGGGATCTTCAGGGGGTAACTCCACATTTGAGAAGATTTGACTTAAGGTCATTATATCATCATCAACATTTACACTAGAATAATCATCTGTATCGTCGTTCATCAAATCATCTAAATCTGGATTATCAAACACATCTCCTAATTGTATTTCTTCTTCCTCGTCATCAACTTCATCACTGTCTCCCTCATTGCCAGAAGCAACTTCGTTGGTAATGCCTTGAGAGGTGACATCATCAACTATCTGTTGCCTGTTGTCTGCTGACACTAAAGGTAGTTCTAATGTTGTCTGTTGAGTACCTTCTTCTGTATTTTTTTTCTCCTCTCCTAGATTTTCAGGGGGTAATTCTACGTTAGAGAAAATCTGACTCAAAGTCATTATATCTTCTTCCGTTTCTATATCTTCATCGGCGTCCATTAAATCATCTAAGTCGGGATTAGCAAAGACATCATCAAGGGGTATTTCTTCTTCCTCGTCTTCACTGTCACTATCTTCGGAGGAAGCAAGGATGTTGCTACTGTTGATAGCGAAAACATCTTCGAGAGAGGGAAGGGTGTTATTTTTATCGTCTTCTAATGCTAATTCCGAAGCATTGGCTAAGAGATTTATTTCTTCTTCGCTAAATTCAGAAGCAAAAATTTCCTCTAGGTTGGGGGTATCTTCTTCTTCGTCGGCAATACCTTGATCTAATGCCTCTAATTGACTAGGATCAAAGTCAATTTGAAAAACATCTTCTAAAGGGGGAGTGGTAGTTTGGGTGTCTTTATCGATGGCGGGGAAGATTTCTTCAGAGGTTGCAAATACGTCTCCGAATACTTCTCCTAAAGATGGTTGATCATTTATATCATCTTCTGATACGTCTAGGAAAAAGATATTATCTTCTGTCTCAAGGTGATAATCCCCTCTGGCAAGGCTTTTTAACTCCTCACTCGGTTCTCCTCCTTTGGTGCGATCGCCTCTTAATACTATATCTCTAGCTTGTTCTGCATCTCGAATGATAACATTAATGATGGTTAAAATACAATCGGGATTAGTGTCGGCGGCTTGTAAGCCTAATTGGGCGATTTCGGCAAAACCGGGGAGATTCAACATTTCCCCGAACCCGCAGAATACTTCTAAAGTAGCTCTTAATTCTCCTGCTAAGGGTTGGCTAGAGGGATTGGCTAAGACATTTCTTAACCGTTGCAATTCCTCTTCTACGTCTATCTCAAACATGGATTGTACCATATCCACTCCTAAATCAGAGGATGACGGAATGTAGTCGTCAGCGCGATCCAAATATGCCCCTAATTTAGTTTTAATTTTTGCCCAAATTTGCGATGCCTCTTCTAAGGCTTCTTCAGGTTTATAAGTGCCTGTTTCCATTTGATTAGTAAGGGCATTTTGCAGACAGTCAAATCCTTCGAGTAACCAACTTTCTAAGTCGGTGTCAATATCAATATCTGGATTATATAAAACTTTAAACGCATCCTCCAACTGATGGGCGATGGTTTTAATTGCCTCCAAGCCAACACTTGCCGCACCGCCTTTGATGGAATGAGCGGCTCTCATAATCTCATGAATTTTGTTCGTGCTACGATCGAGCCTTAAGGTTAACAACCCTGATTCAATGATTTGTAATAATTCTGGTGCTTCTTCAATAAAGAATCCGTAGGCTTGATCACTGGTATCAATGGGTTTCTCCGTCGATTCTATAATCGAGGGGGTTTCTCCTGCTAAGGTTAATAATTCTGTACTAGGTTCTCCCCCAGAGGTGCGATCGCCCCCCATGACTAAAATTTGAGCTTCTTGTAAATTATTGATAAAGGCTTGGGTAATGGCGGGGATTTGACTGGGATTATTTGTTAATGCCTTATTTGCCGTTGCACAGATGGCAGTAAAACCGGGTAAAGCTAACATTTCCCCGAAACCAGAAAACACCTCAATTTGCATCGAGAGGGTATCTTGCAATTCCATTTCATCCCCAGAATCTAAGGCTTGTTGTAGATTAGCAATGCCTTCAGGCACATCCACTTCAAAGATAGAAGTAGCAATATCGATACCTAAATCACTAGAAGAAGGTAAATATTCCTCAGATTTAGCAATTTCCTCGCCATATTCTACCTCAAACTCCTCCCATTGCTCGTTTACTCTCTCCATCGCTGACTTTTCATCAAAAGGTTGACTTTCCATCCTTGCCACTATGGCTTGACGGAGAGTTTGATAGATGTCTCGCAGATAAGTTTTTCTGTCTTCATCAAGGGGGATATTGTCATTAAACAAGGCTTTAAGACTTTTTTCAACCCTTAAGGCTATCATACCAATATCTTCTAATCCTGCACTGCGAGAGCCGCCTTTCAAAGAATGAGCTGCCCTTGCAACTTCATTAATATCATTAATATTCCTCATCTCTAATACTGTTTCTAAATTATCATCAATGAGGGCAATTAACTCCACCGCTTCCTCCATAAAGAATAGATAGGATTGTGCTTGTAATTCCCTTTGTTGTTCAGAAATGCCATTATTGTTACCTTCTGCTTCTAAAACATTATCCGTAAATATATCTGCATCAGAGGAAGGTTTGGCTTGGCTATAATTATCCTCACTAAAATTAGCAAAAATGTCATCTTCATCGTTAAAAAATTCACCTTGACTCTGATTATCTTCATTAAAACTAGCAAAGATATTTTCTTCGGAGTTATCTAGGTTAAATGAGTTGAAATCCTCTGATTCTGCTAATTTTTCCGTTTCTTGGGCAAAATTAACAAAGTCATTATTTAGGGGAGTATTGAAAATATTTTCATTGTCTGTTTCCGCTTGGGAAAAACTATCAAAACTATCATTAATTGCTGAGGCTAAATCAGCAAAGTCTAATAGACTCTCATCCCCACTGCTGTCTAATGCTTCTGGATGGAAAAGATTATCTCCTTCTACTAATTCCCCAATATCATTGTTATCAAATTCATTATTGCCATGATGTGCTAATTGGCTTAATTCTGGGGAAGGTTTACCACCTTCATTGGAGTTACCTGATAAAACATCCTCTCTGGCTTGGGTTAAGTCTTTAATCAGAAGTTTAACGATGGTGTTTATTTGATTTGGATTTTCCTTGATAGCGGAAGAAGTGTTGTCAACAATGGCTTTTAAGCCTTTCATGTCACCGATTTCACTAAAGCCAATTAACACTTCTAAGACAGGGGTAACGGCAATACTTAATTCTTCTGGGGTGCAGATGCCGAGATCTTCCTGTAATTGTTCTATGATTCTAGCAATATCTATCTCAAATAAGGATTGCATTATATCGATTCCTAAATCGGCGGAGGAGGGAAGATAGCCACTATTATCGATGTATCCCAATTTATCATCTAGTTGTTGCCATATCAAGAGAGATTCTTCTTGCCACTGTAGGGAGTAATTCCCGTCTTTTTTTTGCTCCTCAAGGGCATTTTTAAGGCAATCAAACCCAGAAAGGAAAAGGGTTTCTAATTTATCATCGACAATGACACTTTCATCGAATAAGGCTTTGATATAGTCTTCGAGTTTGTGTGCCATATCTTTTATGCTGTCTAAACCAACACTAGCGGCACCGCCTTTGAGGGAATGGGCAGAACGCATTATATCATTAATGTTATTAATGGTTTTATCTTCTTTGAGGGCAAGTAATCCTGTTTCCATTTCGTGGAGTAAATCTGGTACTTCTGCCATGAAAAACTGATATACTGGATCTTCTACACTGACGGTATTTTGCTGACTTTGGGCGATTTTGTGTAAAACTTTTGCTTCTACTTGTGCCTGATTGTCTTCCGCTAATGTTAGTAAATTTGAGCAGGGATTCCCCCCTGAGATGCGATCGCCGCCGATTACAAAAGTCCGACTTTCCTCTAAATCTTGCACCAGTAAACCAACGATAATAATGGTTTTATCAGGGTGTTTTTCTAATGCCTGTTGTGCCATCGAAATGATAAGAGAAAACCCAGGAAGATTCACCACTTCTGCTAATCCATGTAATATTTCCAAGGATTCTGTTAACTCTTCAGTGGGATTGAAACTGTCAGGAGAAGCCATAACTCCTTTTAAACGGCGAATTTCTTGAGCAATGTCCACCTCGAAGATAGATGCTACCATATCAATACCTAAATCTGCGGAAGAAGGAAGATAGTCTTCTACTTTCTCTATGGCATTCCCTAATTTTGCGTCTAGTTTCTGCCATGCTAATTCTGCTTTATTTTGGGCGGAGGTGCGATCGAAGTCTCCTGTTTCTAATTGTTGTCGTAGAGGTATCGCTAAACAATCAAACCCCTCTAAAAATAAATCTTCTAACTCTCCATCGATAACTAAATCTTGATTATATAGAGCCTTGAGATAATCTTCTAACTTATGGGCAATATTTTTTATTCCCTGCAAACCCACACTTGCGGCACCACCCTTGAGGGAATGAGCTGCTCTCATCATTCCGTGAATTACTGAGGTACTTCTATCTTGATGGAGATTAAGTAAACCGTTTTCGATGTCTTGTAATAATTCGGGTACTTCATCTATAAATAATTGATAGGCTTGATTGAGTGAATTCATGACAATTCAGTAGGGATAATTTTGCTCTTACTCTAATAATAGTTTAACAATGAAAGTTCTTTGATCATAAAATTAAAATATTTACTATTCAAAAAAATTAAACCTGAAACCTGCTACCTGAAACCTTCCTAAATCAGACATTCTTGCATCGAACTAATATAGTATCTTCGTATCACCTTGCTGAGTATGGCTTAATCACTGACAATCTTAATTTTTCCTTGACAGAATAATTCTTGTTCGTTGATAATTAGAGACTCGATCGCAACTTCATTACCTAAATCCACTTCAAAACTATCAATAACCATGATTTCTGATGATAAAATTCCCTGAATTTCGACAGGATTAAATAGTAAAGTATGGTCATTTTTTAGACTTAAATCAGCAGTAATAATGATGGTATTTTTTTCTGCTTTTTTATTTTCGATGATTCCTGTTATAATAAATTTATCGCTGAATAGGGTAATATCTTGCCAATTAAAGCTATATTCTTCTAAAATCTGATGATGATTTTCAATGGCTTTATGTTCTAATAATAGGGCAACTAAATCAATTAATCCTTGAGTTAATAATTCTGATTTAATAGATTTTTGTAAATCATTTTTTTGTAGTTTTAATTCTCCTTCTGCTAAAATGGGATGTAATAATTTTAAAGGTTTTCCTCTTAAAATTCCGCCTAAATTAACGGCGATTTCTTCGGTTTTTACTAAGGCATGATTGATATAAATTCCTTGATAATTTGCCTTTTCTGCTTGAAGAAAAACTGTCTCTATTTTCCCTCTTAAAATATTCCTATCTCCCCCGTGAATTTCGATGTTTAATGTTTCTATGTCTTGAAGTTGTGATCGCACCCAGAATTTAAGGGCAGGGTTAAGGAAACGGGAAATAATTTCGGATTTGTGTTTTACCATTTAGTTTAGTCAGATATTAAGACAAATTTTAGGTATGAAGTCTGAATTTTATCATTGATTATGTCTAGTGAAATAAAGAATTAGTCTATTCATGATTGTGAGATTTGAGTTTTTCTTTTTCCCATGATAAACTTTGTTCTAACTGTTGCAATTCTTCTCGTCTGGTTTCCACTTCTAAACGCATACGGGTTAAATCCTGATTTTGCGAGGTTAATTCTTGTCGCCATTTTTCCAGTCGGGCTTCTTCTTCAGGTATATTAATATTACTGTGAAAATTTCCTTCAACTAAGTATTCTTTTAATAAGTCTAAAATCCAATTTTTTGCTAATTGACAACGTACAATTTCACCCTCATCATTCAATTCGACTAATAATAATAAACCTTCGGTAAAATTATCCTCATTGTCAAAAGTCATATACTGATTGTTGCAAAAAGTCCATTGTAACTTTGACTCCTCCACTGCAAGAAGATGTAGTAATAGTTTCTCTGTGTCAGTATCTTTTATAACTTCGGCTAGATGCAACATTTTTGATAATCAATTACTTTTTTCGTAAGAGTTGGGAGTTGGGAGTTGGGAGTTGGGAGTTGGGAGTTGGGAATTGGGAATTGGGAATTGGGAATTGGGAATTGGGAATTGGGAATTGGGAGTAGGGAGTAATGAGTAATGAGTCATCACCCCTTCCCCTCATCACCCCTTCCCCTCATCACCCCTTCCCCTCATCACCCTTTCCCCT
>CAYPDC010000053.1:0-27231 GCA_964409355.1 uncultured Cyanobacterium sp.
ATAAACATAAGTTTTTTATCAATTCTTTAACCTAACACCTAACACACTTCGGCTACCCTCAGTGCATCACCTGATACCTGACACCTTTCATCACTTAAGATTTTATGTCGAACTCAGGTTGTATGATGTACCCATAATTTGTTAGTTTGAATAACTATTTTTAAATCACTTTTTTTTCTTATTTTCCCAGTTATTAATAAATGCGATCGCATTTTCTGATAGACTTTTAGTCATATATTACATCAAAACTATTGATTTTTTATGTCTTCTGATTTATTCAGCAAACTCGACTTAATTCTAAATTCCTATCACATACTTACGCCATTTGTGGTTAAGATTGTCTTTGGTACATTTAACAATTTCAAAGTGAAGACTACTATAAGGCTTTCTGGGTAATTTATGCAAAGGCATATGGGCTTCTTTAGGGGTGCGATTCCCTTTTTTGATATTGCAACGCACACAGGCTGTCACTAGATTTTCCCAAGTCTCCCCCCCGCCACGCGATCGAGGCATGATATGATCTAAGGTTAATTGTTCCCCTCTATAACCACAATATTGACAACAGTGGCGATCGCGCTCTAAAATATTTCTGCGAGTTAAAGGAATTTCTTTATAGGGAACTTTGACATAGTGCCGTAACCTAATGACAGAAGGAGTGGGAAAAGTCGGACAAATAAAGGTTTCATAATTTTCTAACGGTTCGGCTTTTCCTTTGATTAATAAAATAACCGCTCTTTTCCAGCTTGTAATATTAAGCGGTTCATAGGAGGCATTCAAGACTAAAACCTTACCCATAAACGTATTTTCTTAAATATTTATTGCTGATAGTAGCATAATTTTCAGAAAACTGACCATTTTGCCCATAAAATCAAAAAAGATTGATAATCCATGGAAGATAACTGTTAAACTATACTTGATTAACTTTAACTATTAAAATTATTCTGAAGACAACTATGGACGGTTTTTGGGAAAATGTATCACGCTATCCTCGTTATATGGTGAGTTTGATTTTAGGAATCTTTTTCTTCCTTTGGGAACAAGTAAAGCCTTTTTTTAATAAACCCGCAACTGCGATCGCACTTTTAGGATTAATGATTGGTGGTTTCTTTTTTCTCTACTTTACCTTAAAAGCGATGTTAGGAGTAACCCCTGTGTAGGGCTATAGATAGTAAAATTTTTAAAGAAAAGAATTATGGCAAGTAGTCGTCGTGTCGAAAAAGTTTCATCTCTGATCAGAAAAGAGATCAGTCAAATGCTCATCAGTGGAATTAAAGATGATAGAGTTGGAGCAGGAATGGTTAGTATTCTCGATGTAGAAATATCAGGAGATTTACAACACGCTAAGGTTTTTGTCAGTATTTATGGCACTCCAGAAGCCAAAGTCGAAACCATGGAAGGCTTAAAGGCTTGTACTCCTTTTGTACGCAGAGAGTTAGGGCATCGTATCCGTATGCGACATACTCCAGAAATACGTTTTGTCCATGATTCTTCTTTGGAGAAAGGAGATCAAATTATTAATTTAATTAATAGTATTACTCCCTCGGATATTCCTTCTGCGGAAGATGAGTAATGAGTAGATGTCAGGTGTCAGGTATCAGGAGGACTAAATACCATATTTTAACCGTAAAAACCAAAATAGAAATAGGCTAAAAATAGCAAAAAAGTCTGTATTTATTAATTTTAATTCATGCCATTGCACTAAGTGATCATGGGGATTCGTAAAACCTCTAACCTCGATCGCAATGGCTATTTGTTCAGCCCTTAAGAGAATATTTTGTAATAGTTTTTCAGCGACAATTAACCATATTTGCATACCCTTTTTTAAGCCTAATTTTTTCCAATTAATCGCCCTTGTTTTCACTGATCTAATCAAATTCTGTGCTTCTTCTAACACTAAAGGAATAAATCTTAAGGCTAAAGTTAAAGTTAAAACAATTTCTGTAATGGGTAAATTAAACCGTCTTAAAGGTGATAATATATCTTCAATTCCTGCGGTTATTTTTTCAGGGGCAGTAGTTAAAAGAAATAAATTACTACTATAAATAAGGGTAAAAATTAAAGTAGTTACTCTCACGGCTAAATCTAAAGATCTTCTTGTCACTGCAAAATTACCAATTTCTAATAACACATAGCGATAATTGTTAACTGTTACAGGAGTCGGTAATTCACTAGGAGGTAAAGGCGGTTGAAAAGTGAGATTAAAACCATCGGCAGAAAAGGTAGTTATTAAAAATACTAAACTCAGAAAAAAAACAAGAATACTAACCTGCGTTTTTTGGATTCGCCAAGGAATTGCCGCTAAAAATGTCACTAAAACTAGAAAAACTACTAAAAAAATACGCCAGTAAGGATTTGCCAATAATGGACTCAATATTAGACTCATTAACCATGCTAATTTTACACGGGGATCTAATTTATGTAACCATGAAATAGGCTTTTCAATATATATACCAATAGGTAGCGATCGCAACAAATCCATGATTTAATGAATAATGAATAATTAACAACTATGAACTATGAACTATTAAGTGTCTATGGTTTAAAAATAGCAAATTTGCGAGAATATTGACGAAAATTATTGTTATTCTCAAAATATAGCGATAAGATAAAGGATAAATTCAAAACTGTCAACTATCAGTAAAATGTATGGATATTCAATTAATCAATATTGGTTTCGGGAATATAGTTGCCGCCAATCGAGTCATTGCCATTGTTAGTCCTGAATCCGCCCCCATTAAACGTATAATAAGCGAAGCAAGAGAACAAGGTAAATTAATTGACGCTACTTACGGCAGAAGAACCAGAGCAGTAATCATCACAGACTCCAACCATGTGGTATTATCAGCGATTCAACCCGAAACCGTTGCCCATCGTTTTGTTTCCCATGTCGAAAAATAACTTTTTAATTTTAACTCAAAACCCCGAACTTCGAACTCAGCTAAAATCTCTGCGCCCTTCTAATGCCCTAGCAAGGGTAACTTCGTCCGCATATTCCAAATCACCTCCCATCGGTAAACCAAAGGCGATACGGGTTACTTTAGTAAAAGGTTTGAGTAATTGCCCAATATATAAAGTAGTAGTTTCTCCCTCCACACTAGGATTGATAGCTAAAATCACCTCTTGAGTTTTCTCTTGACTAACCCTTTGAATTAGTTGTTGTATATGTAGTTGTTCAGGGCCTATACCATCCATCGGGGAAATAACGCCCCCAATCACATGATATAATCCTTGATATTCTCTGGTTTTCTCTAGGGCGATGACATCTTTAGAATCACACACGACACAGATAGTAGTTTGATCTCGACTGGGATTACGACAGATTTCACACACAGGATCAGCCGATAAGTGAAAGCATTTCTGACAGAAACCAACCTTTCTTTTGGCATCAAGAATGGCTTGGGCGAGGTTTTCTGCGTCTTTATCCGAGCGTTTAATAATGTGTAATGCCAATCTTTGGGCATTTTTTGAACCAATACCCGGTAATTTCTGTAATTGTTCGATTAATTTAGCAAGAGGCGGTGTATAAATGGTTTTTTCTCTCCTTTCAACAAGGGCAAAAAATAAAAATTAAGAAAAAGGGAACAGAGAACAGTTAAAATATGCAATTAAAAATTCTCCAAACCCCGCACTCCGAACGAATAAGAGAGCGAGACGCTCTCACTCCGTACTCAAATTAAAGGACTCTAACGATACTAGGAATATTCTTAATGGCGTTCAAACTGCGGATTTCGTCGATCGCACCTCGGAAATCTCCTTCCCTAACACGATGGGTGACAACTACAATTTCCGCTAAATTATCTTGAAAACCGATTTGGACAATGGACTCTAAACTGACGTTATTTTCGCCAAAAGCAGTACCTAAATGACCGATGACTCCCGGCACGTCGGCACACAAGAAACGGGCATAAAAACGACTGTAAACGTCCTCTATGGGGCTAATTTGACCTTGACCTTGAGGAGAACAACTTAAGAGAGAATCAAGACTATCGGTTTTTTTATCAGTATTGAGAACCCCCACAATGTTCATTATATCAGCAACCACCGCACTAGCAGTAGGTCCAGAACCGGCACCGGGTCCATAAAACATCACTTGTCCGAGGGGTGAACCTTCTACTAAAATGGCGTTATTAACCCCGTTAACGTTAGCTAAGGGATGGGATACAGGCACAAAAGTGGGATGTACCCTTAATTGTAATTGGTTTTCTGGGGTTGAAAAAACTTTATGGGCGATCGCAAGTAATTTAATCACAAAGCCCAATTTTTCTGCATAATTAATGTCACTAGCGGTAATTTTGGTGATACCCTCGCAGTAAACATCTTCCCGTTTCACCAGACAACCAAAGGCAAGGGAAGCCAAAATAGCGATTTTATCGGCCGCATCATAACCTTCCACATCCGCAGTGGGATCAGCTTCCGCATAACCTAAATCTTGGGCAACCTTTAACACATCCCCAAAATCTGAGCCTTTTTCCGTCATTTCCGTGAGAATATAGTTAGTTGTACCGTTAATGATACCGATAATATTCTCTAAACGATTGGCCCCTAAAGACTGTTTTAAAGGCTCAACAATGGGAATACCCCCACCCACTGCCGCCTCTGACAATACATATACTTTTGCTTCATTAGCGGCGGCAAAGATTTCGCCACCATAACGGGCAATTACTGCTTTATTTGCCGTCACAACGTGCTTACCAGATGCGATCGCTCTTAAAATGAGACTACGAGCAGGTTCTAAACCACCGATTAACTCGACAACAATATCAATCTCAGGATTAGTAACAATGGCTTCCAAATCTGTCGTCAGAATTTCAGGGGGTAAATCAATAGTGCGTTTTTTCTCAAGAGATTTCACCCCTACCTGATGAATAGTTATATTTTGAAGGAGGGGATGTCTGCCATCAGGATTCAATAAAATATCTGCTGTACCTGTACCGACAGTACCTAGTCCTAATAAACCGATCTTAAAAGCCACAATATCTATCCTTCTCAATAAAATCTTATTTTGTTTATTTTACCCTAGAAAGGTAACGAACAATTAACAATCAACAATTAAGAGGTGTCAGGTTGCAGGTGTCAGGTGTTAGATGTTATTTAATCATTCACCCTCTCACCCTTTCACCCAACTCCCAACTCTTTTATTCATCAATATTGAAATCTTCTGTATCAGCATCAACGTCATCGCTAGAACTACCAAAACTGACATTATTAATCTCTAATTCAGCTTTAACCTTCTGTTCGATCGCCTCTGCAATAGTGGGATTTTCCTCTAAATATTTAACGGCATTATCTCTACCTTGGGCAATATTATCACCCTCATAGCTATACCAAGCACCCTTACGGTTAACAATATTGGTTTTTTCCGCTAAATCCAAAAGACAACCAATCTGAGAAATACCCGAACCAAAAATAATGTCAAACTCCGCAATACGGAAAGGAGGCGCTACTTTATTTTTCGCAACCTTTACCTTGGCTCGAATCCCGTATTCCCCTTCACTACCTTTTTTCAGGGTTTGAATACGGCGAATATCTAAGCGCACGGAGGCATAAAATTTCAATGCAGTACCACCAGTTGTTACTTCTGGGCTACCATAACTGATACCAATTTTTTGACGTAATTGGTTTAAAAAGATAACAGTCGATCCAGATTTGCCAATATTTCCTGCTATTTTTCTCAACGCTTTACTCATCAAACGGGCTTGTAAACCTACCTGCAAATCTCCCATCTCCCCTTCAATTTCAGCACGGGGTACAAGAGCCGCTACTGAGTCCACTACCACAATATCCACCGCCGCACTACGCACCAACTGATCCACAATTTCAAGGGCAGATTCACCGTTATCGGGTTGAGCTACAAGTAAATTATCAATGTCCACCCCCAACGCTGCTGAATAGGTGGGATCTAATGCGTGTTCCGCATCCACGAAAGCCGCAACACCTCCTGCTTTTTGTACCTCTGCGATGGCATGAAGGGCAAGGGTTGTTTTTCCCGAACTTTCAGGACCATAAATTTCAATAATACGACCTTTAGGCAATCCACCACCGAGGGCGAGATCAAGGGTTAAAGCACCACTGGAGATGGTTTCTACCCTCATTTTTGTCGCATCCCCCAGACGCATAATTGAGCCTTTACCAAAACTACGCTCAATCTGATTGAGGACGAGATTTAATGCTTTTTCCTTATCGGAATTTTGAGCTGTTGTACTTGTAGCCATTATGTTTTTTTGCTGTCTAACTCTACTCAATGATAATCTATTTTTTTCTCTATGTGACTTTTTTTCAGATTAGCTTAATCTTAATTTATTGGTACATAGGTATTAATATACTATCTATCTTAACTCATTTTTGTGAAGTTAGGTAATTGTAATTTGTGTTAAAGTAGATAATAGATCGTGTTTAGTCTGAAAGGAGAAATTGACTTGCCAAAAGAAAGAATAGATGTACTCTTGACAGATAAAGGTTTTTGTGAGAGCAGAACCATCGCTCAGAAATTAATTAGAGTGGGAAAAGTAAGGGTAAAAGGGCAAATAGTCGATAAACCGGGGACTTTAATTGATCTTAATAGTAATATAGAAGTTGAATCAGAACCTCCTTTTGTGTCTAGGGGAGGAGAAAAATTGATCAAGGCGATCGCATCTTTTCAGATAGAAGTAGAGGGAAGAATCTGCTTAGATGGCGGTATTTCCACAGGGGGATTTACCGATTGCCTCTTGCAACAGGGAGCGAAAAAAATTTATGGTGTGGATGTCGGTTATGGGCAAGTAGCGTGGAAACTTAGACAAGATGAAAGACTAACCCTCTTAGAAAGGACAAATTTTCGCCATCTTACCCCCGAAAAACTCTATCAAGGAGAAACACCTGCGGATTTAGGAGTCATGGATTTATCCTTTATTTCCCTTACCAAAGTCTTAGATAAACTATGGGAATTATTGGTAACACCGAGAGATGCGATCTTATTGGTCAAGCCTCAATTTGAAGTAGGTAAAGGCAAAGTCGGCAAAAACGGCGTTGTCAGGGATTATCGTTTACAAGGCGAAGCCATTAATCAAGTGTTAACCCATGCCTTAAAATTAGGATGGCAATACCAAAATTTAACCTATTCTCCTATAACAGGACCTGCTGGAAACATCGAATATTTATTGTGGTTAAATGAAAATGGCAATAACCAGCCTCTAACTTTAGTAGAAATAGAAAAATTCACCCAATCCACTTTAATACTGCTCGGTTAGTGTCGAAAATGCGGAATGTGAGGATAACTCAGAACTCAGAACTCAGAACTGAAATTTAAGGAAATTCTTGCATGAGTACCCTTTGCCTTTTATCTTCACCCACAATCATAAATTTCTTAACCGAGCAATATTGAGGCGAGATCAGCCCCCCATAATTGCCTGAGCAAGACCTAGGAAAAACGGGATACACAAGCCAATAGCGATGGGAGTACCAATAGCTGTGGATGAACCTATATAAGCCGAGGGATTAGCTGACGGGATACCTGCTCGTAAGGTGGGAGGACCAGATATATCGGAACTAGAAGAAGCAATGACAGCGAGAATCACCACGCCTCCCATGCTAAAGTTCATGGTGTAGTGGGCAATCAGACCTAAACCGAAAGCGATAAGCCCATGGATAAAAGGTGCTAATGCACTATATACAATATACCACTGCGCTACTTTACGAAGTTCACCAATTCTTGACCAAGCCTCCATCCCCATGACTAACATCAAGATAGAAAGTAAGCCACGAAAGGCGGGACTATAAAAATTTTCATAAACACTTTCTGGTTTAGTTAATATACCAAGAGCTAGACCGAGTAACATTGCTGATAAGGCCGGACCTCGAAGGCTTTCCTCGATGATAGGCCAGATCTTGACTCCACTGTTTACCTTACTACGCTGTTGATTAAGGTACTCCTGTCTGGTGCTAGGATAGTCAGGGTTGCTGTGATATTCACCGGCTAAAACTGCCTCTCTAGCTAGAGATTCTTCTTGGATGAGTTCCTCACTCATACGAGTTTGCTTCTTGCTAAGATAAATATTCGCAACTACGATGGCAGTAACCAGAGCAGGAATATCCATGAAGGGATAAAGCGCCCCTGCCCATGCCTCGAATTGAATGTTTTGTTCTTCTAGCAACGTCAAACCAGCCGCCATAGTAGAACCACTCACCGCCCCAAATAATCCCCCCGTTGCGATCGCATCTACCATTTTGACCTTTGGCATTTTAGCCAATGTATAACGGGCAATAAAAACAATTACAATACCTGTTACAATGGCAAACAATACGGGTAAGATCATCTCCGTCAAATTGGAATTGCGGATTGCAATGCCACCAGTCAGACCGATTTTGGTGAGTAACATGAAGACAATGATTGTAGAAATCGCCTCTGGAATTACCAATTCACTACCAAGAGCGGCAATGATCATTCCACCAATCAAAAAAGCGAGAGTCGGGGACTGCAATTGCTTTACAAAATCCATCAAGAAAAGGGACAAAAAATCCATTAATACCTCCTTATGCCTCCTCTAATGAGGCGTGACTATTGTGACAAATAAGCTGGAAAAAGTTCAGGTGAAGTGTTTTTCACCACTACAGCACAGGTGCAACGAAATAACCTGTTTATATTGTTTTCAAAGATAATCACTCTCTGAACGATGTTAGAAACTGACGCAGGACTGCTATCAATAGCTATAGACTTATTTCTATGAACAACAAAAATTCATTGGTTTTAGTCTATCGTAAAAAGCAACGATTTTCACCCCTTCTAACATAAATTTGAAACGTAATATTTAATGAGAAATATAAGTATTTCTTTTGTGTTACCAAAATGCGTTCGCACTAATCCACTTGCAAGACGGGAGAATCTTTTGGTGCAGTAGGTTCTAAGGGAGGACTGTAACGAGCGGCATTAATCCAAATTACTGAAAGAAGTACCCCTACACTGCAACCGAACAAGAAAATCCAACCGTGAGAAGGTTCTAAAACACAGAGCAAACGGCGATTACTGCCATACACCTGCACAATCCATCCCTCTTCCCGATCCAACTTTGGCTGTGAATGCTTAGATTCAAAATTATTCATTGTTTTCACTCCATATTATTTATGTACATCTTTTAGACATGGATCTACGGACAAAATGCCCGTTCCATAGCAGTTCTGAATTATTTGTGAGAAATTTAAACTGAGTTCCCCCTTTATTTAAGACTCACAAGGGCAGGTTTTTAATATTTGGGTGAAGGCAAGACAAGGAAGGAATGAAGGCAAGGTGACAAGGTAGATATTACATACCAAAATTGGTGTTTTCAGGGATTCTTGTAATATACCTAACCGAACTCGCTTTGTACGGTTATTCCTCCTTGTCAACTTTTCCCCCTTGTCCACCTTGTCTCGCCAACACTAGAGCGTAAAATACCTACCCCTGTGAGTTTATTTAAGAGGGGTTAGGGGCGATCGTATTCTCATAATTCATTCCTGATTACTATAGGTTGGAAAACCTAAAAAAATAGTTGTATCTTTAAGTTGCTTTTTTATAGATAATATTCTATGATTTAGGCAAAAACCATAATATTAAGTGTATGAAAAAGTTGAACCAATAAGCAACATTTTTTAACAAGATATTGACTGAAATTATTAAAGATATTAATAAGTTAAACTTATGCTTTTTTCTTCTAATTGCTTTTTTCCTTAAATATCAAAAAAGTCTTTATTCCTAAATACTGATCAAAAGAGAATAAATTGCTTTTCTCTAAAAATCAATATTTAAAGGTCATTTCAGCAATTATGAGCAACTTAAAAAAGTTCTATATTGTCACAATTTAAACATTTGTGATAAGATAACAGTCATCACTAACAAGGAAAAAATGGTAATAATCAAGTCCTTTGCATAAGTAATTCTTATGTTTTATTGTGATGTAACCTATAGAATGTAGGCAAAACATTTTATTTTAATCTAAGTCATTTATAGCTATGAGCTTAAATACTCTTAATAAAATAAGAAATGAATACTACATTTTCAGACTCAATTTAGGTCATTTATTAATTACATTCATTAAATAATTACATCTATTAAGAGGTAACATATATGGGAAAACATAATAAACTCGTCATTGTCACAGAAAAGTTATTGTTAAAACCAATCGCTAAGATTATTGACGATGCTGGAGCGACGGGTTATACTGTAATGGCCTGCGGTGGTAAAGGTAGTCGAAACGTTCGATCGTCTGGACAACCCAACGTTTCTGATACTTATTCCAATGTGAAGATTGAAGTACTTACCACTAATAGAGAGATGGCATTGAAGATTTCCGATGAGGTGGCAGTACAGTTTTTTGAGGATTATTCAGGCATTATCTATATCTGTGAAGCTGAAGTACTCCACGCTCATAAGTTAGGACAGATTCAGTGTTCGGATGGGTTGGCAGATGAACGATGAGTCCGTAACTTCATATCATTAGACATCTCCAGAAACTATCATTTCACAACGATAGAATAAGGGTTATAACCCAATTTTTAGGAATTGTTGGAGATGTCTATTGATAAAAGAAGGGTTAAAACCCTGTACAGATATTACATATTACAATACATTATGCTTTTGCAAACCAATCAAAAATCTTAATTTTGGTTTTCTCCGAACAAATGATTTAAGATTATTTTATCTTCTGTTTGCAATTACTTTATTTCTGATTGCATACTACGCATAATGCCAACACGTTCGACAAACATTTTACTTAGGGAAGCCTTTTGTTGTCTAACTTCCCTAATTTCTGCTTGATTTTGAGTAGTTTGTTCAATTAACGATCGAATTTGAGCTTTATTTTCGGGGTTCTACCGAGATTGTTGTGATATTGTAGAATTTTATACAGAATACTCTCTTTTCTTGATTATGAAATTACTTTTAGCTGAATTACTGAATTTAGATGGTATTGAAGTTACCGAATATCATAATTTTGACGTGAAATCATTATAGAAGTCGAAATAAAAGATACTTTCGCTACTTGTCCTCACTGTGGCAATGTTAGTCATAATCTTCATCAAAATCATTGGCATTTAATTCGAGATTTGCCTATTAGTAATAAAGATGTTTTTAACAGATAGCTATGCTTTAAATAGTTTTGTCAAAAGTTGTTTGCTCAAATCAATTATTATTATCAATAGTCAAGCAAAAATTTATTCTGACTTACCTTTATCTAATATCTCTCTTTTGTTAACTAATAATTCCCAGTCTTTGAGTTATAAAACTCCTTTATTAAAGCAATTAAAAATTAATTTAAACCAAGATAATTGTCTATTTTTAGCAAGAATTATTCAGTTATTTCATGAGCATTATTCACACTGGGATTTAGAAATTAATATTCATAATGATGATTGGCTAGAAATAAAAGTGTGCGATCGCCTCTTAAATAAATGGTTAAATGAGATTAGCAAAATTAAGCAAATAGAAATATTAAAAAAGAATAAGAGTCAAGGGAAGAAGAAAGAAGAAACAATAAAATTTAGTTATTATTATACCCATGCTAGATGTTGTTCATTATTAAAATCTGCCCATGAACAAAATTTAATAGAATTAAATAATTTAGAGTTTAAATTGAATGACTGGCAGTTAAACAAACCAGAATTAATCGATTATCAATGCCTTAATTTATATGATAGTTATGAAGGAGAATTAATTAGAGAATTAGTCACTATTGTAGATAAAATAGAAGAAAATAAAATTAATTATTTAACATTCTTAGACAATCTAACAAAGAGAATTTTAAATGTAGAAAAATATTGTCGCATCTGGGGAGAGGTATTTAAAAAAAATCAAAATATCTCCATAGCTAGATTAGGATTAATTATCATTGCTTTAAGATACTATCAAATGCTTATTCAAGCCGAATTTGAACAACAATTCCCCAGTGAATTGTAATCAAAAGAACCTCAGCTAAATTCATTAGACATCCCCAATGATTAAGATTTTTCCTTGGTAGAATGTTAGTAAAAACGTAAATTATGCTATTATCATCTAATTCAAGGATAAAAATAAACTCCTGTTATCATCAAAATAATAGCTCTCTCCAAACATGGTTTGGTTACAAAAACTATTCACAAAAGCCGATAATGATAATATTCTCTCCGACAAAACCGATGAGAGAGACTGGTTAAATCTTGACCCACAAGTCTTTGGTCGCAGTAAGATTTTCTTTAGTACCAATCAAACTATTGATTTATATGAGTTGGAGGAACTATGCGACTCTGTGGGATGGGCAAGAAGACCATTAAGAAAAGTAAAGAAAGCCTTAGATCATAGTTATTTAGTTGCTTCTGCTTGGGAAGTAAGGGGGGCGAAAACTTCTTTAATTGGGTTTGCCCGTGCTACGTCTGATCATGCTTTTAATGCCACCATTTGGGATGTAGTCATTCACCCTCGTTTTCAAAGTAAGGGTTTAGGAAAAGCTTTTATGAAATATATTATCAAAAAACTACGCAAAGATGACATTAGTAATGTAACTCTCTTTGCTGATGCCCCTGTGGTAGAATTTTATAAAAGATTAGGCTTTATTCCTGATCCCGAAGGAATTAGGGGTATGTTTTGGTATCCTGATTAATAAATCCTTGCCGAAGTTAGGATTTTTAAATTATAATGGGAAATACTTATAACGGGATGTAGCGCAGCTTGGTAGCGCGCCTGCTTTGGGAGCAGGATGCCGCAGGTTCAAATCCTGTCATCCCGATTCTTTGAATGTACAGTGCCAAATTAATTGTCATCAGTGACAAATTACTGTCGTCTTCGAGTAAAAACATTTTTGTTCTACAGTTAAAGTTCAGGAAATAAAAAAGATTCGATCGCTTCTTCCACATTGGTTTATTATTTTTAATGGAATCATTTTTGTTACTTTCTAAAATCTTTTTGATTATTCTAGCTTAGATTTTGGTTATCAATGCCTACAATATAGATATGAAAAGTTCAGTTAGGAGGAAAAACCATGACAACCACAGCCGAGTTCATAGTTCGATCGACATTTTCAAGATAGATTCGTTGATCTTCTTGTCATCAGTGCCATTTTGAGAGAATATAGTTTAGGTATTTTATAGCCAGTGTGAATTAAAAATAGATAAATATAACGATGGAGAGTATTAACTTCTATGATTTCTAGTAATGATTTTCGCCCCGGTGTAAGTATTGAATTAGATGGTAGTGTTTGGAAGGTTGTAGAATTCCTCCACGTTAAACCGGGTAAAGGTTCGGCTTTCGTACGCACTAAACTCAAAAATGCTCAAACTGGTAACGTGGTAGAAAAAACCTTCCGTGCAGGGGAAACAGTGCCTCAAGCTAATTTAGATAAGCGCACCATGCAACACACCTACAAAGAGGGTGATCAATTTGTGTTCATGGATATGGAAACCTTTGAAGAAGCAAGGTTATCAGAGGCACAAGTAGGGGAAAAAGCGAAGTATATCAAAGAAGAAATGGAAGTTAATATCCTCTTTTGGAATAATACCGTTTTAGAGGTAGAATTACCTACTTCTGTGGTATTAGAAGTGGTGGAAACGGATCCCGGTGTTAAGGGTGATACTGCTACTGGCGGTACAAAACCTGCGATTTTGGAAACTGGGGCACAAATTATGGTTCCTTTATTCATCTCCATCGGTGAGAAAATTAAAGTAGATACTAGGAATGATAGTTATTTGGGGAGAGAATAACTTAATTTTCGTAATTTAGGCTTATCCAACAGAAACAGGCAAATTGTTACAAGAAACAGGCAAGATGTCTATTTTACTGACTCTCAAACTCTGAAGATAAAGGCGGATTGTCATAATATTAAATAAAACCGTTTTTTCTTCTTTTTCTTCTCTTTTTGTCGTAATCTGTAACTATAACTAACTATTTATAATAATATTATTTGACAGTGCCAATCGATTTTAATCAACTACGAGAATTTATAGAGGCGATCGCTAAAACGGATATTGCTGAATTAGCGATTAAGGAGGGGGATTTTGAGTTAACCTTACAAAAAACGAATCCCTACAGTAACAATACTGTTTATTCCATCTCTCCTCCAGTGGTGTCTTCTCATCCCGTTACTCCCCTCTCTCAAGAAAACAACAGCCCTGTTGAGGTAGGTGTTTCCTCATCTCATATAGTGGAAAAACCTGCTTCTAAAAAGACAGATAATTGGGTAGCCATTACCTCGCCGATGGTAGGTACATTTTATCGAGCACCGGCCCCGGGTGAACCTGCTTTTGTAGAAAACGGCGATCGCATCTCCAATGGGCAGGTAGTCTGTATCATTGAAGCGATGAAACTGATGAATGAGATCGAAGCGGAAGTTTCCGGGAAAATTATGGAGATTGCGGTGGAAAATGGGGAACCAGTAGAATATGGACAAACTTTAATGTGGATAGAAGCGAATTAAGAATTAAGAATTTCTCCCTGATAAACGAATCTTATGTGGATTTAAAAGCCCAGTTCTCTTACTATCAATTTCAAGTTAAATCAAATTAAACGAGTGAAAATAATAGACATCTAATAAAAATTATGATTTTTGCACAGTATTTCGGGCTTATAGCCCGATTTCTACCAGATGTCTCATCACAAGATGTGATGGATATGCAAAACTTTTGAGAAAAATACTGTACTCATGATAATGCCAGTAATTACCCCTAAGGCAAAGTTACGGGTAGCAATAGTAATACTTGCCTCGCAAAATAACCTCATAAACTGCTTCATAGTAACGTTTTCAGCTTCTAACTATAAGTTTTAGTTTCTGAAGAGTAATCACCTCATCACCCCTTCCTTGGATAATCTTAACAATTTTTTGCCCTACGATTAGACAAAGTATCTTAATCGATAAAAAATACTATTGCTCATGGTGAACGGTCTGTGATATTCTGTTTAGGGCTTAATGACCATTATTGATAGCAGTTAAGGAAATATCCTCGATGGAACCAACAGCAGAGCAAGAAAAACACTCATCCATAGAAAAAACGAATTTTACCGTTCAAGAAATTCGAGAATTACTACCTCATCGCTACCCTTTCGCTTTAGTCGATCGCATCTTAGATTACACACCGGGGGAAAAAGCAGTGGGTTTAAAAAATTTAACTATCAATGAGCCTTTTTTTCAAGGGCATATTCCGACTAATCCTTTGATGCCGGGGGTTTTACAGTTAGAGGCCCTTGCACAAGTGGGGGGGGTGATTTTAACCCTATTGCCGGGGATGAAGGGGAAATTTTTTGCTTATGTAGGAGTTGATAATGCTCGTTTTCGTCGCCCTGTAGTGCCGGGAGATCAACTTATCATGACGGTAGAATTACTGTCTTTTAAACGCAACCGCATTGCTAAAATGCAAGGACGAGGCTTAGTTGATAATCAACTGGCTGTGGAAGCTCAAATGCTTTTCTCTCTCCTTGATTAATTTAATTATTTTATAACTGAGGTGACGATAAAACCGTGATACATCCTACTGCTATCATTGATCCTAAAGCGGAGTTAGATTCTACTGTGCAGGTTGCACCCTATGCGGTAATTAGCGCTGATGTGAAAATTGGAGCAAATACTACTGTTGGCTCTCATGCTACAATTGAAGGACCCATCGAAATTGGCTGTGATAATCAAATTTTCCCCGGTTCAGCTTTGGGTTTTGCACCTCAAGATTTAAAGTATAAAGGGGCGAAAAGTATTGTTAGAATAGGCGATCGCAACGTTATTAGAGAATATGTAACAGTAAATCGGGCAACAGGGGAAGGAGAAGCAACCATTATCGGCAATGACAACCTTTTAATGGCTTATGTTCATGTTGCTCATAACTGCATTTTACACGATCGCATCGTTATTGCTAATTCAGTGGCGATCGCAGGTCATGTAGAAATCGAATCAAAGGCAGTAATTGGGGGAATGTTAGGCATTCATCAATTCGTGAAAATTGGCACAATGGCAATGTTAGGGGGTATGAGTAGAATCGATCGAGATGTGCCTCCTTATATGTTAGTAGAAGGTAATCCCTCTCATGTGCGATCGTTGAATTTAGTGGCATTGAAACGCAATAATTTCAGTAGTGAGCAAGTATCATTGCTGAAAAAAGCCTATAAAACCCTTTATCGTTCTAAATTGACGATTAATCAAGCCTTAGAGGAATTACAACCCCTCACCGATAACCAACAGATTAAGCACCTTGTGGAATTTATCCGCGCTTCTGCCAATGATTCAGGCAGGAGAGGGTTAATTAATGCCAATTGACACTATTGTCAATGGTTAGAGAAAAAATATTGAGGGTTCGTTTGTCTGAGGAAGAATTGAGTAGGCGTAAAATTGTTATTGAGACAGAAAACTTGCTACTTCTTCCGATAAAAGGGGTTGAGAAAAAAATAAACCCTGCATTGTTTGACAACCGAGATTTAATAAAATATTTTTTTGACTCTCATTATTAACCCCTTCCGCAATGATTTTTATATTTAAGGATTTACTAATACTAATTAGATGAGAAATCATATTTGTTTCTAAGGAATTAGCTTCTAAATTAGTAATTAATGTTGCTGGAATTTTTAAGCAGTTAATTTTTATATTGTGTCTATACAAATTGATAAGATTATTTATATCAGGATTGAATAAAGCAAGATTTACTGGTAACGATAAAATGTTATTCGTCATATTCTCTACAAGACTAAACATCGACTTTTGTTCAAGAAAATCAATATCTAAAACTATTTCTAATTCCCATTGAGGATGGTGATTTTGGGTATTAATGAACTTATTTATATTCGTGATAAATTCAGGTTTTATAAAGGTAGAAAAAAGTACTTTTAGACTAATTTTAATGTCAATTTCCCCTTGTTTTTTAATCCATGATTGATAATTTTTTGAAACTTCTTCCCATGTCCATAATAGCAAATTATCATCATAATTAAGACTTTTTGCTATCGTTAAAACTTCTATTTCATCTAACTCTTTATCTTCATATTTGTTGCAAAAAATATAGGTATCCAATCCTAATACTTCTTGCGTATTTACTTCAAAAACTGGGTTATATTTTATCAAAAAATTTCCTTCACTGATTATGTCAGATATAAAGAAAATTTCTTGATTTTTTTCCTTAATCTTTTTGCTAATATCTACTTCATAAAATTGATAATTATTCACTACATTTTGATAACTATATTCTAAAGCTAAACTAGCATTATTTATTAATTCGTCAACGTATTTACCATTTTCAGGATGGATAGCAATACCACAGTTAACATTAAAAATTATTGCTTTCTTATCGATTTTAATAGGTTTCTTTATCTCTTCTAATATTTTTTTGATCAAACTATGAGCTTGAGATTTATTCTCTATTTCTTGCTTAAGAATAAAATATTCATCCTCGGAATAACGACAAAAACAATCAAGAGATGATAGTTGATTTTTAACTATTGCAATAAACTTTTCAAATAGTTGATTAGTAGATGAGATCTGCGAGGGGCTATAAGAGGCGATCGCACTTTGATTAGTGATATTATCCCAATTATTGATTTTAATTTTAATTAAAGCAATGTGTGACTCTTTTAAACTATTAAAACCTAATGACCATGCTAATTGTTTTTCCAATAAACTTTTATTAGCCAAATTAGTCCTTAAATCGTGATAACGTTGATAACGCAAAATATCTTCCAATTTTTGTAAATCTTGATTATTTTTCACCGACAACAAAACACACTTTTTCCCTTCATAATTAAGGGGAATCGTCTTGACAATCACATGAACTAATCGTTTATTTTTATCTCTATGAATAGAGGGGCGATCGCCTCTTACATGATATTTTTGTAGGATCGACAAATCATACTCTATAATATCCCTTTCGTAACCATCTAAATCCGACAATTTCAAACCAATGATTTCCCCAGAAGAATAACCAAACATTTGACAATAATATTGGTTAACTTTAAGGATTTTTGTTGTTTCTATATCGACGATTAAAACTCCCTGAGATACTAACTCTAAAGCCTCAAGATTTTCCGCCGAGAAAGAACTAAAAATGCTCAAATCTCCATCATCTGAATTGTTTAAATCAGAAGTAAAAAGAGACTTATAATCAGGAGAAGAAATACTAAAAAAAGTTTTAGAACTAAGATCAACTATATCATATTTAGCTTTAACATCAATACCACCAAAAAAGATCACATCCCCCGGATTAAGTTGTTGACAAGTGCTTTTCTGTCCATTAACATAGACACCATTCGTGCTTCTATTACCAAAAAAATCTCCATCCACAAGCCAAAAAATATTTTCCGACTCCCCCACATTAACCAAACTCTCATAATTAAGTCGAATAATATGGGCGTGATTCCGAGAAATAGCTTTATGATGACAAAAAAAGGTATTGGTAGAATTTCTGCCAACAGAATATCGATTCCTATCTAAGAAAAAAGTTTTTTTCCAACTACCGCATTCTACCGCTAGAATATGTTTGATTGATTTATTATTACTATTCATGAACTTTGTATAACTTTTTTTGTCTCAACAGACTTCTTGCAGAAGTACCTGGAACAGTGAGCGTGATAAAATTAATGCTAAACTGCTCAAATTATATTCTAATTTCTTTTTAACTTTCTATATTGGATATTCTTGGATCGAATTGAGGTTAAATGAGAGATTCTAGCATGGAACTCAAGTCAATTATAATTAATCCCTGATTTTCGGGTAATATTGACTAATGATAGTTTTAAACAAGAATAACTATGGATTTTTCTAGTCAAATAGCTAGTCAATTGAACGCTGTGACGATTTTACCAGAAGGTATTGTCACAGTCACTTTATTATTAGTTTTAATCGGTGATTTAATTTTCGGGCGCAAATCCGCTACTTCTTTAGCCTATTTAGCAGTAATGGGCTTATTCGGTGCAGTAGTTGCCCTATTTTACAGTTGGGATAATCCTGACATTACCTCTTTTCTCGGTGCTTTTACCGGAGATAATTTAAGTATCGTTTTTAGAGCAATAATCGCTCTTTCTACTGCTATCACTATTCTACTGTCGATCGCCTATATTGAAAACACAGGCACATCCCTAGCGGAATTTATCGGCATCATGTTAACCGCAACCCTCGGCGGAATGTTGTTGTGCGGTGCTTCTGAATTGGTAATGGTGTTTGTTTCTTTAGAAATGCTTAGTATCTCCTCTTATCTAATGACAGGATACATGAAGCGCGATCCCCGTTCCAATGAAGCGTCATTGAAATATTTATTAATCGGAGCCGCTAGTTCAGCCATATTCCTATATGGTTCATCTTTACTCTATGGTTTATCAGGAGGTATTACCAACATCAACGAAATTGGGGCAGTTTTACAAGCAGGAGAGGGTTTAGAGTCTCTCGGTTTAGCCATTGCCTTAGTGTTTATGATTGCCGGTATCGCTTTTAAAATCTCGGCTGTGCCTTTCCACCAGTGGACTCCTGATGTCTATGAAGGTTCACCTACTCCCGTAGTTGCTTTTTTGTCAGTAGGTTCAAAAGCCGCAGGATTTGCCATCGCAATCCGTTTATTAGTAACGGTATTTGCTTCTGTAACAGAACAATGGCACTTTATCTTTACTGCCTTAGCCATTTTGAGTATGGTCTTAGGAAACGTGGTAGCATTGGCACAGACTAGCATGAAAAGAATGTTAGCCTATTCTTCCATCGGACAAGCAGGATTTGTCATGATTGGCTTAGTTGCTAGTAGCACTGCTGGTTATTCTAGCATGATCTTTTACCTGTTTATCTACCTATTCATGAACTTAGGTGCTTTTGCCTGTGTAATTCTTTTCTCTTTGAGGACAGGAACAGATAAAATTAGTGATTATGCGGGGTTATATCAAAAAGATCCCCTATTAACCCTCGGATTAAGTCTCTGTTTGCTCTCTTTAGGCGGTATTCCCCCCTTAGCAGGATTTTTTGGTAAAATTTACATTTTCTGGGCAGGGTGGCAAGCAGGGCTTTATAGCCTCGTTTTAGTGGCATTAGTCACCAGCGTTATTTCCATTTACTATTACATTAGAGTGGTAAAAATGATGGTGGTAAAAGAAACACAGGAAATGTCAGAGGTGGTAAAAAACTATCCCCCTGTGCGTTGGAGTGGGATGGGAATGCGTCCAATTCAAGTCAGTTTAGTCGTTTTAATTATAGCTACTTCTTTAATTGGCATTCTTTCTAATCCCGTGGTGAGTGTTGCCAATGATTCTGTTACTAGCAGTACTGTCTTAAAAACCTCAATAACTCAAGCTAAAGTTTTTCATTTATCTGAAAATAACGCTAAAACCCTAGCATTACGCTAAAAATCAATAAATTAGGAATTAGGAATCAGGAATCAGTGTTTAAGAATGAATTGACAAAATTATTGGCATTTTTAAAAAGACTGTGCTATAATGATTGAATGTGGGAACAGGGGGTGAGAACCCATGGGTCGATGCCCGAGTGGTTAATGGGGGCGGACTGTAAATCCGCTGGCTATGCCTACGCTGGTTCAAATCCAGCTCGGCCCACTTGCCTTTGTAGCTCAGTGGTAGAGCACACCCTTGGTAAGGGTGAGGTCACGAGTTCAATCCTCGTCAAAGGCTTTTATATTTTGTATTTTGTACAGTACCACATTAAACGTCAATTAGAGTGCAATCATTGTGGTACAAAAACAAGAGCAAATTTGCCGGAAAATGTTTGTGAAATTAGAACCGATGAATAATTCCGCCGAGAGAGCGATTCGTCCGGCGGTGTTGTGGAAGAAAACAAATTTTGGCTCTCAAAGTGAAAATGGAAGTATTTTCGTGGCGAGAATGCTAACGGTGGTTATTAGTTTACGTTCTCAAAACCGTAATGTATTGGAATTTATCCGAGAAACGATCACGGCACATCGGCAAGGTAATTCAAAACCATCTTTAGTTCCAACAGCGATCTATTCTGAAAATGAAGACGAAGCGATCGCTCAGAAAAACTAAGTGATTGTTCTTCAAATCTGGAAAGAAAAGATGAGTCTATGCTTTTAGTTGCTTAACCCTCTGAATGCTTACATTAATTGCATCTTAGCTTAATTAGAAAAATTGACTAAAAAGGGTTGACCGTCAATGGTTCCATCACCGACCAAATTAATGATAGAATTATTTGCACCATAACGAATGTCAATAAATCCCCCCGCAGAAGCCTGTCCAGAATTGGTTAATCTAATTCTTAAATTCGTACTATCTCGGTGACTTTCCTCTCCACTAAATGAGATGCGATCGCCCCGTTGTGTTCCCAGTGAAATATTAGCTTGACCTTGATTATTAACTTGAACAGAAACAGAATTAATAGACTGATTATTTCTGCCTTCAATATTTAATAAACCCTGTCCTCTCTGAATTAAATTTAAAGGAGTATAATCAGAACTAGGAGGTAAACTAGTAGTTTTATGACGGAAAATAACGGAAAAAGATTGAGAATCTAAAGAACCTTTTCCTTCTAATAAGAGAATATCATTATTATTATGCTCCACTAAAAGAGTGCCATTAGCTGAAGCCATACCCGAATTTCTCACTTGAATCCTCACCATTTGCGAATTTTGTCGGGATGCCCTACCACTAAAACTCATGGTTTGATTATTACTTAAAACAATAGTGACTTCTGCATCCTGATTATTTTTAATATTCAGAGAAGCCGATCGCACCTCTGTTTGTTGTCTTCCTTGGAGAGTAAAAACACCATCACCACGACTGATTAGATTAATCTGATTTCCCTGTGCCATCACGGGTTTTTCTAAAAAAGACACCATTGACAAAGGAGTTAATGAAGTGCTTAAAACCACCATAAAACTAAGAGATGAAATACCAGATTTAAACGAATGTTTTTTTTTCATATCAAACTATATTTTTATTTAAAGTCTTTAAAAAAAGACGACCTTGAGAAAATAAATGTTCCGTAAGAATATACTATATGATAAATATATCGGCAAAAAATTAAGAAAAAATAATTTTATTATCAACCAAATAAGTAAAAATACTTATCAAAATAAAATATTAAATTTGATAAAGAAAACGATCTGAAAAAAAAAAGATTTGATAAGGTGAAATCATTAGTAGATAAAGATAAATTTTGCAGGATAATGAAGCATTTTTGTGATAATTGGATTCAAGAGTGGTGCGATCATAATGGTTGGACAGACTGGTTTTTAGAATGTCGTGATTATTGGGCTTTCCCCCCTCACAGTGTGATGCCGTTACCAATTCCCAAAGAAACGTTACTAGAAATAAAAGCGGAAAAGGGTTTTTCCCCCCAAGAAAAAATATGGTTGTGTGTCAGTTTAACAATCAGTTTAGCTGGAGGACTTTTTAGTTATATTTCAAATTGTCCTATGCCAATAGTTTTAGCATTTGCCTTTAGTGCTATTATTGTTGCTAATTTTGAATTAGATTAACCGAATTCGGAGTTAGGAGTTTTGTTTCATTCTCCAGAGTTTGAGCAAATTAGCTGATTTGTTTGTAAATTTGCCATGTTTTCCAGAGATTACCCTGCATTAAAGCACTAATTCCCTGTAAATATTGAAATTCCTTTACCTCTGGTTGCAATTTCAAAGCAGGTTGTAAGGCTTTTTCTCCTTCTTTGCCTCGCCAATCATATAGATACAAAAAACTTAGATAGGCATGGTTAAAGGCATTATCTGGCACTATTTTTACTAATTCTTGAGCAGATGCGATCGCACCTTTTACATCTTGTTGTAATACTTGAGCAAGGAGAAGAGTATAAACATCATCGATATTTTCCGCCTGTGAAAGACGATATTCGAGGACTTTTTGGGCAACTTTGAGATAATCTTGGGTAGGATCGTATTGATTAATTCTACCCACTTCTGAGAAGATTGGTTCTAAACCCTCCATACCTTGAGATAAATTAGGGGCAAATATTCTTAATTGACTGATTAAATCTAATTCCCTGTCAGTAGTAATAGAGGCAGAATTTCTATCGATATTAACAATGATATTAGGTAAAGAAGGAGAATAACTTTCTCCTATTTTTTTATCTAAATAAGTTGCTTTTAAAATATACTCTCCATCGGGGATATTGTTAGGTACAAACATCGCTGTATTTTCGGTGACTAAAAAATCTTGACTACTATCAAAATCTTTTATCTCTAATGAATGTAAATCACCCATAGCTAAAGCATGATCATGACTCCATTTCTGTTGAGGATTAGTCACAGATTGCCAGTCTAAAATAAGAATACCATTAACTAAATTATCCCATGAGCCAGACCATTGATAAGTAACGGGAATTTTTTGCCCTTGTTTAAATATTTGAGAGATATTTATATCTGCTAATTGTAGCTTACTATTATTAGTATTAAGGGATTTAACTTGATTATCAGGGAGTTTTTTATGATATAATCTTAGTTGACTATCATCAGGTAAAGACCAAGTTTTCACTAAGTCAAATTGACCATTATTTTCTACTTGATTAACGATGATTTTTTGAGCATCTGGAATTGAACCTTGATAACCAGTTTTAGTTAAAAACCAATCCATAGAATTAATGTCTTGAGGGATAAATTTCTCATTTGTGCCGACTTGTCTGCCGAATACTTTAAAACGAGGAATTGAGCCATAAAAAGAGATATTATGTTGATTAATTTCTGTGGTTGAAGGTAAAACGCCTATATTTGCCCTTAAATAAGGAGTGGTTTCCATGGCGGTAGGGATAATTTCAGGAGTTGCCCACATCTTCCCCATATAAGGAAAATTTTGCATTTTAGGGCTAAGTTTTGCCGTTAACCAATCTCCTCCTAATGGAAAATAATTAAGTATCATCAAAACTATAGAAATAAAGACTATAAATATTTTAATAATTTGTTTACCTTTTCTTTGATAACTAAAAATTAAACCAGAAATAATCAAAGCTAAAACAGGTATTAATGGTAAAATATAGCGAATATCTTTATTCATATTTAATGATGATAATAGATAACCACCAATTAGATATACTCCCAACCAAATAGTAATGTTAATTATGTCTTTTTCTTGCTTTTGATTTTGATAGAAGTTATTTTCTAAGAATAGCCAAATATTTTTATATTTATGGGATTTTATACTCAAGTATTTGATGATGAGATAAATTAAGCCCAATAAAGCAAATATTGTAATTACCCATGATAGTAAATAGGGTAAAACTTCCAGATAAAATGTCCATGCTTGTAAGGTATTTAAGGGGGGATCTCCTTCGATAATAGCAGAATCTATGGTTGCTCTTTTTCCAGAGGTAAATATTAATAACCAATTAGTGCGATACCAAGGATAAAAGGTGATGATTGCAAAGAAAAAACTAATAATTAATTGTGTGAATTTTTGCCATTGACGGCGAAAAAGAGTGTTGAAAAAACTATAGGTAATGGGGAGAAAAAGAAAGAAGGCAAAGGTTTGTTTTAATAATACCCCTAAACCAAAGGAAATTCCCGATAAAATGCTTAACCACCATGATAATTTACCGTCGTTAAAATACCAATAACTGAAACTGGTAAAACTAAAAATAATAATAACTGTGAGGGGAAAATCTAGGAGAAATTCAAGGCGATAATAGTATAAACTAGGTATTAATTGCACTAAAATACAGGTAAATAGAGCAATTTTGTCATTGAAAAATAATCTTCCTAATAAAAATAAGGAGATTAAAAGGATTAAATTAAATAGTGATAAAACTAGATTACCATGATCCACACTTCCCCCCAACATCATGAAAAAAGGAGAAGTAATAATATACATTAATGGGGGTACTTTATTTGATAGTAACCAAAATTCTCTCCACCATGTACCATCAAACCAACGGGGATTTCTTAATGCTTCTTGATATACTGTCACCCCATTCAAATATTCAGCAGGATCCCATGCTGGTATAGTATTATCTAAACTAAACCAGATGCGATCGCACCCAAAACTAAACAGCCATATTAACGATAAACAAAGAATAATTTGATTATGAGTAAGAGTTTGTTTCCGCTTTTTTCTTCCGAGTTTTACCTTTGTGGTTAATGCCATGAAAATGCGATGATTGTGGTAATTATCAACTAACTAATATAACCTCCGTAGATGATTTACGCACCCACTCCGTAGGGGTTGAATATATTCAAACCCTAACCACTCCCTCGATCGCACTTGCACAATTCATTTAGCCCTACTATATTAGGAGTTGCCCCTTGTACTAAAAATTAACGCCCTGAGATTCTTCGCACTTCCCTCAGAATGACAGTTTTCTGTAACTACTGCAAATTATATCATATATATCAAAGGGAGTTAATTATGTCTTATAGTGATTTTACCCTAGAAAAAGTCAAAAAAAAAATTAACTTAATTATTAAAGAAAATGAAGCATTATTCACTAATATTACCCCTTTAGAGCCTTCTAATTTATTAAAAGAATTTTTGGCACAAAATGCTAATTTAGCCTTAAAAATTAATACAGAAAAAGCAAGTTCAGAAATGATTATTGCTCCGATTTTATTAGATTTAAAATATCAAATTAGAGAAAATTTAAGTCTATTTTCAGGCGTAGATTTTAATGTGGATACTTCCCAAAGTTTAAATGGAATTTGTGATTTTTTAATAAGTGCTTCAGATGAACAATTATTTATCACATCTCCAGTAATAATTTTAGTGGAGGCTAAAAAAGAAAATATTATGGGAGGTGGCTTCCCATCGATTCACCACTACTAATTTGCGTCCATATTTATTGCATTTAGCGGTGAGCAAATCACGGAATTTTCTCCATCCTGCATCACTAATAGCCCTAGATAATTTGCGGTTTTTCTGCATACCTGAAATATTGAGATCCTCGATAGCAATAGCTTTGTTTTCGCAGACTAATCGAGTAGTTAACTTATGTAGAAAATCAGTCCTTCTATCTTTAGCTTTTTCGTGAAGTTTAGCCAACTTCAGCCTAGCCTTTTCTCTACGTTTAGACCCTTTTTGACCCCGAGACAATTTGCGATTTGCTTGTTTTATTTTTCGCAATAACCGCTTATGAAATCTCGGGTTATCTATCTTTTCTCCTGAGCTCAGAATACAGAAATGTGATAAACCTAAATCTACTCCAATTTCCTGATTTGTCTCAGGTATATCAATTTCGGGAGGTTCTACCACAAAAGAAGCATAGTATCTACCCGAAGGTTCTTTGATGATAGTAACTGATGTGGGAGGAGATGACAAGGGGCGAGAATAGATAGTTTTAATGTGTCCAATCTTTGCTAATTTAACTGAATTTGAATGAACAGAAAAACCACCGATTCTAAATCTAATAGACTGCCTAGATTTTTTCTTTTTGAATCTAGGGGGTCTTATTTTTTTGCCTTTTCTTTCTCCTTTCAGACTCTTAAAGAAATTAGACCAAGCCTGTTGCAAATCACGATATGATTGCTGAAGAACAATATTTGATACTTCAGCCAACCACCCTCGTTCTTTTGTCTTTTTCGCCTGAGTAATGACTTTCTTGTCTAAGTCTTGAGGAAAAGATTCGCCATTTTTGTATGCCTCATGACATAAAGCTAAGGCATCGTTCCACACTACTCTTGCACATCCGAAGGCTTTTGCCAAAAGATGCTCTTGACTTTGAGTGGGATAGATGCGATATTGGTATCTAACTTTATCCATTTGGTCTTTAGGAAAATGACTGATTATAGACGTGGTTTTCATTCTGTTTCTTCATTATATGCTCATTTGGTCTTTGTTGTAAAGTACCGCCGCAAAATTTTTACGGCGGAGCATATTGAATACATGAGGGAAGTTTTCTCGGAAGTAGGAAGAAAGATGGATTTCAGGGTAATAGAGGTTAATGGAGAGGAAGAAACATTGCCATCTCCTCATCGAGTATCCTCCAAAATTATTCATATCCCAAATCATTAATGCCCTGAAAGGGGTATCCAGTCGGATGTTGAGAAAGAGGTTTCAACTGAAACCTCATCAAAAGCATCTATGGAGTCCTAGTTATTTCGCTGTAAGCTGTGGCGGTGCTCCCTTAGCGAAAATCAAACAGTACATTAAAGACCAGAAAGCCCCTAACGTCCTAAAGGACGGGTCTTGAGACCCATGTAGGTTTGGTCAATGTATCTCAGAAATGATAGGCGCTAAAATTTTTAATGAGCAAGAAGGGAATCAAATCCCTATTATTTTAGGGGTAGTAACTTCAGGTAATATTTGGAAATTCTTACAATTAGAAGATCAAGAATGTCGCATTGATATTAATGACTCATCGTTCGCTCAAATAAAATAAGATAATGGGCAAATAAAGGTTAAAATAA
>CAYPDC010000054.1:0-27055 GCA_964409355.1 uncultured Cyanobacterium sp.
GGGTGATGAGGGGAAGGGGTGATGACTTATTACTCTTCAGAAACTAAAACTTATAGTTAGAAGCTGAAAGCGTTACTATGAGGCAGTTTCTGAGGTTATTTTGCGAGGCAACTATTACCCCAAATCCGCTCTTCCCTTTTCCCTTTTCCCTGCCTCGTCAGAGGCTTATTACTAAAAAACGAGATTCATCCCTTAAATCAGCAATACCTAAGCAAGTATAAGAAACTATCTGTTAACAATTGAAAGTTCCGAACTCCGAACTCCGAACTCCTAATTCCTAATTCCAGTTAAAGTTGAGGAATAAATTGTTCTTTTTCAGGAACTTCCGTGTATTCCGCTACTATTTGACGAAATTCATCGCCGTCAATGGTTTCTTTTTCGATTAATAAGTCCACGAGGCGATCGATCACTTCACGGTTATCACGGATGATCTTTCTTGCCATTTTGTGTCCATGTTCAGCAATCATCTTGATTTGTCCATCGATACGGGCAGCACTTTCTTCGGAGTATTCGGCACGATTCATCAAACCTCCTCCTAAGAATACTTCTCCTCCTTGTCCTTCAAGAGAAAGAGGACCTAATTCACTCATCCCGAACCTTGTCACCATTTGACGAGCCATGGTCGAAACCTGTTGTAAGTCTCCTCCTGCACCAGTGGTTACTTCATCATCTCCGAAGATTTCTTCCTCGGCGGCACGTCCACCCATTGCCCCGGCAATCCGAGCCATTAATTGGGCTTTGGTGATTAATCCTTGTTCTTCATTGGGGGTAAACCAAGTTAAACCTTGAGCTTGTCCACGGGGAATTAAGGTTACTTTTTGTACGGGATCATGATCTTTGAGTAATGTACCGACGATCGCATGACCGACTTCATGGTAAGCAATGAGACGTTTACTCTTACTATCCACTAAAGGAGTGCCTTCCATCCCCGCAATAACTCTGTCAACGGCATCATCAATTTCCGCCATGGTGATTTCGGGTTTACGACGACGGGCCGTTAAAATGGCCGCTTCATTGAGTAAGTTGGCTAAATCTGCACCACTGAATCCGGGAGTACGACGGGCGATCGCCTCTATGGAAATTTCGGGAGCAATTTTTTTGTTACGAGCGTGAACTTCTAACACACCGACTCTGCCTTTGAAATCAGGGGGATCAACCATAACTTGGCGATCGAATCTTCCCGGACGCATTAAGGCACTATCTAACACATCAGCACGGTTAGTCGCCGCAATGACGATGATACCAGTATTACCCTCAAAACCGTCCATTTCTGTTAATAATTGGTTTAAGGTTTGTTCTCTTTCATCGTTACCGCCACCGATACCAGCACCTCTTTGTCTGCCCACAGCGTCAATCTCATCGATAAAGATTAAACAAGGAGCGTTTTCCTTAGCTTTTTTGAACAAATCACGGACACGGGATGCACCGACACCGACAAACATTTCCACAAATTCAGAACCAGAAATGCTGAAGAAAGGAACACCTGCTTCCCCTGCGATCGCCTTTGCTAAGAGGGTTTTACCAGTCCCCGGAGGACCTACTAATAAGACACCTTTAGGGATTCTTGCCCCCACTGCGGTGAATTTTTCAGGCTGTTTTAAGAAAGTAACAACCTCTTGTAATTCTTCTTTAGCCTCATCAATACCCGCCACATCATCGAACATGACACCAGTTTTCGCTTCCATCATGAAACGGGCTTTGGACTTACCAAAATTCATGGCTTGTCCGGGTCCTCCCGGCATATTACTAGAGCGACGGAAAAGGAAGAATAAAGAAGCAATCAACAATACGGGGAAAACTAAATTACCCAAAATGCCCCAGATAGCACCTTCATTGCGCATAGGGTGAGAGTCAAAATTAACCCCAGATTCTCTCAATTTAGTTACCAATTCTGGAGAAGTGCCGGGTAAATCAACTCTTAATCTTTGTACTTGACGTAACTCAGGGTCGATCGCCTCTACGATTGCAGTACGACCATTTTCATAGAGATCAACACTGCTAACTCGACCTTTATCTAGGTATTCTAAAAAGCGACCATAAGTCATACGGGTACTAGCGGTATTAGTGCCACTAGCGACATTGGTGGTAGCAAAACTGCCTTGCCACACGAAAAACCCAATTACGAAGAAAGGAATAGTCCATAAAAGGACTGTACGCCATGATAATTTCATATTATTTATTTTTATTGGTGTGTCAAAGAGAATAAGCCGTTAACTTATTTTATCTTTTCGTTTCTAGTGTTTATTTTATTGTAACAACTATTGCTTAACTAAACTTAACATGGTTCTCATTTTAGTCGCAATTCGGTATTTACGCCAAAATCTACCGAAAAAATACCTTCTCCAGAATCATCGAAAATTAAGCGACAGGAGATGTCCAAGATCTGAGATTGAGATATAATTAAAGTCGAAAGTTAAATCCGAGAAAGTGGTGGATGAGTTAAGAGAAGTACTAGAATTAGCCTCAGAGGAAGAATTGCAGCAGGTGACGCAGATTCTTTTTTGTCGTCGTTTCAATCCCCTCGATTATTGGCAAACTCCAACGCCAATGGATGTACAAAGTTTAGATTGGCAAACATGGTTAGATTCCATTGAAAAGAGGTTTCGGTTTTTAGCGGCTGATGGTTTTACGGTTTTGCGTCGTCAACATCATCAATTAACTTATCGGGATATTTTAATTCAGGTGTGCCGTTATCTGAAAATTCCTTATACTCAAGGGATGGATGCGATCGCCCTTGAGTCAGAAATATTTTTATATTTGCTACACAAAGCATGGCAAAAACTGCCCCCCCATGAACAAAAATCCTTAAAATACAAAGTAATCAATGCTTTAGCCCAAAATCCCCACACAGAAGCATTACCTGTTAGTTTACAACATGATCCCCTCAAAATTTTGGCGACGGGAGGAACTTTAGTGGCTGTAAATTCCCTGATCAAACCGTTATTATTGCAAAAAATCGCTCAACAATTTGCGATTCATTTTGCCACCTACCAAGTCACGAAAAATGTACTTGTAAAAGGCTCTCTCCTCACCGCTAATCAGTTACAAAGCTATGTCACCTTAAAAATGGCTCAAAGGGGAATGATAATGGCTTCAGCTCGATATACGGCGGTTAGGGGTTTATTTGCTTTCCTGACTCCAGCTTTATGGGCTTGTTTTTTTGCTGATTTAGGCTGGAGGGCGATCGCTACTAATTATACTCGGATTATTCCAGTTATTTTTGCTTTTGCCCAAATACGTTTAATTCGAGGTTTTTGATAACAATGGATTTTCTAAGATGATGAAACCATATCAAAATATTATTATTAAGGAATGTAACGAGCCTTTAGTGGCAATTCCAGACACCGAATTTTATTTAGAAAACCCCTCCGCCTATGTGAAATTGGGGGCGGACTATCAGGGTAAATCCCCCTATTTTTTGAGAGAAGGGGTATTAGAAAGGTTATTGATAGCTAAACAGAAGTTAAACAAGATTAATCCCCATTGGCAAATCAAGATTTTTGACGCTTATCGCCCTGTTTCTGTGCAACAATTCATGGTGGATTATACTTTTAATGGTATTTGTCAGGAAAGAGGTATTAACCCTCAAACTTTGACAGAAGCAGAAAAAGAGAGTATTTATCAGGAAGTATTTAAAATTTGGGCGATTCCGAGCGAAAATCCCCTTACTCCTCCCCCCCATAGCACAGGAGGCGCGATCGACCTTACCATTATGGATGAGAATAGAGACATAATCCCCATGGGAGGAGAAATAGATGAATTATCCCCAATCTCTTTCCCCGACTATTATGTTAATGCCGAGAGTGAAGCCGAAAAAACCTATCATCAAAATCGACAAATACTGTTACATATAATGACAGAAGCTGGACTTAACCGTCATCTTGAAGAATGGTGGCATTTTTCCTACGGGGATCAAATGTGGGCATGGTTGCAAAATCAGGCTAATCCTTATGGTGACTATATAGCTAAATATGGGAAATATGAATTAAATATATCCCATAATTAAGAAAACAAAGATTTAAGCCTATAGGGGCATGATATATTATGCCCTAACAAAACGACAAAAAACATACAGACAAAAATTAATAGGGTGCAGTAGGAATATTTAAACCTCTGTCTCGTAAAAATTTCCCAGTTTCACGGGAAGGAGTGTAATTATAGCCAAAACCGCTATATCCTTCAGAATCATCGAGAACTTGAGGTGTTAAAATGACCACAACTTCTGAACGGGCTTGATCCTTAACCGTAGAACGGAATAAGCTACCTATCAGAGGTAAATCTCCTAAAATAGGTACTTTAGAAACCGTTGTTCTTTCTCCATCTGAAATAATTCCCGATAAAATCAAAGTTTGTCCATCCCGCAAACGAATTTTGCCCGAAGAGACAGTTCTTTCCACTAAAGGAGTAATTACGTTATCCGCCCCGCCACCACTTCTAAAGACTTGAGGATTTCCGGGTGCACTTATATTCGGATTAACTTGCAAAGTTATAAAGCCATTGTCATCTATTTTATCAACTAAGACGGATAAGGTAAGCCCCGCAGGTTCAATCACAGGAGTAGTGGTTCTTACGCCACTTAATTGATCAATAGAGGTGTTAACACTGGTGACAACATTTTCTATCAATTTTACCGCACCAACCTGACCTTCTTGAACCACTAAGGTAGGATCAGTCAAGATTTTGGCATTACCTGAAGTAACATTTGCCCGAATTTGAGCAAGGAACGCTTGAGGTACGTTAAAGTTTCTTCCCGGACGTACCGTTGCAGGATTACCCGGTTGGGTGGCATCATAATTAACTCCAAAAGGAGAAATTTGACCCGAATTGGGAGAAGCAAGAGGAATTCCTTGTAGTGTTTGGGTTACACTTCTGGTAATATTATTACTTAAGTTATTAATAATACTTTGAGTTAAAGCATTATTTTGTGATTCATTTAAAGACTGATTAAGGGTGTTATTTGCTGTTTGAGATAGTTGTTGTTGTAAAGTTCGGGTTAAATCTTCAACTTGGTCTCTGGTAAAATTGGTTGTGTTGCCAAATTGACTAAGAGTTCGATTAATTGTATCCGCAAAATTACGGTTTAGTTGATCTGTTAAATTATTGCTAGTTGTTTGATCAACGACATTATTCAATGTATTAGATACGGTATTGGCAACGTTATTACTTAAATTATCAGTTAAATTTCGACCAAAGTCTTCGGTAATGATTATTTCACGATCGAAAGGATCAACAAGCTCGTTATCCGCATAACCGGGTATGCCAAGACCAACACCGCTAGTCCTCCAACTTTCAGGGTTAACATTTTGATTATTTGTGCCAAAGTTAATGACACCAACACCACCATCCTGAACAACACCAGTGTTATCAATCCCAAAGGAGAAACTAGAGCCAAAACTATCAACTTGGTCTAATTGTATATCAACAACCTTAACATTTACAGCTACTTGGCGACGACGTGCATCTAACTGAGTAAGGAAAGAAGTTGCTGTTTGGACTAGGTGAGGTTCTCCGACTAAGGTGACGGTATCATGGATAGGGTCTGCATGAACCGTTAAACCTCTTAAAACTAAGTACTCGCTATCTTTTTCTTTACTTTCTAAGGGCTTAACTTCAAAAGTTTGAGTGATTTGACCATCTTTTTCTTCTTCTTTTAACTCCACAATATTTCCCTGTGCGCCTTGACTGTTGAGAAAACTAGCAGCCCCGATCGCACTATATTGATTAAGACGAATACTTCTGGTAATGGTACTTTTAACGCTAGGGGGTAATTTATTCCCGACAAAAACGGTGTTTCCCTGACGATTAGCTTTTAATCCTGAAATTAATAAAACACTGTTAAACACATCGGCGATGGGCTCGTTTTCCAAATCGAGGGATACTGTTGCACTTCCCCCCTCAGCACCTCCTTGATCTGTGAAGATAATATTCAATCCTGCCGCACGAGTTAATAAGGCTAAAACTTCCGTGGCAGGAGCATCTCTTAAAACTAAACGGGGAATAAGTGCAGATGTGCCTAAGTTCACCGTAGGTGTTGTATTGCGTACATTGGATACGGACATATCTCCCACAGGAGGAGCAACCGCCCGGGGCAAAAATTGGGGAGCAAAAACATTTGGTTGAGTGGAATCTACCTGTTTCCCATCAATTTCAATGACAGGATTGGGGACTAATACATCTTGATTTTGATTGGATAATTGAGCAATCCATTGAGGGGGCTTTTTGATAGTTAATTTTTTGTTGAGACGAGGATTAGCGATCGCTAGAGATTGCCAACACAGAAGAAGGGCGGTGGTGCCACTGAGAAACTTAACTTGATTGAAAATAAACTTATTCATCGGTTTATACTCCTACACACATAAGAATTTTAAAGGATTAAACTCAAAACATGAAAAAAATGATCATTAAGTAAAATTAAGAATAGAACAAGTGCGATCCGCCGAAGGGATCTGTTTCCTCCCGACACGCACCTATTTTTGTGCTTCTCCTTCAGCAGGAGGTGCTTCTTGGGCCACCGGTTGTAAATCAGGAAAAACGGCTTTTAATGTGAGAGTAGTTTTTAGTTTTGGTTCTTGAACCACTGAAAGACTGTCATTTTCCAGTAGGTAGATTGGCGGTTCTAAAATACTGGTATTCAAATTTTGCACCACCAAAAGGGGTTGTAATCTTTCCAAATCTTGTAAAAAGAACTGTAACTGAGAAAAACCTCCCTCTATGTCTAAATTATAAGTTTGTACTTGTAAATTATTATTAGCTAAATTGCCCAAAGAGTCATTAGTAACTTTTTCTTTATCTCCTGTTGGTACATAGCTATTCATTCTAATATTGCTAAGATTAGCAAAATTATTGACATCGAGTAATAATGTTTCTAGGTTTTGAGTTTGGGTAAAAAACTGCAAGACATCTTCTTTGAGATCTTTTGCCTCTTCTAAATCTCCCTGTTTTTGAGCAATAATCTGTTCGAGTTTAGTAGAACTTAACTGATTTAACTGATCTTGCTTCTGCTGTCTTTGTTGATTCAGTTCCGACAATTCCCCTAATACCGGCATTATCTGACTGATGAACAAATAACCAGCAATTAAAAATCCCCCCACTCCTACAGCAATACCAGTAACTTTTGGGGTAAACGTTACACCAAAGGCACTCGGATAACTAGATTCCTCGCCAAAACCTTCGTCTTGGGAATCAAATTCATCTGAGGTAGTAAAAGATGTTGTCATTGTTGAGCCTCTCCTTCTTTTGGTTGTTGTTCTTCTTTCGCTTCTTCAGCAACAGATGTTAGTTGTAAAACTCCTTTTCTTTGTAGATTGCTAAGTCTTGATACTAGACCGATCGCACCCCGTCGATTAAGTAAATTTAATAATTGATCCGAGGAAAGATCACTGATTTCGGTAGTAATAGTATAATTAACTACTTGAGGTAAAGTTAAGTCCATCGCCCCTTGCCCTGCCCCAGTAGTAACGCCTTGTGTCCCCCCTTCTCCTTCGGGGTTTAACTCGGCGCGATCGAAGATCACCGTACTAGGATTTTCAGTGATGCTACTAGTAGTCAATCTCGTATTTTCACCATTGAGAAAGGGAGAGTTTTTCAAAGTTAAGAGGAAATCATTTACATTGTCATAAGATTCTCCGTAACCATTAATAGTTAAGCTTTTAATGTCATTTTGAGTGATGGAATTAATTTGAATATTCGGTGGGGTAACATAGGCAATTTCCGCCAACATCGCTGACCAGGGCTTAATATAATTAAAAACACTGGCAAGAATCCCAATCTCCCGATTGATATTCTCAATTTCCTTTTGAATTTGTTGTGCCTGTTGATTTTGTCCCTGTAATCGTTGAATTTCTGCGTCCAACTCAGCAATGGTTTTATTGGTACTGGTTTTTTGTCCATTCAGAAGCACTAACGCACCACCTACCGCCGCAACAAAAGCGACTCCAACTCCTGCACCAATGAAAATAGGAATTCTTTCACTTAAAGGAGTTGCGGACTTCTTAACAAAAGCTTTAGTAGTACCTGTTGAATCTAACTTGCGATCCTTTAAAAAGTTAATATCAATGTTATACATAATTAACTCATCCTCATGCCTAAACCAATTACTGTACCCAATCCTGCCCTTTGCATGGGCGATAAATCCTCTTTCATCGTTAAAGATAAAGCTGAAATGGGATCTACTTGCATGGTAGGCAAACTCAACTTTTTCGTGAAAAATTCATCGATTTGAGCCAAACCTGCTCCCGGTCCTGATAAGAGCATTTGCACTACCTCTACATCGCCACTTTGATTGAGATAGAAATTAATCGATCGCCGCAATTCATCCACTAATTCCCCTAAAACTCTTAATAGAGAATCCATACCTGGATTAATCCATGTTTGACTGCTAGTGGTACTCGCACTGGTAGTTTGTTCAGGATTATTAGGGATAGTAATTTCTTGCAGCAACTCCGTATTTTTAGAAGTCGGTAAATTCATTGCTTGTGCCAAAGCTGTTTGCATTTGATATGTACCAATGGGAATAGTACGGGTAAACTGAGGTATTCCTTCACAAATAATAGCGATTTCTGTGGTATCAAATTCAATATCCACTAAAACCACCGCTTCACTGGAAGAAAACTGTTTCAGTTGTTCCTTAATAGTTCTAATTAAAGCAAAACTATTAATTTCCAGAACATTAACTTTTAACCCCGCTTGTTGAAAAGTTTCTATATATAAATCCGTTACTTCTCGGCGAGTGGCAACCAATAAAACCTGTACTTTTTCAATGCCATCGTCATCCACAAAGTAACCCAATTTTTGATAGTCTATATCTACTTCATCTCTAGGGTAAGGTAGATATAAAGCTGCTTCGTGGTTGAGTACCATATCTCGCAATTCCTGATCATTTAATTCCGCAGGAATAGGTATAATGCGCATAACTGCATCTTTCATCGGTACAGCCGTCGCAATCTGCTTTGGTTTAACCTTTGCTTCTTTTACCAGTTGATCAATTAATTCCGCTAAAGCTGGAGAGTCAACTATTTGCCCTTCCTCGAATATTTCTTCGGGGACTTCTAACGAGTAGTATTTTAACAACTTATATTGTTGTCCTTTTTTCGCTAGTTGAGCAATCGTAACTTTGTCTGGACTAATTTCAATCCCGACACCGCTACTTTTTTCTCCCATGAGATTATCTAAAAAAGGTAACATGGTTTAAGATCCTTCCTCCGTATTTATACGGATTAAATATAAAGGTTTTATAAAGTTAATTTTATCTTATTCCAATTCAGTAAATAAGAATCACAGTTTTGTTATCAATAAACAAAGTATAATTTACGGTAGTTCAGACTTCTAGCCTAATTTATCTAGTTATATAGGCAAGATACCAGTTTTACAGGTAAGATGCTCTAGCTTAATTTTATGAGCTAATCAAAAAAATACCAATAGTAAAAATCAGGATTTTTCAGCTATCTCATTCCGTATATTTTTATTAATTAATCTTTGAATTTCTTAAAAAATATGTTTTCTAGTCTATTTAGTTCTCATTTTAAGTCCCCTTTTACTTATATCTTATGGTTTATTGCTGGTTTGCTTCTAACTTTGCTCGTGAGTTGCACTACTTCACCGTCTAATTCTGGTGCTGATCTTGAATTTTGGACAATGCAGTTACAACCAAAGTTTACAGATTATTTTCGGGAATTAAATAGCAATTTTGAGCGACAAAATCCCTCTAGTAAAATACAGTGGATTGATGTGCCATGGAATGCCATGGAGAGTAAAATTTTAACGGCGGTATCAGCAAGAAGTGCGCCTGATGTGGTTAATTTAAATCCTGATTTTGCGTCTCAGTTAGCAAGTCGTAATGCTTGGTTAAATCTGGATACACAAATTCCTTTAGAGGTGAAACAGGAATACTTACCAAAAATTTGGGATGGTAACAGTATCGAGTTGTGTCAGCAGGAAAATCAGTGTGAAAAGGTAGTTTTTGGTCTTCCTTGGTATTTAACGACAACTATTACTGTTTATAATCAAGAATTGTTGAATCAAGCCGGAGTGACTCAACCGCCTCAAACTTTTGCAGATTTAGTGGAAGTTGCTCAAAAAGTTAAGGAAAAAACCGGTAAATACGCTTTTTTTGTGCCTTTAGTGCCTAATGATTCTAATGAGGTGTTACAGTCTTTTGTACAAATGGGAGTTACTTTGTTAGATGATAAGGGTAAACCAGCGTTTAATACTGCCAAAGGTTTAGCGGTGTTTAAATATTGGGTGGATTTATACCAAAAAGATTTATTACCTCCTGAAATTTTAACTCAAGGACATCGTCATGCGATCGAACTTTATCAAGCAGGAGAGTTGGCGTTATTAGGCACTGGGGCAGAATTTTTGACAACTATTGCTACTAATGCACCGACTATTTATGAGCAGTCAAATGTTACTTTTCAGATTACAGGAGCCACGGGGAAAAAAAATGTGGCGGTGATGAATTTAGTTATTCCTAAAGACACGGATAAATCTGAGGAAGCCTTAAACTATGCTTTATTTGTCACTAACGGCGATAATCAGTTAAAGTTTACCCAAGAGGCTAACGTTTTACCTTCCCATAAAGATGCGATCGCCACTTATATTAGTAATTTAGAAAAAGAAGACAGTAAAGATATTCTGATTCAGGGTAGAAAAATTAGCGCCCAACAATTAGAAACAGCAGAGGTATTAATTCCTCCCGGGAAAAATATTGGGCAATTGAAGAAGATTATCTATGAAAATATCCAACAAGCAATGTTAGGAGAAAAAACCCCTGAAGAAGCGATCGAAGATGCCTCTAATCAATGGACAGCAGTAGTTATGACAAATTAATTGTAAAGATAATGAATCTCCCTGTTGTTTATCATTCTGATTATGTTACACCTTTGCCTGAACAACATCGCTTTCCGATGCCGAAGTTTAAACTTCTTTATGAGTCGTTGTTAAAGGATGGAATCATTAATAATAAATGTGTCTATAAACCTACCATTGCTAATAATCAAATACTGCAATTAGTACATAGTGAAGGTTATGTCACCCAATTTTGTGATGGCAGTTTAGACGAAAAGGCAAAACGCCGTATTGGTTTACCTTGGAGTGAGGGATTGGTAAAAAGAACTTGCACTGCGGTAGGTGGTACCGTTTTAACAGTACAATTAGCTTTAAAATACGGTATTTGCTGCAATTTGGCAGGAGGCACTCATCATGCCTTCCCTGATTTTGGTTCAGGATTTTGTATTTTTAACGATCTGGCGATCGCATCTTATTATTTATTAATAGAAAAAATAGCTAATAAGATTTTAATAATTGATTTGGATGTGCATCAAGGAGACGGCACAGCGTTTATTTTCAAGGATGATGAGAGGGTATTTACTTTTTCCATGCACTGCGAGGCAAATTTCCCCTATCGTAAGCAAGAAAGTGATTTCGATATTCCTTTACCCACTGGCTTGGATGATGATGGTTATTTGCAAATTCTTGCCTTCCATTTAGGGGATTTATTAAAAGAGGTTAAACCCGACATTGTTATCTATGATGCTGGAGTGGATGTGTCAAGGAGCGATCTCCTTGGCAAACTATCCTTGACTGAAACTGGGATTTATCGCCGAGAAATGATGGTTTTAAGCACTTGTTTAGCAGAAGGTTATCCCGTTGCTTCTGTGATGGGGGGCGGATATTGCAAAAACCTAGAGGAGTTGGTTTATCGTCATTCTCTCATTCATCGTGCCGCTTCTGAATGTTTATCTCTTGCTAAGATGTAACACTCATGATTTTGTTTTGATTGATCAGTTTCTGGTTAGGGTTTGTACAATAATTAATTATACTTCCCTTAATTTTAAGGGGAAACTTCTGTTAAAACGTCATAAAAATAGCTTTGAGGGGGGAATGCAAATAAATGTTTCATTTGATCCATAATTTTCTCATGAACATCATTTTTATTTTCTTCCATATCTTCGATGGTTTCCCAAAGAATAAAAGCTATGCCTTCGTCAGTATTCGGTTTTTGGAAAAGATACGCCCCCTTAAATCCTTGAGAATAAGATGCGATCGCCTCTTCAAAGAGTTTTTGTGCTTCAGGAAATTTACCCGGTTTAAGGGTTGCCATTGCCACATAGGCACATTTATGACGCAAAAAGTCACTAAATTCTTGCATAATTTCAGATGGAAAAATTACATTTAATCTCTATGAATCATCTTAGTTTTTTTGCCTCTCGAACAATAGAGTGATTATTGAAAACTCTACTGCCTGAAGGCGAGTAGATTCTTCCTTCACTGAGTGATGCCTTTCAAAAGTAAACACTTCGACTTCGCTCAGTGCAACGCTTTTTACTTGGTCTTACTCTCTCTCCAGAAGCTAACACGATATGCCCTACCGCTAAATACCATAGACATTTACTTGAAATTGACTTGATTTTCGCCTTTTTGTATTCGTCTATAGCCACATCGGTTAAAACCTTCTTTATATCTTAACACACTAATGCCCTAAAGGGAAGGGTTTTAGACCCACAGATTTTTGATAAATAGTTACATTCCATTAACATTAGGCCTCGAACGACTCGACCAAGGAAAAATCTTAATTGTTGGAGATGTCTATTTGAGGTAGAATTATTTTCATACTCGTAATCTGATTAATGTTTATATCCCATGATTTTTCCCGATTTTCCAGCATTTTCTAACCTTGTTCATCAGGGGAACTTTATTCCTGTGTATAAAGAATTAGTAGCGGATTTAGAAACCCCAGTATCGGCATGGTATAAGGTTTGTGCGGATCAACCCTATAGTTTTCTCTTAGAATCTGTGGAGGGTGGGGAAAATCTTGGTAGATATAGTTTTTTAGGTTGCGATCCAGTCTGGGTGTTAGAGACAAGAGGAAACGAAACTAAACAAATTCATCGAGATGGTTCTATTAAGATTTTCTCAGGTAATCCCTTCGATATTCTTTCCCAATGTTTAGCAACCATTAAACCCGTTAAATTGCCTGAATTACCCCCCGGTATCGGTGGTTTATTCGGTTATTGGGGTTATGAGTTAATTTCGTGGATTGAACCCAGAGTAACGGTTTATCCCCCTTCTGAGGATAGTTTTGCTGATGGGATTTGGATGCAGGTGGATAATTTGTTAATCTTTGATCAAGTAAAAAGAAAAATATGGGCGATCGCTTATGCCGATTTAAGACAAACTCACTTAAGCCTAGAAGAAATCTATAATCAGGCTTGTGATAAAATTGCCAAATTAGTCTTAAAACTGCAACTTCCCCTTCCAGTTTCTGCCAAACCACTAGAATTTAACCCCACTCCCAAAGGACAAACTACTCCCCGTCTTCAACATAAAAGCAATACCAGCAAAGAAGCATTTTGTGCTAACGTCCATAAAGCGAAAGAATATATTAAAGCAGGAGATATTTTTCAGGTAGTAATTTCCCAAAAATTACAATCCCAATATCACGGTCATCCATTTGAACTATATCGCTCATTGCGTTTAATTAATCCCTCCCCTTATATGGCTTACTATAATTTTAGCGGATGGCAATTAATTGGCTCATCCCCAGAAGTAATGGTGAAAGCAGAAAAAACTAAAGACGGGAAAACCAAAGCTGTAGTAAGACCGATCGCAGGAACACGTCCTAGAGGAAAAAACTTTCAAGAAGATCAATTTCTGGCACAAGATTTATTAAATGATCCCAAAGAAAGAGCAGAACACGTTATGCTAGTGGACTTAGGGAGAAATGACTTAGGGAGAGTTTGCGTTAAAGGTAGTGTGAAAGTTGATGAATTAATGGTAATTGAACGCTACTCTCATGTAATGCACATTGTCAGCAACGTAGTGGGAGAATTAGGAGAAGAATATAGTGCATGGGATTTACTCAAAGCCGCTTTCCCCGCCGGCACCGTTAGTGGGGCGCCCAAAATACGGGCGATGGAAATAATCAACGAACTCGAACCCGAAAGGAGAGGTCCTTATTCGGGAGTTTATGGTTATTATGATTTTGAGGGTCAATTAAACACAGCTATCACCATTCGAACCATGATCGTAGAAACCCTCTCTGGTAATGAAAATCACCTTGTGTCGGTTCAAGCAGGGGCAGGTTTGGTGGCAGATTCAGAACCAGAAAAAGAATATCAAGAAACCTTAAATAAAGCAAGAGGTTTATTAGAAGCCATTAGCAGTTTAACTTAATTTTATCTCAGTTTGATGCAACGCCTTTTTCGTTATACTCTTTTGTTTTACCCAAGAAGTACGTTGACTTGGTTTCTCCCCTTCGATTTTGATTGATATAAGGCTTTATCCGCATTCTTTAATAAATCATCTGGAGAATTTTCTTGATCGGGAATAATACAACTAACTCCAATACTTAGAGTTACATAGTCAGAAGTAGTAGAACTTTCATGAGGTATGTGGGCTTCTAAGACAGCGTCACAGATAGTTTGAGCGATATATAACGCTCCTTGCCAAGAAGAATAAGGTAGTATGACCGCAAATTCTTCTCCACCATAACGAGCTAGTAAATCTGTTTTTCTTTTAGCATGAGCGGAAAGGATTTGGGCAACATGGCGTAAACAGTCATCTCCTTGTTGATGACCATAAGTATCATTATAGAGTTTAAAGTGATCCACGTCACAGATGATTAAAGCAAGGGGTTTTTGCTCTCTTGTCATCTGTTGCCATTGTTGAGATAAATATTGATTAAAATGACGACGATTAGCGACTCTGGTTAAATCATCGATGGTGGCTAATTCTTCTAATTTTTGGTTTGCCTTTCGTAGAGAGGCTTCCGCTAGTTTTCTTTTTTCGATTTCTTTTTGTAGGGAAAGATTTTGGCGAATTAGTTGTTTTTTTTGTTCTTGAATCGTGATTTGATTTTTGGTTCTAATTAAGACTTCTTCGGGATAAAAGGGTTTTGTTATATAATCTATTCCCCCTAAATTGAAGGCTTTGATCTTATCGTCAGCTCGATCGCATCCACTGAGAAATATAATGGGAATTTCTTGGGTTCTAGGGTTTGATTTAATAATTTTACAGACTTGATAACCGTCCATGATAGGCATATTTATATCTAAAAGAATCAAATCTGGTATTTTTACGCCAATTTCTTTTATGGCTTGAGAACCATTATTAGCTTGACGGATGTGATAACCTTGAGTAGCAAAAATTTTTTTTAAAAATAAGATATTATTAGGAATATCATCAACTATTAAAATATCATAATTCATGTTTTTTCCATTGATTTTAAAGAGCGGATAAATGTTTATTAACAATAACTAATACTTCTTCAGGATTAATCGGTTTCGCCATAAAATCTGATGCCCCAATCATTTTACTCCTGACTCTTTCAATCATGCCATCATTGGAGGTAAGAACAATAATCGGAGTATTCCGAAATAGGGATAATTTTCGCAAACTAGCACAAATTTCATAACCGTTAGTATCTGGCATTACTAAGTCTAAAAAGATAATATCAGGCTTGGCCGCCAAAATTTTGGCGATGGCCTTTAGGGATTCTGTAATACCTAAAAATTTATATCCCGCTTTTTTGAGAATAATACCCATAGTTTCACATATCAAAGGGCTATCATCAATCACTGCCACTAAAGGAGCATTACTCACTACTTGTTGTATCTCAGTGATAGAAGAAATCGGTGCGGGTAAATCAGACACCGATACGAGATCAATATAACCCTGTTGAATATAAGGCAGTAAAGAACTGCTAAATTGAGGTAACTCCCGTTTGAATTGTACCGCTAAATCTCGAAGGGTGTTTCTTCCATTAAATAATTTAGAAAATATTTCGTAGGTTTTCGGGGAGGTTTTCTGTTGTAACATTTGTGATGATCGAATTACAGGGGCTTTATTAGGGCTGCGATCGCCCAATCTGAAATTAACCCATTGTTGCCACTGTTGCCATGCAGGTACAATCACCTGACTGGCATCAAGGAGAAAAATCTGTTCCTCAAGGGGAACATTAATCTTACTATTAAGAAAGAAACTGATTTCAACGGTTTGATTGAGATCGAAAAAAATCTCGATGAGGATATTATTTACCATCTTCATCACCCCATCTCGATTCACTTTTCCACTCACCAGCCAATTACGGACTAACTCATATTCCCAACAAAATTTAACATTTTTGGCAGAGATGGATTTGAGTTGTTGTTCCAAAAAAGCCGTATCAGAAGCGACTTCAGGGAGAAATGCCGCCAGATTCCGTCGCCAACGTCTAACGGAGTGATTTCCCCCAGTACCACAAATTAACCGTCCCATATAAAGATAAAATCGCCATTGTTCCCGGGCTGGGTGTACAAGTTGTAATTCGCCACTAAATTGATGTTTTTTGAGAACATTAAACAAATAACTCTGTTTTGACGCCACAAAACCTTTAATGGGAATACTATTGTGGTCTTGGTTGGGGATTTCCATCAGTGGTATCTAAAATCTATTTGAGCTTTAGTTATATTTATCTTAGTATAATATTTCAGTTAATAATTAAGAAATTAGGTTTTAGGGAAAGAGAGGAAGTGTCAATTCATCCATTCATTACTATTTATTCCAAAGTCTAAATTCCCATGCGTACTATAGAAGAAATTAACGAGAAAATTCTCCAGAAAAAAGCCAGAGTTTACACCATTGAGGAGTTAAAAGCGAAAGTAAAAAAAATAGGTATAAACAAAACTTATGAAAAAGTCGATGTAATCTGTACGGGAACATTTGAGCCGATGGAATCATCCGGGGCAATTTTGAACCTCGGACATACTGATCCGCCGATGAAAATTCGTCATTGTTGGTTAGATGGTGTTCCAGCCTATGCTGGTTTTGGGGCGGTAGATCTTTATTTAGGGGCTACAGCGTTACCTGATGTCAATGACGCTGAGAATACCGTTATTCCTGAAAAAGGAGGCGCTCACGTCATTGAAAGTCTCATTGCGGGTAATTCTGTTTCTGTCAAAGCCATTGGACAGGTTACGGACTGTTATCCCCGTGCTTCCTTTGATGCTACCATCAATATCGATTCTATTAATCAGTTTTATTTATATAATCCTCGTAATTTGTATCAAAATTTCATTGTCGGGGTGAATGGGGGCGATCGCATCTTATATACTTATTTAGGACCTTTATTACCTCGTTTAGGCAATGCTGTATATTCTAATATTGGAGCGTTATCACCTTTACTAAATGATCCTTATTTAGAGGCGATCGGCATTGGCACAAAAATCTTTATCGGCGGTGCAGAAGGGATGATAACGTGGGAAGGGACACAACATTTTCCTTTACAAAAAAGAAGTCCTAATGGTACTCCGATAGGTCCTGCTTCTACTTTAGCATTAGTGGGGGATGCCAAGAAAATGGAACGAAAATGGGTAAGGGGTTGCTATTTCAAAAATTACGGTGCATCTTTAATGTTAGGAGTTGGTATTCCTTTCCCTGTTTTGAACGAAAAAATCATCGAAAATTGTGCCGTAGAGGATAAAGACATTTACGCCCCTGTGATGGATTTTTCCATCCCTCGCCGAGTACGTCCTAGTTTTGGTTTAGTTAACTACGCTCAACTCAAACAAGGTAAAATTAAAATCGAGGGGCAAATCGTGAAAGTGGCATCCGTAGCAAGTCTTTACCTTTCTCGTCAAGTCGCTGAAACCTTAAAACAATGGATTTTAGATGGTAAATTTACCTTAACTGAACCTGTTTCACCCTTACCTCCCTCCACTCCTTTTATTTCTCAAGATGGAGTAGGCTAAGGTTTTCTAATGTCTTATTAAGAGTTCGGAGTTAAACTTGATAAATATTGATAAAAAATATGGATAAATTGATTTTTAATCCCTTACCATCCCCAACTACCTGCAACCCCCTTAAAAGGACCAACAATATTTGATGTAATCCAACCACCGTAAAAACCGCCGGGTTGAGGTGTCACTAACTCTCCATTTACATAACACTCTGACATTAAACCCGCATAAAAAGCCACATAAAGTGCGATCGCACCAAATTCAGGAGTAGGATTAGGATAATACCAAGCAGCTTGAGAAACTAATTGATCATGAACACAAACATCATAATAACGAGCAATCCCCTTCCATTCACAAAAAGATTGCCCTTCTCTAGGGATTAAATACTGTTGCTGTATGTCTTGGGGGGGTAAATAATACACAGGGGGATGAGAGGTTTCTAAGACACGATAACTCGCAGAAGTGTCAGCAATTTTGACACCATTAAAAATCACCTCAATTCTACCAGAAAAAGGCTCTAAACGGGGAGGGCGAGGGTAATCCCAGACGGATTCTTGCCCTTGTTTCGGTTCAATTTTTTCGATTCTCATTGATTTAATTAGTAATTAGAGAAAAATTCTTCATTCTAAATTCTAAATTCTCCATTCTTATCAGATTCCCCCGTTGTAAAAGCCTTTTCAAAAGTCATTCTTTGTTCAGCATTACGCAAGAAATAACCGCTCATCATCGCCGAAGCTAAGAGTCTGCCTAAATTCTCCCTACTGGTACTGATCATAACTCCAAAATGTTCGGGGGGTAAACTTCCTAACATTCCGACAATATTACGCTCCATGACTTGAAATACCTCAGAGGATTGAGGCTGAGAAAGTTGGCTAATAGTTTCAGGAGTTAGAGATTGGATGTATTCCAAAAAATTGTTATCTCCTTCTCCTGTCTGAAAAAATTTTTTGCTATTACTTTGATGATTCACTGTAGTTACTCCTGAAAATAATCTATATAATTTTGAATAAAGATTTAATGTTTACAATTTATCAATTAGATTATTATGGGCGTATGGGTAAAACCGAACTTAATTAATAGGTTTTTCCCGAAAAATTGACTATTTAGACAGAAATTCATTTAATTTCTTCTTTCATCCTTTCTAAGGTTATGTGCATTTGTTGAAACATTTGTTCTGGAGTAGTGCCAAATTGACTTAATTGGGTTTTTAATTGTTCAAGGGTCATTTTTGCCATAAAATCTTCTGATAACTCAAAACGCTTCATAAAGATACGATAACGCTCCATCATGTCTTCCATTTTATCGATAAAAATTTTTTTTCCCTCTCGATCGAACTTACCAAATTCACTTCCTAACTGTATTAGTGACTGATAATTCTCAAAAAGTTGCTTGGCTTCCTGTTGCACTACTTCAGAATCAAAGAATCCCATAATAACCTCTTTATTATCTATAAAATATATATGTTGATCTCAAATTTTGATTAAACTTTCGTATATTCTAATTATAGAATTATCGATATTGTTTTGAAACCTACGGATTTCCGTAACCAAATATTATGCTTTCTCAGCTTCTTAATTTTTATCAACAACCCAAGAAAAGAATTTTTACGATTATTTTAGCTTTAATCGGTAGTGTTACTCCGATAGTTGGTTTACATAAATTATATTTAGGGCAACCGTTATGGGGCTTAATTTATTTTATCCTCAGTTGGGAAAGTCCTATGGCGAGAATTGCCTGCGCGATCGACGCTGTGTTATATTTAGCTCAAGATCAGGATCATTTTAACACTCGGTTTAATCCCGAATTAGTTAATTTAGCAGAAAGTCAAAAGGTTGATCCAAAACAAATTACACAAGTAGCGGATGCCATTAGAGAGTTAGAAAAACTACGTCAAGAAGGCTTAATTTCAGAGAATGAATTTGAACAAAAACGCCGTCAGTTGATTAGTTAGAAAAATTAGACTAAACACCTTGATTTATAACCAATAATTTACATACTGAAAGTAAGAGAGCCACAATAATTAACATAGACCTTGTTGTTTTTCCCCCAAATTATTGCTATATAATGATTTTAACCAAGTAAGGCGTTTCTGTTAATTTATGAATTATACAACATCAGAAGGTAAAACCCATCCCCTCGGTTCGAGGGTAGAAGAAGACGGGGTAAACTTTTCTCTTTTTTCCAAACACGCAGAAAAAGTGGAATTGTTATTTTTTGATCATCCTGATGGTGAACCTACTCACGTTATACCATTCGATCTTAAACTTAATAAAACTTATCACTATTGGCATATATTTGTTCATGGCGCTCAAAGTGGACAAATTTACGGTTATCGAGTTTATGGTAAATTTCAACCTGAAAATGGTCATCGCTTTGATAGTTCAAAAGTATTGATTGATCCCTACTCAAAGGACGTAGTTAATACAGGAAAGTTCGATCGCAACTTAGCCAAGCAGTATGGAGTAGATAATTGTCGTCAAGCCTTAAAAAGCGTGGTAATAGATACCCGTCATTATGATTGGGAAGGCACAACTCATCCTCGCATCCCCTTTGCCTCCACCGTAATTTATGAAATGCACGTTGGCGGGTTTACCAGAAGGGAAAATTCGGGAGTTTCTCCCGAAAAACGGGGGACTTTTGCAGGATTAATCGAAAAAATACCTTATTTAAAGGATTTAGGCATCACGGCGGTAGAATTGTTGCCAGTACATCAATTTGATGTTAATGACGTGGTTAAACCCGAATTAGAGAATTATTGGGGTTATAGTACCATTAGCTTTTTTGCTCCCCATCGTCAATATAGTTCTGATCAAAGTTTAACAGGTCCTGTGGACGAATTTCGGGATATGGTTAAAGCCTTTCACAAAGAAGGGATTGAGGTGATTTTAGACGTTGTGTTTAATCATACTGCCGAAGGGGATGATACTGGTCCTACTTTCTGTTTTAAGGGTTTAGATAACTCGATTTACTACCTATTAGAAGAAAATCAGGCAAAATATATGAATTTTAGCGGTTGCGGTAACACTGTCAAAGCAAATCACCCCGTTACTCGCAATTTGATTATCGACTCTCTTCGTTTTTGGGTATCAGAAATACACGTTGATGGTTTTCGTTTTGATCTTGCTTCTATTTTAGGACGAGATCATCTCGGTGAACCACAATTAATCACCTCGGTTTTAGCAGAAATGGAGTCCGATCCCATTTTAGCAGGTACGAAGTTGATTGCTGAGGCATGGGATGCGGCAGGATTGTATCAAGTGGGCGAATTTATCAACTCGGTAGATTGGTTTGCGGAGTGGAATGGCCCTTTTCGAGATGATGTGCGTCGTTTTGTGAGAGGAGATGATAAAACCGTTAAACCTTTAGCCTCAAGGATTTTAAGTAGTTCCGATATTTATACAAAACCCGATCGAGAGCCGAATCGCAGTATTCATTTTATCACTTGTCACGATGGTTTTACCCTCGCTGATTTGGTTTCCTATAGCAAAAAAAATAATTATGCTAATGGAGAAGATAATCGAGACGGTTGTAACAACAGTTTTAGTGCTAATTATGGGGTAGAAGGTTATACCGATGATGGGCATATTAACCGCCTTAGAGAAAGACAAATGAAGAATTTTTGGACTATTCTTCTCCTTGCTCAAGGAACACCTATGCTTACAATGGGAGATGAAGTGGGGCGATCGCAGTGTGGCAATAATAACGCCTATTGTCAAAATAATGAGTTAAGCTGGTTTAACTGGGATGATGTGGACAGGAATAAAGGTTTATTGTGGTTTGTGAAAGGCTTAATTAAGCTAATTCAATCCCTCGATATATTTCAACAGGAAAAACTCTTAAAAACCCAAGCTGATGGCGAAAATCCCTATTTAATTTGGCATGGTACACAATTATACAAGCCCGATTGGACTGATTATTCTCATACTATCGCCTTTAGTTTACATCATCCTCAACAAGACGAATTTCTCCATGTGATGTTAAATTCCTATTGGGAATCCCTTGATTTTCAGATACCTGAACCCCCCAATGGTAAACGATGGTATCGTATTATTGATACCTCTGCACCCCCCCCAGAAGATTTTTATAATGGCAGAGATGCGATCGAGATTAATAGCGGTACATATTTAGTACACGATCGCACCTCCGTTGTTTTAATGGCGAAATAGTAGCTAAGTTCGGAGTTAAAATTAACAGATATTGACACAAAAACTAATTGTGAACTCCCCATAAGCCCTTGACCATTTTATTATTGATGATCTATAATTAGGTAAGAACGCTATTGCAACAAGCAACAGTGTTAATTGTTAATTGTTAATAGCTTAATTCTTAATTCTTAATTCTTAATTCTTAATTCTTTTAACCCCTACGGTGACAATGCCGAAGGGGTTACTTTTATTCTGTTCTTTATTGTCTAAGATATTCTCTAATAAATTAACTCTATTTTCTATTTGTAAATCAAGGCTATTTTTAAAGCTAAACGGAGTTAATGTTCCTTCCCATTCATAAAAACGCATCATAAATTGATTTTCTTTACTTTCTGCTTGTTTAAATGCCATCATAATTAAATTATCTTTTTCTAAATTTATAAATTCATTCTTAGTCATTAAATTACCTAATTTGTTATCAGTTTTTTCTCTTAATAAATTCAGTAATGGCTGATTAAATTCATAACCCTTATTCACAGTTTTTCCTGCTTTCCAATCCTGTTGATGTCCATAAATTCCATAACCAAATTCATGATAAGTCATATCACAATCAGGATCAGGCCATTTAGGACTTCTTAATAAACTCAAACGTAATTGACTGGGTTTAGCATCATAACCATATTTACAGTCATTAATTAAACTTACCCCATAATCACCATTATTATCCGTTAAATCTGCCCAGTGATGCCCATAGACTTCCCATTGTGCTTTTTCTTTTTCTGTCTGAGGTTTAGTGGTGCGTTGAATATTGCCACAAGCTATTTCATAAGTGGCACGATCGCTTTCTAAATTAAGGGGGAAATTAACTTTTAAAAGGGTATAATCCTCTTGCCAATTAACTTTATTTTTTATCTGTAAAATAGGGCATTGAAAATCGAGAATATAGTCTTGAGTAAATTCTGATTTATTGAAAGTTTTAATAACTCTAATTTTTTGTCTTAATACGCCCTTTTCTAAGCAATTAATTGACACTAATTGAGGATTTTCTAGGGGATGATTTTCGTAATTAGGATCTATATTCCAAGCATCCCAATATTGCCCTTTATCCTCGAATAATTGTAACTCATTCCCTTCTCCTTTAATAATTTCTTTCTTGTTTATCTTGTCAAAGATACTTTTAATATTGCCTGTTTTTTCATCAATAATTACCTTTAAATAATCATTTTCTAAAATATAAGTAATATTATTTTGATCCCCCCTAACCCCCCTTAATAAGGGGGGAATATTATTGCCTTCTTCCTTTAATAAGGAGGGAATATTATTGCATTTTTCTTTTAATAAGGGGGGAATTTTATTCGTTAAATAAAAGGATTTATAGCCGATACTAGGGATGTTTTCAGCAAAGAATAACAACGTACCTTCATGGCTTATTTCTGTTAATATTTCTTTTCCTTTATCGTCATAAATGCTATATTTTTCTCCTTCTATCTCTAATTCAACTATTTCTGATCTATTCCAGTTTAGGCTATTAAAAATTGTTACTTCATGGCTATAGTTTATTTCAAAATCTGGCAATTTAATATAAGATGCGATCGCACCTAAACTATTTGATAAGATATTATTAGTAGAGGTAATTATTTCTTGATAAAGTTGATTTGCTTCTGTGAATACGGGAGTTATAGAAGTGCCGGGTAAAATATCATGGAATTGATTTAATAATAGTTTTTGCCAATTTGCTTCGATTTGAGTTTGTATTTGATTATCAAATTGATAGTCTGGGATAAATTGACAATGTAAAATAGTGGCAATAGTAGAGAATAATTCTGCTTGATAGAGTAACTTTTCACAGTAGCGATTTTGATATTTTTGATCACCGTGAGTGGTATAACAACCCCGATGCAATTCTAAATAAAGTTCACTATTCCACAGAGGATAATTGTGAGGAGAAATAGCACTAATTTTGTTTAAATAATCTTCAGCAGTGCTAAACTTAATGCGAGGGAAAAAAGGAGAATCATCATAACGTTTTGCTACCTCTAGCATATCACGGGTAGGACCACCACCATGATCACCCACCCCCGGCAACCAGAAAATATCTTTTAATCCCGTTTGTTTTTCCCAGTCAAGACTATAGTTAGTCATGGTAATAGGGTTAGTATCCATCACCCCCGTGACATTGGGAGGAGACATGAGGGTAAAAATTTGACTGCCATCGGGAGATTGCCACCAAAAGCAACCATGAGGGAATTTGTTAGTGTCATTCCAGTGCAATTTTCCTGTGACAAAGTATGTGATTTCTGCTTGGGTTAAAATTTGCGGTAACTGCCACGGAAAACCAAAAGTATCAGGAAGCCATGCAATTTTATTATATTTACCGAACTTTTCTTTAAAGTATTTTTGCCCATACAATAATTGTCTAACTAATGATTCTCCGCTAATTAAATTTACTTCAGGTTCAACCCACATTCCTCCTAATACTTCCCATTGAGAAGATACGATCGCATCTTTAATTTGATTAAATAGTGGTAAATTATGAGATTCAATCCATTGATATAGATAAGCAGTGGTATGACCAAATGTTAAGTATTTATGTTCTTTTTGAAGATTTAATACAGAATTAAAAGTCCTTTGGGCTACATCATAAGTTTCCTCAAGAGTCCACAACCAAGCCATATCTAAATGAGCATGACCAAGAGGATAAAAGCATCTTTCTTTGATATACTTACTTAGGGGTAAAAGTTTCTCTCTCAGATTAGCTAATTCTTGATGAAAAAGTGACTTATTATCAACTAAACTCCAATTAAATTCTTGAATTGCCTTGTCTAATAAGTTTTTTTGATCAGTATGAAAATTATCAATATATTGACTTAATACCGTTAATTCATTTGCCACAAAACTGGGATCAATTTCTCCTTTTTTTGCTTCATAAACACAACGAGAAACCATCAAGCCACCAATATCATGACTAGGACTAATTAAGCGAATAGCGATTAAAAATTCTTGATGAGGTTTAACATTTTCTGTCACTAAAAGACGGCAAGAAGAATCAAATAAATCCCCCTCAACTTTTAACTCACCATTAACAAAAATTTGAGCAGATTCTGCCCACCATGTCAAAAAAAGTCTTAAATCCAAACCTTCAAGGGGATAATTGCTATCTAAACTGTGGGGGATAATTATTTTTTGTGCAAACCAACAAATTTTATTACCTTTTTCCCACACTAAATATTCTTTCTCGTTAACGACTCCCTGTTGCCAATTTTGCTCAATTATTGTTGGTAATTTTGAATAGTCTTTATCCCTAAAAAACCAGTTATTTTTTATATCTAATTCAGTCAATAATCGTAATTTATTAATCATATTTATATTTTGATTAAAGGCAACTATTAATAATTGTACTGTCCCAAAGCAGTTATATTTTAGGTTAAAATATAGCAATCCTAAATCTTATGTGAGAAATAATAGCGTGATAAGAAACATCTTTTAAAACCAATAATTAGACTAAACACTTTGATTGATGAGTATTTAACCTGACACCTGACACATTTCGACTACGCTCAATGCACCGCCTGATACCTGACACCTACCCTCATCATAATCTCACAACTCAAATAGGATCGCTATAGTATAACTCGTTTTGCAGAAGCAGTGAAGATGACATCATTGGAAACAAGAATTACCGCCGATGGCTCAAAAACATTTTATTCCCCAGAATTTGGCGAAACTTTTCATACTAAATATGGGGCAAAAAGTGAAGCAGAAATAACCTATATTCAAGGGTGTAGAATCCCAGAAAAAATTAAGGTAAAAAACCATTTACGCATTCTTGATATTTGCTATGGATTAGGTTATAACACTGCCGCCGCCCTTGATTATATATTTCGAGAAAAGCCTCAATGTTATTTAGAAATAGTGGCTTTGGAATTAGATGAAAATGTGCCTATTCAAGCCTTAAAAAATAATTTATTAAGTGAATGGTCATTAGAAATTAAGGATATTTTAGCACAATTAGTTAAACAAAAACAAGTAATTACACCTAACTTTAAATTAACTTTAATAATCGGTGACGCAAGAGAAACCATTAATACCTTAGTTAAGGAGAATTGGCGAGGGGATGCGATTTTTCTTGATCCCTTTTCTCCCCCTAAATGTCCTCAATTATGGACAGTAGAATTTTTGGACAAAGTCGCTCAATGTCTTGATATAGAAGGAATTTTGGCGACTTACTCTTGTTCGGCGGCGGTACGCACTGCTTTACAATTGGCAGGATTAAAATTAGGTGTTAACTTTTGTGTCGGGGGGCGATCGCCCGGAACTTTAAGTAGTTATACGGAGGAAAAATTAACGCCATTGTCAAAAATGGAATTAGAACATTTACAAACAAGGGCATCGATTCCCTTTAGAGATTCATCCTTAAGAGATTCTGCGGAAAATATCAAAAAAAGACGAGAAAAGGAACAATTATTAAGCAACTTGGAGTCAACAAGTAAGTGGAAAAAAAGGTGGTTTACTTCTCAAAATTTGCGTGAATTAACCGATGACAAATAATCATCAATATTTAACAATGGGAGTATTAAGAACTATTGAGGAGTTGTGATCATTATGATTAACTATGGACAAACCAAAGATGCAGAAATAGAAAAAATGGTCATCTCAGCAGTTTCTACTCCTAGTAAAATCATGGTAGTGGATGATCAACCTTTAAGCCGACTCCTCACCGTCGATTTGATTCGTTATCGGGGTTATGAAGTAGTTGAGGTTAGTGATAGTCGCCAAGCGTTAAAAGTCGCTTTTGAAGAACAACCAGATGTTATTCTTGCGGATATAGTCATGCCCGAAGTTAATGGTTTAGAATTAACAAAAAACCTCAAACTTGAGCCTCACACTCAATCAATTCCCATTTTATTAATGTCTGTGGCACCAGAATCCTCTTTGCGTCATCAAGCATTGAAAGTGGGTGCTGAAGATGTCATATTTAAACCGTTGGATCATAATTACCTGTATTCTAAACTGAAAAATCTGGCACAACAAAAACGCCTTTATGAACTCTTAAATCAAACTCAAAAAGTTTTACTTACTCTTGCTACAGTGATTAAGGCTCGATCGAGCTGCGATCGCCAATCATCTTTTCCCTTAACCAATTTAACTTAAATGGCAAAAGAAGTCCCTAAACAAGTGCGTAGCGGATTAGAGGAT
>CAYPDC010000055.1:0-26401 GCA_964409355.1 uncultured Cyanobacterium sp.
TTCCTTCTAGTTTCATCTCGTAGATTAACATGGTTATCGCTTAAGATTAAGATAAATTCATCTTAGCACAGGAGAAATGTTTTGACAATCCCCAATTTTCTTTTCGCCCCCAACGCCCTAAATTTTAACTCCGAATTCAGGCAATTCTTAATTTCTCTTGACAAATCCATGAAATTATCTTAGGATATGACTAGGTAGTCACACAAAACTTAGTTTTAAAACTTGAAAGGCTACAAGAGAAAAGTCAAATTTAAACATTCCCTCTGTTGAAACTAAAATTGATTAGTCATGAGCATTACATTTAACAAAGCTACCCTTAATACCAACCTTGCATTCCCTACTGGTATTATGTTTCTCGATTTAAACAACGATTTTTTACAAGATGTTGTTGCGGTTTCCTCTGGTTGGGGGGGAGATGATTTAATTTGGCATCGAAGTAACAGTAATGGCACTCAAAGCACTTCTAGTACTTTAATTTATGGAGAATTAACGGGGGGGCGCAATGGCTTCTACGGTGCAGATATTGATAGAGATGGAGATATAGATTTAGTAACAGCAGAAAATGATGATGATGATGTGACTATCTGGTATAACACCAATGGGCAAGGCACTTCTTGGAGTGGAAGAAAAATATCAGATAACTTTGAAGGGGCGACAGATTTATATATAGCTGATTTTGGTAGCGATGGTTGGGTGGATATTGTTGGTGCATCAGAAGATGATCACGATGTGTCTATCTGGCGACAAACTTCTAATGGTAATTTTGCTGGGGAATTAAGAATAGATGGCGATTTAAGAGAAGCAAGGGCGATTGATGTCGGTGATTTAAACGGTGATGGCAGACTAGACGTAGTTGCTGGTGGGGAAGAAGGTTTATTTTGGTATCGCAACGAGGGCAGTGGTACAAGTTGGACAACACTCACGACGATTAATGGTAGCAGTTATCAACCTCAAGACTTAAAAGTTGCGGATATAGACAGTGACAATGATTTAGATATTATTATCGCCGCCGATAATGGGGTTTATTATTGGAGGAATAACGGTAGTGGTACTTTTATTACTGAACCTACTCAAGTAGTTAACTTTAAGGTAGCACAAATAGCCGTTGCTGATCTCGATCGAGATGGAGATAATGATTTAATTTTTGGCAAAAACAGCAGTAATGCAAGTCTTTATTGGTTTTCCAATAACGGTTTTGGCGGTTTTGCTGCTTTTACCATTGATAGTAGTGGATTAAATAATATCACCGCCGTAGGAGTGGGAGATTTGGATAATGATGGTTTTATCGATATTGCCATCGGCACAGACGGGGAAGATGATCTATTTCGGTATCGTAATGAATTAAAATGGGCGAGTATTGTTGCTAACAGTAATCCCGTGGAGGGTGGAAATAGTGGCACGTTTACCATTCGTTTGGATTCTAATGCAGGTGCTTCTACTCCTGTAACCTATACCATAAGTGGCACGGCAACCAATAACACGGATTACACCATCTCAGGAAATGCAACTATCCCTGCGGGGGCTTCTTCAACGACTATCACCATTAATCCTATCAATGATGTTAATTTTGATCCTAATGAAACTGTCACCTTAACTTTAACGGGTAATGGTATTAATAATGGTTATGTTGTCAATCCTGATATATCTAGTGCCACTTTAACTATAAGCGATCCCACTCCCGTTGTCAGCATGAGTTCATCAGGAGTAGTGAATCCCTCTGAGTCTGGTATCATTGGGCAATTTGTCATCTCTTTAAACACCTCTGCTACCAGTAATTTTAGTATTCCCTACAGTTTATCAGGATCGAGTAATGACATTATCCTTGATAACGATACTAACCCCAACAATGGTAGTTTAGGCTCAACTATTCCTATTGGTATAGGAGAAAGCAGTAAGACAATTTATGTTTTTGCCAAAGATGACTTTACCTACGAAGCTAATGAGAGTTTCACTTTTACCTTATTACCCACAACACCAGTAGTTAACAATATTGCTTTAGGTACAGGATATAGAATAGACTTAAGTAAAAATAGTCGCACCTTAAATATTATCGACAATGAACCTATAGTAACAGTTAGTGGTGTTAAAAATTTACAAGAAGGTAGCGATACAGGAGACTTTATCGGTTATGTGGATATTGTCCTTAGTCAAGTCGTCACTAAGCAACCCGGATTGTCAGTATATTATAACATTACTGGAGGAACAGCTACTCAATTCACCGACTATTTTAACTCTCAGGGAAGGTTAACCAGTGGTAGTAATGCCCAAAATGTGGTGTTTATTCCTAATGGTGCAGATTCTGCTAGATTATATTTAAGTGCCTTACCCGATGCGATCGCAGAAGCCACCGAGACTATTACTATATCATTAATTGCGGATCAAAATCCTAACACGACTCCAGACTATGCCGTAGGGAATAATTATGGTTTAGGAAGTGCCATCACCGCCACAGTTAATATCACCGATAGTGGAGATTATACTCCTAATATTGCTGTGTTCGATCGCAGTGGAAATGCCGTTACCAACACAAATCCCTTAGAAGCCAATAGCGAAGGAGAGGTTAATTTTAGTGTTAAATTAACAAGCCAACCAACCCAAAACGTCACCGTCAGAGTTGATACTTTTACCCTTACCTTTACCTCCTCTAACTGGGATACACCCCAAAACGTTAGTCTCAATGGTATCACTTCCTCTCGAAATTTAGCAGTCACTAGCACCAGTAATGACAGTAACTATAATAACCGCACTAGCAATATTACCATTAATCCCGATGACGGCATTCCCAACTTAAATATTACTGAAGGAGAAAACCCCCTCCCTATAATTATCCCTAGTGTGAGTATCCTATTAGAAAACGATACCAATGAGGGAAGCGAATTAGCAGGAGTCTTTAAATTATTGTTGAGTAATCCAGCCCCTAGTGGTGGTTTAATGATTAACTATCAGGTGACTGGCACAGCTACTCCTAATGTTGATTATAATACCCTTTCAGGTTCGATCGAGATTCCAGAGGGAGAAATCAGTGTTTTCTTAAATATCCCCGTCATTGATGATAAGGTGAAAGAAAATGCAGAAACCGTCATTGTTACTCTACAAGCAGGAGAAGGTTATACCCTTAATAATGCTACCTCCAGTGCCACTTTAACTATTAGTGATGATGATGAATCCGCCATTGAATTTGCTACTCCCCAAACCACTGCATCTATTACCAGTAGCAATGATTTATTAACTGTTAGTGTGGTTAGTTTTAATGAAAATAGTGGCACTTTTACGGTTAAATTGAATCAACAACCTTCCCAAAATGTCACCGTTACCTTAAGAGATGCTTTAAATAATAATGCCAGTGGAGGAAGTTTAACATTTACTCCTGATAATTGGCAATCTGCACAAAATCTTACTTTAACTAACCTAACTGCTAATAACAGTAATGACTTTAACTATCAAATTACTGCCGTTACCGAAAGCCAAGATAGCAACTATCAAAACAAAACCCTTAACTTTCCCATTGTTACTAATAGTTTAAATACAACTATTACCAGTCTTTTAACAACGGAAGGAGAAGACGATATTTTGTTAGTGAAACTAACTAGCCAACCTACTGGTAACGTTACCCTTAGCTTTAGTGAAATTGACGCTACAGAAAATAGTTTCTCTACTAATACCCTTACTTTTACCCCTGATAATTGGAATATCTATCAAAGTATCAATGTTAGTGGATTGACGGACGATCGAGCCGATGGAGATATAACCTATAATGTTAAGGTGACGGCGACTAGCAGTGATAATAACTATAACGGACTTTATCAACTATTGCCTATCACTAATACTGATATTGATAGTGATGTGGTTAATAATGAGCCGGGCGAAGATGATAACCTAGAAACTGATCCTTTAGTTACTATTAATATTCAAGGTAACAGTGAAATTGGAGAAAGTGATGCTACGGGAGGTAAATTTAGAATCTCAGTGGGAGAGGGTAGTTCAAGTGATCCTGTTAACGTACGTTATTCTATCTTAACTAATCCTAGTGATAATGACGCAACTGAGGGGATTGATTATCAATCTTTTAATTTATTTGAGCAACAGGAAGGCGCAGAAAACCCTTTTAATGGTAATGATTTTGATATTGGTAGCTATAGTGCTCCCAGTGTGATAGATTTAGATCAAGATGGAGATTTAGACCTTTTTGTGGGTACTTATGAAGGTACGATCGTCTATTATGAAAATACTGGTACAAATAATCAACCCACCTTTGTTAAAAATACCAGTAACAATCCCTTCAGTGGTATTGACTTAAATGGTGCAACTTCCCCCGGTTATTCAACTCCTGCTTTTGGTGATGTTGACGGGGATGGTGATCAAGATTTAATCTTAGGTAGTAGTGATGGAAGGATTCGTTTTTATCGTAACAGTAACCTTACCTTCACAGAAATAACAGGCTCAAATAATCCTCTTAATAGTATTGACATAGGAAGTTATAGTGCCCCCATTCTCATAGATATTGATTCTGACAGTGACTTAGATTTATTTATCGGTAGTGGTAATGGTTTAATCAAGTTTTATCGCAACACTGGCAGTGAGACTAATCCCGTTTTTGTGGAAGAAACCGCAGAAAATCCCTTTCTCAATGTGGATTTGGTCGATCGATCGAGTATCATATTTGCAGACTTAGATGAGGATGGAGACTTAGACGCTGTTTTAACGGGAGACACCAACGGCGCGACTAAATCTGATGGGGTTATGGAATATTGGTTAAATATTGGCACTCCTTCTCAACCTAATTTTATTCAAGATGAGAGTCTGTTCGATCGAAGTGATTTTACCATACCAGATAATGTGCGTCCAATTTTTGGGGATATTAATGGAGATTTAGATCAAGATTTATTATTTGGTAATATTGATGGGATTATCGACTATTATGAGAATTTATCTAGTGGCGAAATAACCATTATTCCGGGGCAATTTGCTGATATTGATTTAACTCCTTTTGCTGACAACATTGCCGAAGGAGACGAAACCGTTACCGTTGTTTTAAATACTAATCAGGGTTATTATATTGATTCAGAAAATACCACTGTTAACTTTACCATTAAAGATGATGATATAGCAGGGGTTGCTATTACTGATAATCAAGGAAATTCTATCACTGGTAAAACTTATACCACTAGCGAAGCTGATAATTCACCCCAAACTTTTAAGGTAAAACTTACTAGCCAACCGACAGATAATGTCATTGTTTATTTAGGCACAAATAACAAAAATGAGGGGATTTTATCCGCAGAATTTCAAGAAAATCAAGAAGTTATTTCCTTTTACTTTACTCCTGATAATTGGAATATTGAACAAAGTTTTACTGTTAATCCTCAAGATGATTTAAGAGACGATGAAACAGTTAGTTATCAAATAATTTCTACCGTCAAAAGTGGTGATGATTTTTACAACAATTTAGAAGTTAGTGACATTTCTCTTAATAATCAAGATAATGATAACGCAGGTATTAATGTTGTTCAAATAACTGATAATTCTGAGGAAGGAAGCAGTAACTCCTATCAAATTTCCTTAAAGACTCAACCTCTTTCTCCTGTCAATGTCACCATGACACCCAGTAATGAGGAAATCAAATTTTCTAATCAAGGTTTCTCTCAACCCCTCACTCTTACATTTGATGAAGACAACTGGAATATTCCTCAAACTGTCACCGTCTTTGCCGTTGATGATAGCAAAATTGAATATAACCACAGCACTAATATTGACTTCTCGATCGAATCTGAGGATAATCGTTATAGTAATCTAACTCCCCCTCAACCCTTAGAAGTTAACATCACCGATAATGATTTACCCTTAGCTACTTTGGCGGTGACGCAAAATGCCACGGAAGAAGCCATGCCGGGTTACTTTACTATCTCAGTGAGTGAAGCTGTTGATTCTGCTTTTGGCGCCACTGGTTTAAATGTTGCCTATCGAGTCTTAGGTAGCAGTAGCGCTGCTAATGGTTTTGACTATCAAACCGTATTGGAAACAGGAAACGTTAGAATCCCCCCGGGTAAAACTAGCACAACTTTAACTATTTCTTCCATTGATAACTTTATTGATGATGGTGATAAGCAAGTCGTCATCGAATTATTAGCAGGGGATGGTTATAGCTTAGGAGAGACTACCACTAATACCCTCGTGATTATAAATAATGATAAGGCGGGAGTGCAAATTATTCAAAGTGGTATTGTGCCAGTCGTCAAGGAAGGGGAAAGCTATAGTTTCTATGTCTCTCTATTAAGTGAACCAACTCAGACAACTACAATTAATTTCTCTGATAATCCTAATGAATTAAATAACGTTAATCCTATCACCTTCACTTCCGAAAATTGGTATATACCACAGACTGTCACCATCAGTGCGATCGACGAGAATATAGCAGAGACAGGAGAAAACCATACAACCCAATTAGCATTTATTTTTGATGGTGCGTCGGAGTATGAAAATTTAGATGAACCTGTTAACCTTGAAGTTAATATTATCGATCGAACCTTTGATAGTGTCAATACGGCGTTAGGTTTGCAGTATAGTTTAAATAGTATAGAAAGGGCGTTTACGGAATCCAGTTTACCCTTAATTGGTAGTGGCTCAAACTTGCCTCTTTTCTTTGACGAAATCACCGAAAAAATTGTCAATGAGGTTTATATAACCAATAATTTAACGGCATGGAAATTAGAGGAAATATTCAGAAATTTGTTACCTGAAACTCTAGGGAATAACCTTTCTAATTTGCAAATCAATTATACTCCTAATAATAACGATACTCCCTTTACGGTTTCCTTTACCGTTACTTATAATAATCAAACTATTCCTCTTAGTAAAGATTTAGCAATTCCTTCCCTTGATTTAACTGTTAATGGTGAAGCCCAAGCAGATATTATTTATGACTTTACTTTAGGTTTTGGTATTAATAAAACTGGCGGTTATTATTTAAACACTTCGCAAACTGTTTTAAATCCAGATATTAAATTTGATAACGTTACCTTAACAGGGATAGATAGTATTAACGGTTTAAGTGTGGATTTTGCAGATGAAGGTATTGATTTAGATTTAGACTATGACATTAAATTCTTAGGAAATAACTTAGATACCGATGCTTTAAACATACTAAAAAATCGTCCTGCCCAAGAATTATTCTCTAATTTTGACTATGATTTTAAAGTGGGAAGTTTTGCTAAATTATTACTTTCTGCTACCCCCGATGAAAGAATTACTAATTTGTTTCCTGCCACAACTTTTGATTTAGCAGTAGAAGAATTACCTCTCTATAATTATGCCGATGAAGCAAAAATTGAACTTAACGATTTTTCTGTTAGTCTCCAAAATGTGGCTTTAGATGTACAATCTTTAATCAGAGGTTATGTCAAAAAATATGTTGATTTAATTGACGAAATTTTACAACCAATTTATCCCATTATTGATGCCCTTAACGCTGATACTAAATTTCTTTCTGCTTTAGAATTAGACTTTCTTTTTGATAGTAATAATGACGGTAAAGTGTCAGTCATGGAATTAGTTTTTACCCTTCTCAATGTCAATGATGATAGTGGTGATAACGATGCTTTACAAAATTTAGGCTTTGATGGTTTTGATGATGGTGACTCTCTCGATTTCTACGAATTTATCGATGCTATCAACGAGTTAATTGAAGTAGTAAGATTAGTTGATGATTATATTGCCGATGATAGTAATGTTTTAATTGATATAGGCTCGGTTAGTACATCAGTTCAAAATGGAGAGGTTGATTTTAGTCGTGATGATTTAACTATACCTGATGGTAACATCCTCGATCGAATTGCTACCAATCCCCTCGCTACGGATGATTTAGAGAAACTAATTGATAGTATCCTTTCCTTAGATGGTTTCGAGATTCCTTTGCTAACTGACTTTTTCTCCGTTGCTGGTTTATTACTAGGGGAGGAGAATGTTGACTTTTTAATCTATGATGTACCAGACTTAGATTTTGATATTAGTATTGACTTAGCGGATATTGGCTTAGATGCCATTTTACCTGACTATGGTTTAGATGCAGTTTTAGAAATCGCCTTAGGGCTTAATTCTAACCTCTATTTGGGTTATGATGCTTATGGGTTGAATGAGTGGCAGAAAACAGGTTTTGATGAGAGTAAATCAAACTTACTATTAGAAGGGCTTTATATCCGAGATGTAGATGAAAACGGGAAGGATGTCAATGAGTTAGGCGCTTCTTTCGGTGTTGATATTGGTATGGAAGCTAATGTTGTTGTCGCCAAGGCAAGGATGACGGGAGGTGTGCAAAGTGATAATGATGTGAAACTCGATTTTGTCGATGGTGGCGAATATCAAGGGTTAGCCGATGGTATCATTCGCTATTCTGAATTATCACCTTTATTCAGTGGTGATCTTAGTGTACTCGAAATTAGCGGCGCCATCGAGGCTTTTTTGAATACTAAAGTGCAAGTAGGTATTGATGTCGGTTTATTCGAGATAATGGAAACCATCCTTGATGTGGATATTTTCACTTACAAAATTTGGGATATTGAAGATGTCTTAAAGGAGTTGGGTATTAGTGGTTTTGCTAGTCAAAGTTACTTACAAGGAGGTACAGTATTTTTTGATGTTAACTTTAACGGTCAATTAGATCAAGGAGAAATTTCTACTGTTAGTAATGATGATGGTAGTTTTAATTTGCCAGTGGATTTAGTCCCCTTCGATCGCAACCGTAATGGTATCATAGATGATCAAGATGGGCGTTTAGTGGTTATAGATGGTATTGACACCGCAACAGGATTACCTATCAGCACACCGCTTTTTGCCACCGTTGACTATACTATGATTACTCCTCTTACCAGTTTGGTGCAAAAAATTCATCAGTCTGGCGTTGACATCGAGTTAGCGGAAGCAAAAATTAAAGAAGTATTCGCTTTACCCGAAACCCTTGATTTGTCTAATTTTGATCCCATGTCTGCCATTAACAACGGCGATATTAACGGCAAAAAAGTCTATACCAGTCATGTTATTACTCAAGGCACGATTGCGGTTTTAACTCAGTTTATCTCTGGTATCACTAACCAAACTCCTGCCCAAGTGGCTGATCAAGTTATCGGTTCGATCGCGCTTAGTCTGTATAATGAGGATATTGGTAATTTTTATAACCTCTCTTTTCTCGATAATCTGATTACCAACTTGGTTAACGAAGTGGGAGGGGAATTTAGCGAAAGTGAATTAACTAACATTACCGACGTTTTAAGCCGTATCTTAACTATCGGCACTCAATTAATTACCGTTACAGCAGATAATTCTAGTTTAGAGAATGTCGTCACTAACCTTAACTCCCTCAAAATTGCCTTACAATTCGACTTAGGTAATATCTTAGGGCAGTTAGGTGCTGGTTTAATTACTCCTGCCACCGTTGATGAATTATTGCATAACTGGCAAGGAAGAATTCAAGAGTCTGCTAACGTGCCAAATTTACTAGCCTTAGTTTTAGCCTTACAGGCGGAGGAAATTCCCCAAGATATAGCAACTCAAAAGGTTTTAACTGTTTTTGACCTTCCTGAAGATTTTGAGCTAACTAAAACACCCTTATCACCTACTGACGATCCTATTTTAAGTCAACAGGTACTAATTTCAGAAAATCAACTCACTTTACTTTATCAATTAGGGGGGCAAGTTTTACAAAGTGCAGGTATCACCGACTCCCATGAGGCACAATGGTTAATTAGTCGTGCCACGGCTGAGTATATTTATAATAATCCTGACATCGATTTAACTGACTCAGAAACTATCAGCCAAATTACTGATTCTGCTATCTCTTTTTCTACCCTGACGGTAGATGAGTCTATCACAGAAAGTAAGCTCGATCGAATTTCCTCGGTTAACACCACTTTAGAAAGTATTAATCAAGGTAGTAACAACTATGAGGAAGTAGCCAATCAACAACAACAAATCCTCGATAGTGTCTTAGAGTTTGCTTCCCCCTATCACTATCCTTTACCCCTAGTCGTCAATCAAAATGAAGAAGAAACCCTTTATACTCCCCAAGTTATTGATACTAAGTTTCAAATTACTGCTGTAAATATATCCGATAACTATGAGTTAGGTATTAAAACCCCTGACGGTGAATCAATTATCCTCTTAGAAAACTTACTCGGTAGCGATAATTCTTCTTTAACTAATACCGTCGATGAGATTACCCTAGATACCTTAATGGGTAGTGAAACCAAGTTTTTTGGTTCATTAATCAACGCACCAGAAGGGTTAAGTGCGTTTACTGACAATGGCTTAGAATTGTATCTTACCATCAATGGTGAGACTTATAGTTCACAAAATCCAGAGCAACTGGAAATTACTTCTAAAGGTAATCAGGGTTTTGCCTTAACTTTTAAAGATGATAATAACACCGTTGCTGAATTTGCTCTTAATACTCCCGTTTTCCTAACCCCCGGCTTCGATTCTAGTGAGAATACTACTGTTAATCTTACCATCGCTCGAAGTACCGCTAATGAAAACACCATCGGTATTTATCAAGTAGATGATTTAACGGGAAGTATTGTTATGGGCGATCGAACCATTATGCCCCAAGATCCAGACTATGATAAAGTAGCGGTAGAAAGCGCTCAATCTTCAGGCTTAATCTTTCAAACTCCTGAGAATATGTCGATCGACAATTATACCTTAGCTTTACCTACTGCTAGTAATTTCGGTTTCTTCCTTTTGGTTAATAGCAGTGTAGAAGAATACTTAAGCCAAAGTGAAGAATCATCGATTCACAGTTTCTTCTCCTATGGTAGTGCCAACCCAGATAACCGCCAACACTTTACCTCCCTTGGTAATAATATCTATGGTTTTGAAGATACCTTTGGCGGTGATTATGATTTTAATGATATTTTATTACAGTTATCTTTCATAAATAATTAGGACTCTTTTTCATGGTATTTCGGGCTTCTAGCCCGAATTAAGTCAAACTTTATTTGTATTGATTTGTCATAACTACTGAAAAAAACTTTTAACGTAAATGGTTTGCTAATTTATTTTAACGGTTTCATTTCCCTTGCTAGAGATATGTTAATATGAAAACTCGATAAGAAAAATAGATATGAAAAAGATTAAAAACAGTTATGAGAGAGAATTTACCTATAATTTATATTTCCATATTATTGGGTTTATTATTAGTAGTTGCGATTATTTTATTGAGGCAAGTTATTAAAAGTAGGCGTACAGAATCTCGTTTTTCAACATTACAAAATCAGCTAAAAAATAATAAAGGAAATGCTCAGGAATACTACGAATTGGCGGCTATTTATTTAGAGAAAAAACTCTTTGTACAGGCTGTTCAGCTATTACAAAAAGGCTTAAAAAGTGATGATAAAATTGAGCCAGAAAACAAAGCCTTAATGTATAATGCGTTAGGATTTGCCTACTTTTCTCAAGAACAATATGACATTGCTATTCGTAACTACAAAGAGGCAATTAAATTATATCCTGAATATACCATCGCACTGAATAATTTAGGAAATGTTTACGAGAAAAAACAATTAATTACTCAAGCCTTAGAATGTTATAAACAAACCCTAGAATTTAATCCAAAAAACACGGTAGCAACAAAAAGAGTTCAATCCTTAGAAAAACGTTTAGTTGTCAATTAAAAATTAAATATAGCGATCCTATAAACACTCTAAATTCTAAATGCTTATGGCTTTTCAATTATCGAATGATACCCTAAAAAGGTTAACTATAGCGGATAAATTTTGGTCAGATTTTCGTCTTGAAAACCAAGAAATTAATACTGTTGTATCTACTAATCAAGAAACGATGAATGATCACGATTTTGACGTGGTTATTTGTGGTGGAACTTTAGGGATATTTTTGGCTACTACCTTACAATTTAAAGGTTATAAAGTAGCCGTAATTGAAAAGGGTATTTTACAGGGGAGAGAACAAGAATGGAATATTTCTCGCTCCGAATTAGAGTCTTTAATTCAATTAGATTTACTAACTCCAGAAGAATTAGAAACCGTTATTTTTACTGAGTATAACCCCGGTAGGATTGGCTTTTATCAAGGGTATCAACTATGGGTTAAAAATGTACTTAATATCGGTGTTAGTCCAAAATTATTAATTGCAAAAATTAAAGAAAAATTTATTAATATAGGAGGATTAATATTAGAAAATACTGCTTTTCAATCTGCACAAATTAACCCGAATGGTGTCAGAGTAAATACCGATAAACAGTCTCTAACAACCAAATTATTAATTGATAGTATGGGGCATTTTTCCCCCATTGTTAAACAGGTAAGAAAACGAGAAAAACCAGATGGAGTTTGTTTAGTTGTTGGCAGTTGTGGACAAGGATTTAAAGAGGATAATACAGGGGATTTAATCTACTCTTTTACTCCGATTATCAATCAGTGTCAGTATTTCTGGGAGGCTTTTCCCGCAAAAGATGGGCGCACTACTTATTTATTTACTTATGGGGATGCTAACCCTGAAAGAATCAGTTTAACTGACTTAATGAATGAATATTTGCGATTATTACCTGAATATCAACAAATAGACTTAGATAGCATTGATTTTAAACGATTCTTATTTGGTTTCTTTCCTGCTTACCGTCAAAGTCCATTAAAAATGCCTTGGGATAGAATTATGGCAGTGGGTGATAGTAGCGGTATGCAATCTCCTGTCAGTTTTGGCGGTTTTGGGGCGATGATGCGTCATTTACCCCGTTTAACTTCTGCCATTGATGAAGCAATTTCGGGGGATTATTTAACCCGTCAGGATTTGACTTTAATTCAACCCTATCAACCAAATATATCTGTTACTTGGTTGTTTCAAAAAACCATGAGTGTGGGTATAAATCAGCAACCTCAACCGAATCAAATTAATGATTTAATGAGTGGTGTTTTTCGGGTAATGGATAGATTGGGGGATGGTGTCTTAAAGCCTTTTTTACAGGATGTGGTGCAATTTTCTGGTTTAACTAAAACCTTGCCTCTGGTTAATCCCATGCTAGTGTTACCTTTGCTTCCCCAAGTGGGTTTACCTATCTTGGCTGATTGGTTAAAGCATTATTTCAATCTTGGGGTTTATACTGGTTTATATCCTTTAAGTAAGAGTTTAGACTCTGTTTCCGAAAAATTGTCTCCTCGACAACAATTCTATTACCACCGTTATTTGGAAATGTTGCAATATGGAAGTGGCGATCGTTAATCTGAAACTGAAAACCCATTTCGATATAAGAAAAAATGATGGAGACGAGAAGGGGAGAGAGAGGGAGGAGAATGCTCTAAAATTGTTGATTATGTCCTCAGTTTATTTAAACCGAAATTGTGGTTTTAAATTAGTCTCTATTTCTGCTAAATCACTAATATTTTTTCCTTGTTGAATAGCATCTCTTAACGCTTTTCTATCAGCATTATAACTAATTCTTTTAGTGCAATATTCTTCGGGTAAGTCTTCTGGGTTTACCTTTAAATTAACCTTTGGATAGTCTCTAAATGATAGTCGTCTTTCTTTCCCCTCTTCTCTTTTCTTTAACACACCTTCCTGATATAGTTTAACTAAGGTTTTTTGTAATAATTCTTTTCCCTTTTCTAATTGTTCTACTTGATTTTTCATCATTTCATTTACCTTTTTCTGTCTAGCTTGAGCGGATGCGATCGCAACTTCAAATTGATCATTAATCCAAGCAAAACCATCTATATCGGAGTATAATTGAGTTAAGAGATTAATCATTTCTTCCTCATCTTCAAGGGTAAGTAAATCCTGCCAAACAATTGACGCTTTTTCGTGATAACTTTGAGGGAAAGCAGTCACTATTTCTTCCTGTTTAACGATAGATTTATGAGTCTTGATTTGTTGACTAATACTGTCTAATTGCTGTTGATAGTTATTGTTATTATTTGTTTGCCTATCTGCTAATTGATGATTAATCCATTCTCGCTCAAATTGATGTAAAGAATCGCCATAAAGATGTAAAATTTCTAAAGCAGAAGCCATATTTCTCTGTTGATATATCTTGTCTAAATCTGAGAGTAAATCTTGACGATGTTTAATTTCTTTTCTCAGTTCGATAAATTGTTTAAAGGTTTGATAAAATCGATATAAACTCTCATCAATAATATTCTTATTCTGACTATAATTTTGTAAAACAATCTTGACGGTTTTTAAATTCGTTTCCCCTTGTAAATAGTTGCTGATTTCTTCGGCAAAAACTAAGGCTATTTTCTCGGAAGTGATAAGAGAATTTAGGGGTGATAATAAAGGAAAAGTAAGAGAAATAAACCCACTACTATCCGCTAAAGTTAAACAACGATTAATCATCGTTTTGATTAAAGTTAAATCCGTCAAATGAGGTTGCTGATAATCATAAATAACTCCATGAAAAATAGACTCAATCTTGAGATTCCCCCCATTAGTTGTTAAAATTTGCCCTAAGTTTCTCACCTGTTTTTGCTTTAATTCTCGCTGAATATTTTTTCCCCCCATTCTCAACAATAATCGATTAATATTTTCTGCCAAAGATAAATCCTTATCGATATAATTAACCATCACCTCAGTATTCGTTTCCTTGAGAGAGTTATATTCCATAATCAATTGAGTTTGATTGATTACTGTCTCTAAAACCAAATAATTGAAGTTTTCTGGTAGTTTATTATGTTCGGAGGGAGATAGAGAGGGAGAAACATCCAACCCCTGTAAATGTTGCCAACTTAGGGGTAAACTAGCAGGATTTTGACAGATAATCGGCAACCAAGTTGCGCAAGGATATTGTTTTTCTAGGGGTTGTAATTTTTCCCTAGCTTGTCTGACAGCAAGGTAAAGAGGTTGATTTTCGGCAAAACTGCGAAGAAACTCTTTAATAAAGACATGGGCAACGCTATCTGGTATCATTTCTGTCATGACGATAGTTTGCGCCAGATGTAACGTGGCTAAATCTTTGGCTAACCCTAAACCATCACAGGAGTTAAAAATTGCGAGTTTTAATCCATTTTGAATCGCCCTAATTATGGCTTTATTAAAGTCTTCAATGGTGATAATATCTTCTTGATTGAGATATAGTTTACCTTGCCATGTTAATTCATCTTTGCCACTATGCCCTGCAAAAAAAAATAAATCCCAATCTTCTTCATAAAGACAGGTAAATAATTCTTTTCTATTAGGATTGATTAAGGTGATTATTTCTGCATTTTTTAAGTTATTTAATGTCTCTAAATCAGGGGTTAAGTTTATTCCTTCATTATTCCCTAAAACTGCTAGTATTCTGATATTATCCCTTTGTTTTTGCCTAAATGTCAGAGTATTATATTCAATGGGTGCTAAGGCAATTTCTGCGTAAGGATATTGTTGTAAAAAGGAGTCAAAAAATAAGTGCCAAGGTAAAAATGTTAACTCGATAATATCAGTTTGTATCAATAAACGGATAGTTTCATCTTTGTTTAATTCCCTTAATAATTTCTCTCGAATACGGGAGAATGAATCAAGGGGAGAATGATACCAATTCACTAAACTATTCTTTAATTGAGAGGCATAATTTTGACAATGGTTACTGATATGGGTAATCTGTTGATGTGATGATCCCAGTCTGACTTTTTGATGTAAACTGCGGTAACTTTCCTGCCATTGTTGATAATGTTGGGTAATTGGTTGACAAGGGGGCAATTTTCCCGTAATGGTACTATAGGGATGAGTGATGCGATCGCCGTTATCTTCACAAATTTGTAAAGTTAAGTTAAACCCCGTCTGAAAACTCCCCGATTCGATTTTAAAGAGAATTAATTTACCCATGTTTTGACACTCACCCGTTAAAATGAACTCAATACTTTAGACATCTCCACAAATACAGGCAAGATGCCTGTTTCACATTAGAAAAATCATAATTTTGGGAGAAGCCTTTATCAATAATGATAATCTATGATGATGTCAGCTAAACGTTTTCAATATTTTGAGCTTGACGGCAACGGGAAGATTAAAATATTGAGAAGCTGTTAACTTATCAGAGTCAGAAAAAGGTAAATCAGCAATCGTTAAACCTTTTTTTAACTTCGACTGAAAATCTAAAATTTCAATACCAACAATATTATCATTTTTGTCATAGTCAACAATAATCCCGTCTTTTATCTCATCGGAGTCATAAGAAGGAATATCTTTTAAATCAAAATAAATTGCGTCTATATCGCTATCGTATCTAACTTTCATATTTTTCCTTTTAATCCTCTGTGAAAGTGAAAAGTAATAATTCTTGGTGGGGTAGAATTAGACACTACAGCTTTTAATACTCTATTATCAAATTGTTCTATTTTTTTATAGTAGTAAATTTTATCTTCAATCTGTTATATAAAACTTATCTACAGTTACTCACTATAGCGTTTACTTTCTGCTTCATCCAGTCAAGTCGGCTTGATACTGTCCACAGACGTTAATTCGGATGTAACCCATCCTATTTTTTCGACAATTACGGATTCAGGTGCTTTTTCCAAATTTATTGAAGCATTCAAATCACGATCGATCCTCAAACCACATTCATCGCAAATATATAACCGATCAGATAATAATAGTAAGTCTTTTTTATGTCCGCAGTTACTACACTTCTTCGATGAAGGATACCACTGATCGATTATATCAACACGATTGGCATACTTGAGACTAAACATAATAATTAAACTTATCAAACTCAGTCAAGTATAACAATATTTAAGAAGATTGTGAAGGGGGATTAGTAATAATCTCTTTAATTTTCTTTGAGTAACTTCTTAAACCATATAAACGACAAGAGAAAGTATGAACAATCGCCAACAAATCTTCTACCATTTCTTGTTCAGGAGATAAAGATTGTTGATTCGGTGGGCAAAATTAAAAAAAAGCACGAGCCACCCCTCCCCTGACCCACACGGGTCAAGAAAAGGGTGGCTATCTTCGTATACCCTAATCATAACAAATCCATCGGTAAATTGTCAAGAGTTTTTTTGTTCTTTTTGTAATTAATTTTTCATATTTAAAAACTGGGTTAATTCGGGGCGAAAAAGCAATTTTACTTGCCCTGTAGGTCCATTTCTATGTTTAGCAATGATTACTTCTGCCACACCTTGATCGACGCTATCAGGGTGATAGTATTCGTCACGATAAAGCATCATCACCAAATCTGCATCTTGTTCGATCGCGCCTGATTCTCTTAAATCCGATAACATAGGACGTTTATTAGTACGTTGTTCTACAGCCCGACTCAACTGAGAAAGGGCGATAATGGGGGCGTTTACCTCCCTTGCTAACCCCTTGAGAGAGCGGGTAATGCGAGATAATTCTTGGACACGATTATCACTGGTACTTCCCTGCATTAACTGTAAATAATCCAGTAAAATTAAGCCCAATTTGCCCTTTTTTTCTGCTTGTAAACGACGCACCTCCGATCGCATCTGCATAACGGTTAAACTCCCCGTATCATCGATATAAATAGGTAATTCTGATAAAACACTCATAGCCGCCATTAAAGGTTCCATTTCCTGCTCAGTAATTCTTCCCGATTTTAAGCGACTACTTTCTAATCTGGCTTCGGAAGATAGCAAACGCATTACTAATTGATCTCGTGACATTTCTAAGCTAAAAATAGCCACGGCTAAATCGTGTTTATGGGCAATATTAGAAGCGATATTTAAAGCAAAACTGGTTTTGCCCATAGAAGGGCGCCCTGCAATAATAATTAAATCAGAACGTTGTAAACCGCCCGTCATTGCATCTAAATCGTAGAATTCGGTACTAATACCGGGTAAAGCGACTTTATCTTGGAAGTTTTGAATTTCGGTAAAAGTCTCGATTAAAGTCTTAGAAATAGGAATTAATCCTTCTTGAATTCTTGCTTGAGTTAAACTAAATATTTTTTGTTCAGCTTCATCTAAAACACTATCTAAATCTTTAGTGGTATCATAACCTAATTCTTGAATTTCTTGAGCTTTGCTAATTAATAATCTGCGGATATATTTTTCAGTAATTAAAGGTACATAACGTTCAATATTTGCCGAAGAAATGGTACGATCTAATAAACTAACAATTTTAGGAGTACCACCAATTTTATCTAATAAACCATGATCATTTAACCATGTATTCACCGTCATTAAATCGATAGGTTGTCCTTGAAAGTAGAGATTTCTAGCGGCTTCATAAATTTGACGATGGGCGTTAACATAAAATGCTTCGAGGGGCAATATATCAATAATTTTACCCATGGCATTAGGATCAAATAAAACACTTCCGAGTATAATTTCTTCAGCTTCGATATTTTGAGGGGGTAAGGAATGAGGTGCTAAATCAGGGGTAAATTCTGTCATTCTAGTTAATAGTTAATAGTTTATGATTTATAGTTATTAGTTAGACCTGACACCTGTTTTCTTAATTGTTAATGACATTGTATGAAAAAATTTATCAGTCTGCGGACAAAAATATTAGTAGGCTATACGGTAATTTTCACTCTTTTCTTTTTTAGCCTCTATTATTGGTTATACAACACTAGCACCAAGAGAAACTTAGAAAAGTTAAAAGATACTTTAAGACAGGTTGCGATCGTATCTTCTCAACAAATAGATACAGAAGAACTAATAGGATTATATCAGGAAGGGGAGAGAAATGAAGAAGGTTGTTCCGATGATCCCCGTTACAAAAATCAATTACAATGGTTAGAAAAAATTAATCAGCTACATCCAAATATTTTTTTATATACCTTTACTCATCCTCATATCTCTCAATTATCAGTTAATCAAAAAACGGAGATAATTTATTTAGTGGATGTGTGGAAAAGAATTAATCCCGAAAAAAGTGCGAATTTTTTAGAATCAGAGAAAGCCACTATTTATCATTTACAAACCCTTTCACAAGGTGCGATCGTTTATCGAGATTTTTATGAAGATAGTTGGGGTAATTGGATCACTTACTATGCGCCCATTAAAGACGCATCAGGTACAATTGTGGCAGCAATGGGTGCAGATATGGAAACAGAGGAAATAGAAAATATACAAGCAGGTATTCGTCAGCGACTTTTTTCTTTTTTCTTTATCTCTTATCCCCTTTTCTTTGCCTTAATTTGGGGTTTATCCAATTATTTAACTAATCGCTTTAGTAAATTGAGAAAATATGCCGAAGCAGTGGGGGAGGGAAATTATCAACCTAACATTGACATTTCCGAAAATAATTTTATGTTTTCTGTATTTGAAGATGAAAGAATCGTCTTAGGTAATGCCTTACAAGAAATGGCAGAAAAATTTAAACAACGGGAAGATTTACTCAACGGAATTTTTAATCAGGTTGCCGTTGGTATCGCTATTCACGATAGTAATTATCGTTTGGAATTAGTTAATAACACTCTGTGTCAGCTACTAGAATATTCGGAAATGGAATTAAAACGACAAACAGGTTATTATTTTACTCACCCCGAAGATGAGGTATCCACCAGAGAATATTTGAGGCAAATATGCTTTTCTCGTGACATCAATCCTGCTTCTTTTGAGAAACGTATTATTACAAAAAAAGGACATCTTAAATGGTTAGAAATAACCACCACAAGTATTGGCAATCGGGAGAAGCAATGTTTTGTCACTATCTTTCAAGACGTGACTCATCGTCGTTTAATGGAAGATAAATTAATTGAGGCGGCAAACACGGACTTTTTAACAAAGCTACCCAATCGGGGTTATTTGATGATGACTTTAGATAATTTACTAGAGGAGGTGAAAAATAATCCCCAACAACTTTTCGCTTTACTGCTAGTGGATTTAGACAATTTTAAAACCATTAATGATAGTTTAGGACATTTAGCAGGGGATAAATTTTTAATCGATATTGCCTATACATTTCGCCGTTGTTTACCTTCCGTATCCCTTGTTTCGAGATTAGGAGGAGATGAGTTTGCCATCATTTTAAATCCTATTACTGGAGTTCAAGATGCGATCGCCGTTGCGGAAAAAATCCAGAAAGAAATTAGTTTTCCCATTTATATTCATAACCAAGAATTTTTGGCTAGTGCCAGTATTGGTATAGTTTTAAGTCATAATCAAAGCACTAATTCTCCCTATTTGCGAGGGGAAGACTTACTTCGAGATGCTGATATAGCCATGTATCAAGTCAAAAATAAAGGCAAAGGAGATTATGAGATATTTGGCAGAGAAATGTATGAAAATTTTATCAAGCGTTTACAACTACAAAATGAGCTAAAAAAAGCCATTGAAAATGGTAATTTGCTACTTTACTATCAACCTATAATTGACTTAAAAACAGGAAAAATAGCTAGTATTGAATCCTTAGTGCGTTGGATTCATCCAGAATTAGGATTCTTAACTCCTCACAAATTTTTACCGATAGCCGAACAAAGCGGGTTAATGATGGGTTTAGGAAAATGGGTATTAGAAACCGCTTGTCTGCAGTTGACACAATGGCAAAAAGAAAATTTACTAGGTGAAAATGTCTGTATAAATGTCAATATTAGTGAGCAGCAATTTGAGCAAGGAAATATTTATGATCAAATCAAAAAAGTTTTAGAAGAAATTAAACTTTCTCCTCAGAATTTACGCATTGAAATAACTGAATCGATTATAGCTCACAATGTTAATAATGTGAATAAAACATTAACACAAATAAAAGATTTAGGGGTAAAAATTGCGATCGATGACTTCGGCACAGGCTATTCATCTTTAGCGAGATTAAGGAATTTCTCTTTAAATCAAATCAAAATAGATAAAGCCTTTGTTAAACCATTAAATATCCATCCGAAAAATATCAAGTTTTTACAAGGAATAATAACCCTCTGTCATAACCTTGATTTAGATGTCGTTTGTGAAGGAATAGAAACAGAAAATCAACAAAAAATATTGCAACAATTAAACTGTAATTATGGGCAGGGATATTTATTTGCTAAACCCCTCAGTAGAGAAGATTTTGCCCTTTGGATTAAACAAACATAGTAAATTTCATGATACATACTCAAATTCAATACCAACATATCTTTCCCTTGCCATTTCAGCACCATAAGCAACCTCAGTTCGATATAAGAATTGTTGATTTAGGTAGGTTTCAGGTTTCGGGTTGCAGGTTTCAGGTGGGTTTTTTTAAGATTGATTAATCAATCAAGGTGCTGAAAAACAATAAAATCAATAAAGATATGTTTTTTATCAATTCTTAACATGATAAAATTAAAGATGACAATTAAGTTGAGAAAAAACATTCACTCACCCGGTTGTGTGTCGCAACTTGTGCTGAGTGTAGTCGAAGCATACATCCCACGGCTAAAGCAACCGATGCTCTTTGCGAAGTTATTGTAAGTAAATACAATTAATTGTAAGGTGACTTAAAGGAGAGAAAAAAAATAAGATAGGTAAGGATATAATTTCCCTATTTTCTTAATTTCCATCTCCCCATTGATGAGTTAACAACTCAAACTACACTTCATAAGGTACTTTACCAGAGAATTTGAGAGTAACAGGCTCAGGATTTTTACCGATATTTCTGTCTTTTTTACCATAAAACTCTCTGCCTTCATTAACTTTTTCAGGGAAAACACCGTCAGCAGGATGAAGGTATTGAATTTCACCAGTAGGATAAATACGGTAGATTTTATAATCTTCCATTTTGGGTTTAAACTTGGTGCGTAATTGAGTACCTAAAGCTAAACACTGTTCTTTACGGGCGAAATATAATAAGTTTTCCCCCTCGTTCATAATCGCAGCGCCACCGGTAGGCATTTCAAAAACTTGCTCAGTTTTGCTAGTCCAAGTGATGGCATATTTTTCCTCTCTGTCAGCCGCAGAAAGTAAACCACCAGTGCTACCGCCAAATTTAGGCATATTTCCAGTTAGTTGAATTGTTTCGCTCATACAGATATTGCTTTTGTACAAATTATATTTACTATCTAGGCAATACTATCATTGACACCCCCATTATTGTGCATATTTGTTATGAACTGTAACAGTTTGTTGCTTAAATCCTTCAAGTGTAACTTAAATTAGGACTTAAAATTAATTGTTTTTTCTTAACTTAAAACCTGAAACCTAAAAAATCGAGATATTTTTTGCAAGGTGTAAGGTCTCAGATTTATAATTTCTTTACGGATAAAACCCTTGCTCTTTGAGATAGTATCTTCTATTCTTTAACGTGAGAATATATTAATTTGTAGAAATAATTAAATTATGAGTCCTAGTTTGGAAATTGGCGATTTAGTCATAAATTCAGATAATATCTTTCCTATTTTAGCTGAGAAACAAATGATCGCCCCTTTAGCTAGAGATATTATCATCGATCGCACCATTAGTTCTATTCCTTGTACAGAGGAAGAAACAAAAATGGCAGAACAACAGTTCTTCTGGCAAATGCAAATGAATCCTCAAGACAGAGAAAAACTCAATACATGGTTAGAGAAAAATTATCTTACAAGAGAACAGTTACAGGATAGAATTTTAAGGGGAATCCGACTGGATAAATATAAACAACAAACATGGGCAGAACAATTAGAATCCTATTATCTCAAAAGAAAAAACCAATTAGACAAGGTGTTATACTCTCTGATTAGAAGCAAAAATCCGGGGGAAGCACAGGAATTATACTTTCGTCTTTGTGAGGGAGAAAGTGATTTTGCCGACTTAGCCAAACAATTTTCTCAAGGCACAGAAGCACAAACAGGAGGCTTAATCGGCCCCGTGGAGTTGAGCGTACCACATCCAGAAATTGCTCAGAAATTATTAACTGCTCAACCCGGGCAAGTTTTACCGCCGACTCGTATCGGGGAATGGATTGTGATATTGCGTTTAGAAAAATACATTGCAACTCCGTTGGATCAAAATTTGCGTCGCCGTTTATTGGATGAGTTATTTAATCAATGGTTAAATGAACAAATTAGGGATACAGTTAAGGTTAATTTAGAACTAAAATAGGATCGCTATATCTAAAGTTGAACTCCGAACTCAGGTGATACCTTATAATTCCCCCTTTGTGTTTTGGGGGGTTAGGGGGGATCATGCAGGTATATTTATTATTAGAAATCACCTAAGCCACGAAAATAGTTATGGATGCTTTTAACCTGCTACCTGCTACATTTCGACTACGCTTAATGCAGCGCCTGCTACCTCCCATGGACAATTAATTATCTTTTTGCATAACATCAGTTATTAATCAAATCTTAATTATTTCAGAATTTCTTATTTTGAAGGTAAAATGAACTCTACAGATATTGATTACTAAAAACAATATATAAATATTATTAATAGAACTTTTATAGATAATTATGGTTTATACAACAGGTTCAGTAGCGGAATTTATTTCTAGTGTTGAACCCTTTAACAGTCTTTCTTCCAAGGAAATAGAGGTGGTATCCTCTCATTTTAAGCCCTTAAAGTACGAAATGGGGCAAATTATGCTCGTTAAAGATAATATCCCCCCTTATGTGGCCATTATCTACGAGGGTCAAGCTCGTTGTATTACTTATGATCCTCGTAATAGTTTGCCTGTCAGTCTTCAATTACTCAGCTATGGCAGTATCATCGGTTGGGAGGGTTTAATGCGGGGTTTTCCCTCAGAAACGGCGATCGCATCGACAGAAGTGGTGGCTTTAACGATAGATAGAGATAAATTTTTAGAGCTACTGCGGGAATATCCTACTTTAAAGAACTATTATCAGCAAACAGCAGGATTAATCGAGGTATTTAACCTTTTAGGCTCTCAATTAATCAAAAGAGCGATCGCTCATGCTGATCTTAAAGCCTTAACCAAAGAAGCCCTTAATAAAGCCCAAGTTTGTCATTTGGTGGCTGGAAAGTGCGATCGTCTCCCCAATCCGCCGGACAATCAGGAATGGGTATTAAGTAGCGGGAAAATTAACGGTTTTGACATCGGGGATATAGTCACCATTAATCAGAGTGTCACCCTCGAAACTAACTGCCGACTGATCTCTCTGTGCATTCCTCAAGCTATCCCCCCTCAAAATCAAAATGGGCAAATAACCAGAGAAAAAGAGGAGGAGGAAGAAGAAGATTTATGGGCAGATACGGAGGAAAATAAGGGAAAAACTGAGCAAAAAGCCATTACTCCCTCGGTATTGATGGATAACGAGGATATACCCCTTGCTGATCCGCAAATCTTACAAAAACAACCTCGCACCCTTCAAGCCGAAAGTCGTAAACCCGTCAAAGAGTATCCTTTCTTTAGTGGTAAAAGCGAAGCAGAAATCGGTATTGCCTGTATGCGGATGCTATCTAAATATTATCGAATCCCCTTCCGCAACGATGTATTAGAACGTATTATAAAAGAACAAGTACAAAGAAATGGAGCATTATCCCTTGATGTCTGTGGTGCAATTACCGAGTTAATCGGCTTAAACGCACAATTGATAGGTATTCCAGCCGGAGCATTTGTTAAACTAGAAGGCACATTTTTAACTAAACTAGAGGATTCCCTTGTGGTTATCTATGCCGCAGGAGAGAAAACTGTAGTTGTAGCAGATCCTACATTAAGGGGAGTTAAAGAGTATAAAACCCTTGATTTCCTTGAAATGTGGGGGCAAGAAGGCAAAGTATTACTCCTGAAGAAAACCAAAGAAACCCCCGAAGAAAAATTCGGCTTAAGTTGGTTTGTGCCTTCTGTGATTAAATATAAATGGGTTTTACTCGAAGTCTTTATCGCTTCCTTCTTTGTACAACTATTCGCCCTTGCTAACCCCTTGATGATTCAGATCATCATTGATAAGGTGATTGTACAGAATAGCCCTGACACCCTGCAAGTATTGGGGATCTTTTTAGTCGTCTTAGCGGTTTTTGAAGCCCTTTTAAGTACCCTGCGGACTTATTCTTTTGTGGATACGACTAACCGCATTGATATGACATTGGGATCAGAGATCATCGATCACCTTTTAAGGCTACCTCTAAGGTACTTTGAAAAGCGTCCAGTAGGGGAGATTTCCACCCGTATTAACGAGTTAGAGAACATCAGGTCATTTTTAACTGGAACGGCTCTGACAGTGGTGTTAGACTCGATTTTTTCGGTGATATATATTGCGGTAATGTTTATCTATAGCCCATTGTTAACCTTTGTGGCATTAGGTATTATTCCCATTTTCGTCGCTTTAACCCTGATCTTTTCTCCTCTTATTCGCCGTCAATTAAGGGCAAAAGCCGAGCGCAATGCTTCGACTCAATCTCACCTAGTAGAGATTATGTCAGGGATTCAAACAGTAAAAGCACAAAATATCGAGTTGAAATCTCGTTGGGAATGGCAGGAAAGATATGCTAAATATGTCGGCACTGGGTTTAAAACTGTTATTACTCAAACCCTTGCAGGTTCAGCTAGTAATTTTTTAAACAAACTATCTCAACTCTTGGTATTATGGGTGGGAGCGTATTTGGTTTTACAAGGAGATTTGACTTTAGGACAATTAATCGCTTTTCGGATCATTTCAGGTTATGTAACTCAACCGATTTTACGCCTTGCTCAATTATGGCAAAACTTCCAGCAAACCGCCCTTTCTTTAGAACGTTTAGCGGATATTGTTGATCATCCCCAAGAAGCGGAGGAAGATAGGGATAACATACCTATGCCTCTAATTAACGGGAATTTACAATATGATAACGTTTGTTTTCGCTTTAAACCCCACGGTCCTTTACAATTAAATAACGTTAGTATCGATATTCCTGCGGGTACTTTTGTGGGGATTGTGGGAGAAAGTGGTGCAGGTAAAAGTACCATGACAAAGCTAGTTTCTCGCTTATATGAGCCTGAATCTGGACGTATTTTAATCGATGGTTATGACGTTAACCGAGTAGAATTGTATTCTCTCCGTCGTCAAGTGGGAGTTGTACCTCAAGAAAGTCTCTTATTCGATGGCACTATTTTCGAGAATATCGCTTTAACTAACCCTTCTGCTAGTTCTGATGAGGTGATTCGGGCGGCGGAAATTGCTTGCGCCCATGAGTTTATCATGAACCTTGCTAATGGTTATAATACTAGAGTCGGGGAAAGGGGGGCTTCTCTTTCTGGGGGGCAAAGACAAAGAATTGCGATCGCACGCTCTGTGTTACAAAATCCTCGGATGTTAGTATTAGACGAGGCAACCAGCGCTTTAGATTACAATACCGAAGCTCAAGTATGTCATAACTTAATTCATGCTTTCCACGATCGCACCGTGTTATTCATTACCCACCGTTTAGCCACCATTAGAGGGGCTGATTTAATTGTTGTCATGGATAGCGGTATCATTGCGGAGAAAGGCACTCATGATGAGTTAATGGCTTTGCAGGGGCGTTATTACCACCTTTATCAACAACAGCAAAAGGCGAAAAATTAGTTCGGAGTTCAGAGTTTAGGACACCTAAAAAGTTGACATTCGCCCCGACCTGAAGGTGCGGGGATTCTCCCATCACTGAGAGAG
>CAYPDC010000056.1:0-26098 GCA_964409355.1 uncultured Cyanobacterium sp.
GAAGCAGAAAGTAAACGCTATAGTGAGTAACTGTAGATAAGTTTTATATAACAGTGTCTATTGTTTTATTTCTTTTCGGGATACCAATCATCATCAAGTAACTTTGTTAATGAGTAAGGACAATTATTTGGAAATAAGGTTGGATTTAATCCTGTTTTTTGAATGACAACTTTTTTAGAAACATTGTAGATATTTTCTAGCTCTTGATTTATTTTATTTTTAAGTGTTGTAGTTAGGTTATGGTTTAAATCGTCTCTAAATGCAATTATTTCTCCTTTCCAGTGACGATGGTTTCTCTCATCTTCTTGATCCCAATATTCCAATACTAACATAAGAATAATAATTTGTCTTACATAGACTTCTGACTTTATTAAAATCATTTTTCCCCAAATTTTCTAACTCCTCAATTAAATTTACTAAATCTAAATTTTCCCAGTTTTTTGTTTTTAACAGTTCGACTGTATCTAATATCCAGAGATTATAGTCAGTATCGTATAAATTAGTTTGGTTTTTGATTAATTGAGGTACCATTACGACTGCCTCCGATTATTTTGTTACCTTATTGTAAATTATTTTCATCGGGCTTTTGGGGATAGGGAAGATGCGATCGAGCTTTTAGAAAATGGGGAGATGCGATCGCCACTCTGGATCATATTTTGATTTTAGTCGCTATTCTGTTTTTTGCTACTAACTTGTTGCAAAATAAGTTCTTGTTCTTCTAAGGATGTTTCAGGCGTTACGATGATTGCATGGGGGCGAGGGCGACTAACAAACTCTTTCCACGCAGTTTCATCTTTTCTATTTTTCAAAACATATTTTCTTAATTCATTTAAGGACATTTCTTTAAAGTTCAACAATTTCGTACCTCCATGTACCATCACTAAAAATTGTTATTTCAATACTTTCAAACTCACCAGCAATAATAAATATTTCTTCTCTATCTACATCATATCTGAATAGATAAATTGGCTGATAAAAATTAGATAGATATTGACATATAATCACTACTTGTCGCATTTGATTAACTGTCGGCAATATTATTTTCCCTCTATTTTAGTTTTTTATTTTTTGATTCTACAACTTTGATGTGATTTTATTTCATATATTTTTTAAGTAATGCGATCGAGCTTTTAGAAAATGGGGAGATGCGATCGAATAATTTACCATAACTACTGTGATAGGGACAGAAAACCCACAAAGATCATAAGATTAAGCAAGATTAAACTCTACTTAGGGATAAAATAGATAGGAGTAAAAAAATATACATTCATCGGGATAGAAAGTAATCAATAAAAATGGGTAACGAAAATATAGTTCTTTTGTCCAGTAGGGAAATCGAAAAAATGCGCCAAGCCGGCAAACTAGCATCACAATTGTTAGATCATTTGGAAAAGATGATTCAACCCGGAGTTAGTACTTATGAATTAAACAACGCAGCGGAAAAATGGACAAAAGCACATGGTGCCAAAAGTGCTCCTTTAGGTTATGGTAAACCGCCTTTCCCTGCGTCAATTTGCACTAGCGTCAATGAGGTAATTTGTCATGGTATTCCTGACAGGAAACAGATTTTAAAGGACGGAGATATTATTAATATTGATGTTACTCCGATATTAGACGGTTATCACGGCGATACTTCTCGCACTTTTTTTGTTGGCACACCTTCTCCTATTGCTAAAAAATTGGTAGAGGTTACGGAGGAGTCTATGTATAGGGGTATTAAAGCAGTGCGTCCGGGTGGTAGAATTGGGGATATAGGAGCGGCGATTCAAGAATATGCGGAGAGTCATGGTTTTTCCGTGGTGAGAAATTTTGTTGGGCATGGTGTGGGAAGAGTATTTCACACTCCGCCCCAAATCCCTCACTATGGTAAAAAGGGTACGGGGAAAAAATTACGCCCGGGTATGGTGTTTACCATCGAACCGATGATTAATGAAGGTACATGGGAAGCGGAAATGGCGGACGATGGCTGGACTGCTTACACCAAGGATCGTAAACTATCCGCACAATTTGAGCATACTGTGGCGGTGACAAATGATGGAGTTGAGATTTTAACTTTGAATCGTTAGACTTGGGCAAAAAGTCATGGCAACAACTTAAATTTTTACTGTGGGGTTGCCCTTGCCTAATCTTGTTGATAATTAAGAAAAAAGGCAAGGTAAAACTCGATCGCCCTACTCCTGAAATTTCTTCTTATGCTTTAAAGGGAGCAATTGACTCCTCAGAGGTATATTTCAATTCATTATTCTGATACTGAGATTCAATTAGTGGAATCGAAAATAGGTTCTTTATTGGTCGATCGAGGTTATGAATTAAGTAATTTACCATCGATTAACCTCAACAATTTTCAACGTCAACAATTAAAAATAGAAGATTGGTGGTATCGAGTTCAATTTAGAATTAAACGCCTAGGATTATCTTTGTTTATAGCAAATTTTTTATCGAAGAAACTAGGTTTAAAATCATGGCAGAAACAAATTAAATTAGAAATGAATGAGATTGAGAAAAAATACTTAAAATAATTTTCCTTTCCCAAACACTTCCATAATATAGCCATTAGGACATTATTTAAGATGAAGAATATGAGTATCTTGATAACTCTGGATCGCCTTTAAATATTGCGCCCTTTCAAAGGCGCTTTCATTGGGGCAATTAATTTGACTCATACTTCCCTGCATTTGCTTAACAGACTCATACTCATTCACTTCCATCCAATGCTTAATGTCCGATTCAACTTTAGTTAGATAGTGAATCCCATGACGCAACAAAGCACTAACCATCATAGTAACATTAGCCCCTACCATCATCATCTTGATCACATCCTTACCGTGATGAATCCCCCCAGTACAGGCAAAATCAGCCTCAATACGTCCGTACAAAATAGCAATCCACCGCAAGGGTAAACGCATAGCTTCAGGAGTGCTTAACAACACATGGGGATTCACTTCCAGAGACTCTAAATCAATATCAGGTTGATAAAAACGGTTAAATAACACTAAGCCATTTACTCCAGCCTCCACACATTTTTTAGCCATATTGCTAGTATTAGTGAAAAAAGGACTGATTTTCAAGGCTAAAGGTATATTAATATCCGCTTTGACTGCTTTAATAATGTCTATATATTCCTGTTCAATTTCTAAAGCGGTTTTATCAAAATCCGTAGGGATGTTATAAATATTTAACTCTAAAGCATCCGCCCCCGCTTCTTGAATTTGCTTGGCATAATGTACCCATCCCCCTAAATCATAGCCATTTAAAGAGGCAATAATAGGAATATCCGTAATTTCTTTAGCTTTGCGGATATGGTTTAAGTATTCTTGTTCGCCTATATGGAACATTTCTGGTTCAGGAAAATAGCTCAATGCTTCCCCAAAACTTTCTGTACCATAAGTTAAATGGTGTTCTAGTTCAAATCTTTCTTTGATTAATTGTTCTTCAAAAAACGAATGCAAGACAACGGCGGAAGCCCCTGCATCTTCGATACGTTTAATATTATCTATATCTTCTGTTAGGGGTGCAGATGCCCCGACAACGAGGGGATTTTTTAGTTTTAAGCCGAGATAAGTGGTTGATAAATCCATGATTGTCTCCTTTTGATGTTTAAAATATTTATTGATGGTATTAAGATATTTTTATTGGGAAAAGGGGATCATGCAGGTATATTTATTATTAGAAATCACCTTAATACATTTTTCATAAATTGTCCTTGTACATTCCCGGGAGGATTATATTGGCAAACTACATAAAAGGCATTGTATAGTTTTCCCTCCATATTTTTTGTTCCTTGAGCAGTCGCACATCCCAAATTTTTGCTATTTTTCCATACAACTTGAGTAAAATGACCTGTAGCTAAAGAAAATTGAGGATTATTAAAATCGTAATCTTTAATTTCTTCATACCAAGATTTCACTGCTTGTTCACCTAAAAAACCAGTACCAGCAGTATTTGCTGTAGTATAGTAAACATAGAGGTTTTCTCCTGCCCCATTTCGCTGTTTGGAAGTGCTATGAGCAAAATTTCCCGTTTGTGCTAAATTGTTAGCCCAATTTTGTGCAGTTTTTTCTAAATTATCATCCCAAATCAAATTCCCACTATTATGTTTTTGTCTATATTGATTGTGTTTTTTGAGAGACACTTCTTTTAATTCCCTTTTGTTAATGTCTTTTTGACGGGCAAAAGAGATATTATCGAGAATTATTGCCTCTCCTAGTGCGATCGCACCTATCACAGTCAATTTGACGATTAAATTAGGTTTAAGAAAATAATTTTTCATGTTACTCATTTTTTTGATTTTGTATGGGCATAATATATTATGCCCCTACGGACTTTTAACTTTTTGGTACAAGAAGTCAATTATTCATCAGGGTTGAATTGACGATTAGCTAAATATTGATACATTTGCCAACGTTGATTAATGTTTTTTTGGGCTTCTTGGAGAAGGCGTTTAGCATCTTCTGGTTTGCTGGTGGTGAGCATTTTAAAGCGGTTTTCGCTATACATCGACTCTTTGACGGGTTTATTCGGTGCATTCATATCCAGATGTAAGGGATTTTTACCTGTTTCTGCCAAAGTGGGATTGTAGCGATACAGTAACCAACGTCCTGAATCAACGGCTAGTTGATGTTGTTTCATCGCTGTTGCCATGTTGATACCGTGAGCGATACAGTGAGAATAAGCAATGATTAAAGATACTCCTTGATAGGCTTCCGCTTCGAGAAATGCCCTGATAGTGTGTTCGTCTTTTGCCCCCATTGCCACACTGGCAACATAGACATTGCCGTAAGTCATTGCCATTAAGCCTAAGTCTTTTTTCGGTGATGGTTTACCTCCTGCGGCGAATTTGGCTACCGCACCAATGGGAGTGGCTTTGGATGATTGTCCTCCTGTGTTAGAATAAACTTCAGTATCTAGGACTAAGATGTTGACGTTGCGTCCACTGGTTAAAACGTGATCTAAGCCACCGTAACCAATGTCATACGCCCAACCGTCTCCGCCTATAATCCAGAGGCTTTTTTTCACTAGGTAATCGGCTAATGATTGCAAGATGGTGATTTGAGTGAGTATCTCCGAATTTAACTCTTGGGCGTGTAAGTCTTTCAGTCTTTGTTTTAATTGACTTACTTTTTGTCGTTGATCATAGATTTGGCTTTCTTCCTCTTGGGAATTATCTATGATTTCACTGACTAGGGTTTCTCCTATATGGGGTGCAAGTTTGTGTAAAAGCTCGATCGCCATTTCTATTTGTTTATCCACTGAAACCCGCATTCCTAAGCCAAATTCGGCGTTATCTTCAAACAGTGAATTACTCCAAGCAGGTCCAAATCCGTCAGCGTTTTGTGTCCAAGGAGTAGTAGGCAAATTACCGCCGTAAATAGATGAGCAACCTGTGGCATTGGCAACGAGCATACGATCGCCAAATAGTTGGGTAGCAAGTTTGAGATAGGGAGTTTCACCGCATCCTGCACAAGCACCGCTAAACTCGAATAAAGGCTCTTGCATCTGTTGATGACTGATTTTTTTCAGGTTTAACTTGTTACGATTAGGTAAGGGTAAATTTAAGAAGAAATCCCAATTTTCTCTTTCTTTCTCCCGTAAAGGTAACTGCGGTTGCATATTAATGGCTTTGAAACGGGGTTGCGATTTGTTTTTTGCAGGGCATACATCCACACATAAAGCACAGCCTGTACAGTCTTCGGGTGCTACTTGAATGGTTAATTTCAAACCTTTCCAATCGTGATCCCTTGCAGGGGCGGATTTGAAGGTATCTGGGGCATTATTTAATTCACCTTCATCATAGACTTTAGAGCGAATCACCCCATGAGGACAAACCATCACACATTTACCACATTGTACACAGACATCCGCATCCCAAACGGGGATTTCTTGGGCAACGTTGCGTTTTTCCCATTTTGATGTACCCGTGGGATAAGTACCATCACAGGGAAGGGCTGAAACGGGGATGCGATCGCCATCCCGAGCCATCATTGCACCGAGGACATTTTTGACAAAATCAGGCGCGGAGGGGGCAACAGGGCTTTGGAAAGGCTTATTGCTGGTGATTTCACTCGGTACTTGCACCTCGTATAAATTATCCAAAGCAGAATCAACGGCTTGAATATTCATGTTGACGATTTCTGCACCTTTTTTACCGTAGGTTTTTTGAATGTATTCTTTAATCTTTGCGATCGCCTCTGCTTGGGGTAAAACTCCTGATAAATAGAAGAAACAAGTTTGTAACACTGTGTTGACTCTACCGATTAACCCTGCTTCCCTAGCAACCTCAAAGGCATTGATAACGTAGAATTTTAGTTGTTTAGTGATGATAGTTTCTTGTACGGGTTGGGGTAACTCATCCCAGACAATATCCGCAGGATAAGGACTATTTAACAAGAAAGTTGCACCCTGAGTCGCAGAAGCCAATATGGGGTATTTGTCTAAAAATTCCCACTGATGACAACCGACAAAATTAGCCTGATCAATAAGATAACATGAACGAATAGGATGGGGTGCAAAACGCAAATGAGACACCGTCACCGAGCCAGATTTTTTCGAGTCATAAACAAAATAACCCTGGGCATAGTTATCCGTTTCTTCCCCGATAATTTTAATGGAGTTTTTATTCGCCCCTACTGTACCATCTGAGCCTAAACCATAGAATACAGCCCTGACTACTGAATCTGGCTCAATGGCAAAAGATGCGTCATAATCAAGACTGGTATGGGTTACATCATCGTTAATACCAACGGTAAAGTGATTTTTTCCTCCCCCCATACCCCCCTTATTAAGGGGGGAGTCGGAGACGGGGGGATTTTCCTTCGTAAGGTTTGATCCCCCCATACCCCCCTTACGAAGGGGGGTTAAATTGTCGAATACGCCCTTAATCATGGCAGGAGTGAAGTCTTTAGAAGATAAACCGTAACGTCCCCCCACAATCTTAGGCATAGATGAGCCTGTATAATATTCCATGTAGGCAGTCAAAACATCTTGGTACAAAGGTTCTCCTGCTGAACCCGGTTCTTTAGTCCGATCCAAAACTGCGATCGCATCTACGGTATTAGGAATGGCTTGTAAGAGTTTTTCAGGGGCGAAGGGGCGATATAGTCGAACTTTGACAACCCCTACTTTTTCCCCGTGAGCGTTCAAATAATCAACGGTTTCATGAACTGCATCACAGCCTGAACCCATTAAAATAATAATCCTTTTCGCTTCAGGATCACCATGATATTCAAATAAATGATACTGTCTGCCCGTTAATTGAGCAAACTGATTCATGGCATTTTCCACAATCTGAGGACATTGGTTATAGAATGTATTAACGGTTTCTCTTGCTTGAAAATAAACGTCTGGATTTTGTGCAGTCCCCCTAAGTACGGGGCGATCGGGGGTTAAAGCCCGTTGACGGTGTGCCAAAATGTCTTTATAATCGATTAAAGCACTTAAAATCTCATCGTCTAACAATTCGATTTTGTCAATTTGATGAGACGTACGGAAACCATCAAAAAAGTGAATAAAGGGAATCCTCGACTTAAAACTAGCAGAAGTGGTAATTAAGGCTAAGTCTTGGGCTTCCTGCACATTAGCAGAAGCCATCAAGCCAAATCCAGTCGCCCTCGCCGCCATCACATCACTGTGATCGCCAAAAATTGATAAAGCCTGAGCTGCGATCGACCTTGCGGCAACGTGAATAACTGTCGGGGTAAGTTCTCCGGCGATTTTATAATAATTGGGTAACATTAAAAGTAAACCCTGAGAAGCAGTGAAAGTAGTAGTTAATGCTCCTGCTTGTAACGAACCATGTACTGCCCCCGCAGCACCACCTTCACTCTGTAATTCTACCACTGAAGGAACAGTACCCCAGAGATTCGGTTCACCCCTAGAAGCCCACGCATCTGCCCATTCTCCCATCGGAGAGGCTGGAGTAATGGGATAAATAGCAATTACCTCGTTTAACTTATAGGCAACCCTAGCCACTGCCTCATTGGCATCTAAAGTGGCGTAGTTTTTTTGAGTATTCATAATATTTGCCTCATTTCATACCAGAAAATCTTTTAACAATTAATAATTAAATACCTCACTATAATTATTATCTGCTCATTTAAAGAATATTTAGGTTATTTTTAGCTTTATTTAACAATTAATAAAACTTAATATTTTGTCATTATTTGTAAAAATTATTTACTAACATAAAATCTCAATTAGATGTCAAGAAAAATTAACCTAAAACCGAAAATATAAGGCTTATAACCTAACTATATAAAAATATTTCCTGAGAACTCAGGGATATAAAATACTATTTTTTCAGATTAGATAACTCACGCAGAGAAAAATCATCATTTATATATTTATTCAGCAAAAACTAATTAATTTTTTCCTCTCGTACCAAAGTAATATTAACCCATCTTCCCTGATCATCATACTGTCGAATTAATCGCAATCTCAAATTATCCTCCACTAACCAACCAAATTCGAGAAAGAAACTTTGGCGGTTTTCTATTTTCATTGGAGTAGTAGATGATGCACCATCAGGTAACAATAACACTCGATTCTCTTTCTCACCTTTACTAAAGGTAATCACATTATTACTAATCACTCCTTCATCGCTATAATTCATCAAGGGAGTTTTTAAAGTTTGTTTGAGAATATTTCCTTCCCGTTTCAACGTTAAATTAGTTTGATAGGGTTCGCTGTTTCGCCAATCAGGATATAATGTCAGCGCTTCCCCTTGCCATTCCCCTTCTATTTGTTCGATAGTGAGATTTTTTCTCTCTACACCATTTCCCCTTTCCCGAAACTCCTTGATTAAAGTCACCGACTCTAATACACTTTCTTTGTCGAACAATTGTACTAATCGACAACGGCGATCGCCCCTAATATAACCATATTCTGCCCCAAAATTAGCAAAAGGACTAAACTGTTGAGAACCTTTAGCAAAATGTCCATCTTCAAAGAGGAAAATATTACGATTGAGACTACTAATTTGATTAACAATTAGTTGATTATTTCCCTCTCTTTCCACAGAAAAATTAACAGTTTTATGATCATCACTAGCAAGAATTAACTTACTAGGAGTATTTTTAACTAAACTACCATCAGGGGAAAATAGAGAGAAAACCCCATGCCAAACGCCTAAATTTTTAAGAAAATAAGACCATTGAGAATCAGACATTATCTTTTCTGGTTATAATTTTAGAAAATAAACCAACATAGCCCAGTATAATAGACATCTACTAGAAATTGAGATTTTTTAATCTGTGATCATCATTCAGGGCGATCGCCGATCGCCCCAAAATTATTAGCCCCAAAAATGGCTTCATAATGACGATAAAATTTCAACTCTAAAATATTATAAAAAGGATCTTGAATAAAGAAGGTTTTATGTTCTGTAATTTCTCCTTTAAATCTTAATTTAGGTTGTTGATATAGCGACAAATTGAGGTTATTACATCGGTTTAATAAATCCTCCCAATCGGATTCTGCTGTAAAAATAATCCCAAAATGACGGGGATAAATATTCGCAGGAGGAGTTAATTCTTCTTTTGTAGTGTGTCCAACTAATTGATGTCCATAAAAGTTGAAAATAACTGCGTGTTGATTTTCTCTACCAATGGCACAGCCTAATATTCTACCATAAAATTCTTTAGCCGAATCAATATTAGTAATGGGTATAGCTAAATGGAAAAGATATTTATTCATAATTATCACCATTAAATTGTATTATTAGATTTTATGAAAAATTAACATTAAATGCTGTTCCTTCTAATGTAAAATTAGGATAGTTTTGCAGAATATTATTTTTTTCTGTTTCTCCCACAAATAAATAAGTACCCGCAACATTAGAGTTTTGAAAACGATAAATAGAATCACCTATATTACTTTCTGGTTTGAGAACATGAAAAGCAATTCCCTCTAAAATAAAATTAGGATGATTTTGCTCAATATTGTTTTTTTCTGCTTCTCCTACAAATAAATAAGTTCCTGAAATATCCTGATTACGAAAACGATAAATTGTCATTAAATCATCATCGGCAGTGACACTGACATTAAATGCTAATCCTTCTAAACGAAATTGGGGATAGTTACTCTCAATATTAGTTAATTCATTTTCTGTTGCGTACAAATATGTTCCCAAACGTTCAAGGTTTTGTAGGCGGTAAATGGGGGTATTCATTAAGGAGTCTAAGTCATCATCCGGTGATAAATCATCTTCGATGTTGAGGGAATCGTCCTCAATGATATTAGTTTCGTCTAAAATACCATCAATAATAATCAGGTTGGGATGAGTCGGGGAAGGCAAAATCCCTGTGGCTAAAAGAGGATTATCTGTAGCTAAATCAAGTTTAACGTTGACTTGATCAATGGTTACTCTGCTTCTGACAATATCATCTTCTGGATCTTGATCTAAATTACCAATAAAACTCAGATCATAAGTACCAGATGGTAAATATAAAGAATAACCCCCAGTGGTAAAATTAAGGGTTTCGATGCGATCATCCCCTTCCACGTCTTGAGCAATAATACGAATATTGGGGATACCTTCGCCAATGGAGTAAAAATCATCATCTATTACTTGATCATCATAGATAACTCCTGTTAAAAAAGCCCCATCTTTCCTACTATAAGCAAAATTCTGAGTAGTCATAACCGCATTATAATCACGATTATTCAAAGTGAATATCCCCTCAACCGAAGCAATACCCACTTCCTGAAAATCATCATTCATCAAAGTTACACGATGACCACGATTGGGGTAGTTTTCATCAATGAAAAGGTTGGTATAATTATCGATGGCAAATTCGTTAAAATCAAAATCGCTGGTAGTGCCTTTCCAAGCAATGTTTTCACCGCTTCCCCACGGGGCAATAAATTCATACCCTGCCCTAGCCATACGTTGTTGAGAGGTGCTATTATCTACTCCTGTATGACTGAAAATATCGTTATCTAACATCCATTGGCTATGATTATAAGCCGAGTCAATTAGTTGATAGTTGAAGGCAAGAGGTTGTTTCGCCGTTGTGGTAATTAGGCTAGATGAAGATACCCCTTCATTTAATTGTCCATTTAAGAGGCGATCGGCTTCTTGTTGAGGGTTCGATCGAGCCACGTTAATTAATTCTAACATTAATTGATCAACGGCGGTGGGTTCTCTATTAACCATTCTTTTTCCCTCTAAATTTGCTCTTTTTGTTTCTTTTTTTTTTGTTTATATTCCTTAATTTTAACTCTGATCTCCCATCTCCGTTCGAGATAATAAAAATGATGAGGGGAGAGGGGGTTTTTTTTGATCAACATCCATCAAGTTTAATTCCGAACTCCAAACTCCGTTATCTCCTGTAGATGTTGATTTTTTCTAGGAAATTAATTATACTGTTAAAAGTACCATTGCGGGGCTATAACTCAGTTGGTAGAGTGTCACAATGGCATTGTGAAAGTCAGCGGTTCGAGTCCGCTTAGCTCCATTTTTTATCAGAATAACAGACACTATTTTTTCTCATATCGAACTCACCTCAGTTCGATATAAGAATTGTTGATTTAGGTAGGTTTCAGGTGGTTTTTTTTAAGATTGATTAATCAATCAAGGTGCTGAAAAACAATAAAATCAATAAACATAAGTTTTTTATTAATTCTTTAACCTAACACCTAACACACTTCGGCTACCCTCAGTGCATCGCCCGATACCTGACACCTTTCATCACTTAAGATTTTATGTCGAACTCAGGTGAACTCAGGTGACACCTGACACTTGACATCTTTTCTAAAAAATAACCTTATTTACTAAACTGATTTAAAGCATAATAAATTGCCCAAATTGCCATCGCCCGTAAATAATGACTTGCCCGAAATGTGCCTACGGCGGTAATAGCTTCAGGAGTGCGGAATTGTAGCCCATTTTCATAGACTTGTTTGACTACCGTTTCTGCTACCCTTAACCCTTCTTCTTTCATACCGTTAAGAATCATAAAGGCAACGATACCGTAATTAATTCCTGTCCAAACTTCTAAGGGGTGAGTATCATTTTCTTTAACGGGTTTTCCGTCTGGTTTAACACCGTTAGCAATGCCAAATTTACCGTCATGGAATTTCAAGTAACAAGCATCATAAACTTTACTTAAGCTCGATCGCACATAGTTCGATTCAACCACATCAGGTAAACCTAATAATTGAGCATAAAATTGTCCACAAAGTTGATCCGCCATAACTACATCTGAACCACTTTTGCTATCGAGGCGATAATATTCTCCATTCCAAAGAGTTTGATGGTAGAGGCTTCTGGCTTGAGTTAACCATTCCTGAAAAAGTGCGATCGCATCTTCTACTCCTTGGGGGTAATCATCAGGCTGTAAATTAGGATTCATAGGAGGATTAGCGATTAAAGTCTTACCAATGGCGATGGCAGCTTCCAATCCCGCAATCCATAAACCGCCACAGTAAGCACTAATACCCTGTAAACGCCAATCATCAAAAGTTTGATCCGGTGCACCAGAATTTTCAGGAATACCATCCCTATCCAAATCAAAAGTTTTCACATAATGGAGAGTTTCCACCACACTATCCCAACATTCCCATAAAAAATCTTGATCTAAACTACCAGTAAACAGATAATCACGATAGACTAACAAGACAAAATCGCAACCTAAATCCTTCCACAAATTGCAATCCTGATAACTGGTATAATTGCTTTTCTGCCAAGGATGCTCATTAGGCGCACCCAAATCGTGGGGGGTTGCCCCCCTTGCCTTCCTGACTGCCTGTGCTTGATTATAACCGATAATGCGCACCGTTGCATCTTCTGTGGGAATTGCCCGACTAAATGCCTCCATAATCGACTTATCTAAGCGAGGCCACATCATGATTAACGGGAAAGAGCCGTACAAACGCACATCCAAACTTTCATACCAACGGTAGTCTATACATTCTAACACCCCAAATTGACCCACGGGGTCATTTTCTGTTGCCGCAGTCCATAAACTGCCTCCCTCCGTCAATAAGTATAATTCGTTAAATAACGCCATTTTGAGCCATTCTGGTAAGTTATCATTGTCTAAAATGGGTTTTTGCCACTCTTTAATACGATTTTGCCACATATCATGGTGTTTTAACGCCGTGCGCACCATTGCCCAAGCATTTCGCCCATTTCTGCCAAAAAAGTCCGTATAACGGCGATAATAGTTGATTCCTTGAGCAAATTCTGTTACGGGGAAATCCCAAGCTAAAACAAAAGGAATTTTCTTAGTTTTGCCCGGTTTTACTGTAAATCGAATCGCCATCCCCCCGGCAATTTGCTCTCCCGGTTCAGCCGGTGTCTCATCCTGATAATCTGGTAATGAACCATTCATAGCAAAGTCATCCCACACATCACTGCCATCGCCCCTCGCATTCCAACGACTATGATAAAATACCTCTAAACTAGGATTAGTAATACTTGCGATCGCCCATTGCCCTTCCCCTTCCTGCGGTTGATCATCCATGCGGATGCGATCGAATAAACATCCTACCCTAAAATTATCTTGAATCCACTGATTAAGATTGCCCGTACTATCTCCCCATTTTGGTCTATACTCATACTCAGGACTACCATCATCCCTAACCTTTACCATCGGCGACTTAATGGCATTGGTAAACCAACCCACACTATTTTGCCATGTAAACATAATACTGATAGTAATTTCCTTATCAGTGGGATTATGCACACTCCACTCAAAAATTGCCAAAGGATAACTAGATTCCTGATAACTTCCTCCCCAAAGAGGAGAAAATTGCTCACAGATAAGATGAGACTTGAAAACACCCTGATAGTCAAACCAACTGCGAGGATAAAGTGCCGAATAACTACCTTTTCCTTGAGGATACCATGCCCAACGGGATAAAGTACCATCTTGAGGAGGAGTGGTACTCATAGCATAAACTTGAGGATTTTCCCCCTCTACTTGCTCAAAAACACTAAACTGACAAGCAGATAAAGCCTGAAAAATATGATTTCCCCCATCAATATGCCAAAGATTAAACTCGCCATTGACACCCCTACCGATACAACCACCACCAAAACCCCCCAAAGGCATACCATGATTAGCCCCATCATCTAAGTTACTAGGGTAGCGTACAGTATAGGGATTTTCCCATTCTTTCCCAATTTCACATTGCCATACAGGAGAAGGAATTTCAGGTAGTTCAATTTTGAGCATAGTTATCCAGTGTACAAATTTCCATCAGTCATTAATTTTATCAGCAAAACGCCCCTTCTACCCTTCCAAAACATAAGCATTTTGACACCGATAAGTGAAAAAACCCTGCTAACTTAGATCCAGCACCTAGCCTGAAAACCACAATTTTTTAGTAAAAAGTTACGATTTTAAAGTGAGTTAAGGTGATAAATTAGGTTGGGGTGTTAGGGTATTAGGGGATTAGGGGTTTTTTTATCTATAGATTTTAAATAATAATAAAAGAAAATTATTTGATTGTCACAAAAAAAAGTATGAATTTCCCTCTCTATTCTAGTGAAATTTTCCCCATTTATTACCCGAAGACAAAAGAGATATTCCATTGCTTTAAACTGAATCCTCCCATTATCAAAGAAGTCGGTAATCGTCTCAGTTATCATTTTTCAAAACATTTTCACAAACAAGTTATCGTTACTTATTTTCAAGGGCAATTTTATACCGTTTGTCAAAATAATTATCCTTTACCAGAAATCAATCAATGGCAATTAGCCTTAGATGAAATTACTAATTCCTTTGAAGATTTACAAGATTTTAACTGGCAATTTGAATTGATAGAAAATCCCTCAATAAAGCCTCAAATTATTGCTGATTTAGCTTATCAAATTCTCAGGATTAATTATAATCTACCCTTGGACACTGTTAATCTTAATCAAGATATAGCTATTGAAAAAGTAATCAAATTTTGGTCAGAAGTTGTATCCTGTAAGATTGATGGTAAAAAAGGTTTATCTCCTGCTTTAAGTTTCACCATTAAAAGTAATATTGTTTGTCGCACTAATTTAGCTCAATACTGCGATCGCATCTCAAAAAACTCTCAAGATTTAGAAAAAATTTTGCTTAATTTAGAGGTAGAAAATATCGACAGTGGCAGTAATGCTGTGATAAAATCTTTAGCAGGAATAGTTAGAGAAAATGGAGAAAGTTTGCTGAAAAAAGCGAAAAATGAAAGGAGTAAAAAAGCCTTAGAAGAAGCATTAAAATACTATCCAGATCAACCCTTAGTAGCTGTTAGTTTTGGCAATAGTAAAAAAGAATATCACTATGCTATGTCAGCTTTAAGACCTGTAATGAATGCAGAAAATTTAGCCAAATTAGGATTTGACTATGGACAAATTTTAAAGCATACCAAGCTAAATTGTCAACAGAGACAGAATTTAATTATTAATTTTAAAAATCATGCAATTACAATATTAAATCAATATCAGTTTAACATAATTAAAAGTTTTAGTAGTGGGGCTTATCAAGATTTATTTTTCACTCCTACTACTCCCATTAATGAAGTAAAATTATTATTGGGTAATAACATTCAAGCTAATCACAAAGATTTATCAAATGCTTTAAAGAAAGAAGGAGTATATAAATATCATTCTAGTTTTGCTAATGGACAAAAACCAGTGATTAATATTAGTGTTTTAAAGTTATCTGATTTCAAACTAAATCCTTTCTTAAACGAATTAGAAAAACAATTAAATCGCCATAAATTTCAACTTAATTTTATCAGGAAACAACCTTTTGATGTTAATAAGTTTCAAGGACAAAGTTTAAGGATTGAAGTAGAGAAAATTGTTGATAATTTAATCGTTGAAAATCCCGATTTGATTTTGGTGATTTTACCAGATAATAAACAGATAAATAATGAAGATGAAGAAGATGAGAGAGGTTTTTATGGACAGATTTATAGTGAAGTTTTAAAACATGGCATTGCCAGTCAATTTATCAGAGAAAATACCTTAAAAAAAACAGAAGCTAATTTTATTTTATCTCAGGTAATACCCGGTATTTTAGCCAAATTAGGCAACTTACCTTTTGTGTTAGCCGAGCCTATAACCATTGCTGATTATATCTTAGGTTTGGATGTGTCGAGGGTCAAGAAAAAAAATGTTAGTGGTACAATGAATGCTTGTGCTAGTATTCGTCTTTATGGGCAAAGGGGAGAATTTTTAGGTTATCATTCGGAGAGTGATTTTTTGGAAGGTGAAGAAATACCTAAGCCTATCATCGAAAAACTGTTACCCGTGAATCAATTTGCACAAAAACGAGTGTTAATTTATCGAGATGGCTTATTTAGGGGAAATGAGGTGAAAAATCTCTTAGAAAGAGCCTCGGCGATGGATTCTCGTTTAATCTTGGTAGAATGCCCTAAATCTGGCAATCCTCGTCTCTATGAAGTGAAGAATAAGCAACTTTTCCCACCGCCGAAAGGATTAGCCATGAAATTAAACCCCCAAGAGGCGATCGCAGTTACTACTCAAGTATCAGATAAAATTGGCTTAGCGCGGCCATTACGGCTCAAAATTCGCTCAGAAGGAGAAATAGTTGCCATAGAAGATATTATCGAAACTACCCTAAAATTAACTTTACTGCATCATGGAGCATCAAAAACTACTCGTTTACCTTTACCTTTATATGGTGCAGATAAAATGGCTTATTTACGGATTAAGGGCATATATCCTAGAAGTATGGAGGGCGATCGCCAGTTTTGGCTATAATAACGTAGAATAGGTATCTTGCCTGTGTGTATATGGGCTTAACCTGAAAAAGAAGGGCATAAATGACTCAAAGCACATTCTGCACAATTGGGCTTACGCGCATTGCAAATTGCCCTACCATGATAAATAATACTAATAGAAAAATTTTCCCACTCAGGTTGGGGTAACAATTTCATCAAATCCTTTTCAATTTGAATGGGGTTGGCACTTTTTGTTAATCCTAAGCGATTGCTAAGGCGTTTAACATGGGTATCCACCGTTACCCCTTCAATAATACCAAAAGCGTGAGCTAACACCACATTAGCTGTTTTACGCGCAACTCCTGCAAGGGTTAACAATTCCGCCATGGTTTGCGGTACATTTCCGCCAAAATCATTGACAATTTTGAGACAAGCATTTTGAATATTTTTAGCCTTATTGCGATAAAATCCTGTTGAACGAATTAAAGTCTCTATTTCCTCCCTAGGTGCGATCGCAAAACTAGGTGCATCAGGAAAACGCTCAAATAAAGCTGGTGTAACTTTGTTTACTCTCTCATCAGTACATTGTGCAGAAAGAATCGTTGCCACTAATAATTGTAAAGGTGTGTCATAATGCAGACTGCAAGTAGCAGTCGGATAAAGTTGTTTAAGAATGCTTAAAATTTCTGTTGCCTTTTTCTTCTTATTAATTCTCATGTTGTGAAGTTATATACTAGAAAGCCTGTGATTCTAACAATTTATACCAATAGCTTGAGATAAATTCTTCTTACCATGAGCCTTTAATTTTTCGTTTAATCCTTGTAAAATGTTTGGTACAATCCAAGGACCTTGATAAACCCAACCGCTATAAAATTGTAATAGGGTTGCCCCGGCTGTGATTTTTTCCCAAGCTGATTCGGTGTCGAAAATACCTCCTACTCCCATAATAGGGAATTTACCTTCAGTTTCTCGATAAATAAAACGAATTACCTCCGTTGAGCGTTGTCTTAAGGGTAAGCCACTGATTCCTCCTACTTCCTCCTGAATTGGTTTGCCAGTAGCAGGTAAAATTTTCGTTTGCAATCCCTCTCTTTTAATAGTAGTATTGGTGGCAATCACTCCTGAGAGTTTATATTGCATCGATACCTTGATAATTGACCTAATTTGCTCATTATCTAAGTCTGGGGCAATTTTGACCAAAATCGGTTTTTCTCCCTGATTATGGCTTTGTAAAGTGTCTAGGATTGGCTCTAATTGCTCTCCCCCCTGAAGCGATCGCAGTCCGGGTGTATTAGGAGAACTAACATTGATCACAAAATAATCGGCATGGGGTTTTAAGACTTGAAAACTCTTTAAATAATCGTCTTTTGCGTCATTTAAGTCGGTAATTTTCGATTTACACAGATTTATCCCGATAGGAATACTTCTTTCTTGCTGTTGCCACGTTTTTTCTAACCGAAGTGCGATCGCCTCTGCCCCTTCATTATTAGCACCCATACGATTTAACAAAGCCTTATCCGCAGGTAAACGAAACATCCGAGGTTTAGGATTACCTTCTTGATGATAATAGGTGACAGCCCCCAATTCGGCAAAACTAAAACCAAAACTAGCCCAAATTCCCGCCGCTTCAGCATTTTTATCAAATCCGGGTGCTAAACCGAGAGGATGAGCAAAATTAAAATTCCAGAGAGATTGTGAAAGAGAAGGATAATCGCCACAGAAAGAATTTTCCAACTGTTGAATAGTAAACTTCCCCCAAGCCTGATTTCGTGATGATTGAATCGAATGGAGAATATTTAAGGCTTGATTGTGCGCAGATTCAGGATTTCGTTTTAAAGCGACGAAAAACAGAGGATATAAGGGTTTTAAGACATTAAGCATAATCGATTTTTTCTAGTTTGTTCTTAAAAGTTAATTTAACTTTATACAAAAGTCAGAAATGATTGAGATATGTTAAGCAATAGTTAAAAAATTCTAAAACCAAAACTGAAAAAAATACCAGTTTCTCTTAGATATAAAAGGGTTTTAGCTCAAAAAGCCTTGATCCCAGATAGGTAATAATAGGGAAAGATAATAATATTTGGTAAGTTTTATATAAAAAAGATGACACCTAACAATCAATGTACGTCAGCCTGTCGATATTGTCGATTTTATTCTCCAGAAGGAAGACGAGGAGGAACGTGTTCACAATTAGGAGTTTCCGTCAAAGCTCATTGGAAATCATGCCATTTTGCTTCTCCAGCCTTTGATCATGATTGGCAACCTTTACCAGACATTGTCTTACTCGAAAAATCATTTTCTTTAGGATGTGCTACTCCTCAAGTTAATTTTACTATTGAATCTAACAAAATGACTGAAAGTCATGTTAATTCTGCGGCAAAGATTGATTTTACAGTTATTCACGAAGATAGCAAAATGCTGTAAATTGTAAAGGAACTTTTGGGCGTAATTCCTTTAATCTTTGTTGTGAAAATACAGAAAAGACAATATAGGAAAATAGTCACGACTATTTACCCTCTGAAAAGATAGTCAATTATTCTCGTCACTTTATTGATTATTTATTCATGGTGTTGACTCCTTGAAATAACATTACTAAACCTGCAACTAGAATTACAAGGGCAACGATTCCTAAAATCAAATCTAACGAGCTATTATCGATCATATTAAAGTATTGGGGGGTAGCGAGTTGGGGAAGAATTAAGTAACGATGTCTAATGACATCTGGTAGAAATACAATCCCTAATTCGTAATTACTAATTGTCAGGGAAGCCAAGGATAATCACGGAAATTGGGCGATCGCTTCTCTAAAAATGCCTGTTTCCCTTCTGCTCCTTCTTCTGTCATATAATAAAGCAAAGTGGCATTTCCTGCTAACTCTTGTAGTCCTGCTTGTCCATCACAGTCAGCATTGAAAGCGGCTTTTAAACAACGAATGGCGATCGGGCTTTTTTCTAAGACTTCCATTGCCCATTTTACTCCTTCCGTTTCCAATTCTGCCACGGGTACAACAGTATTAATCAAACCCATATCTAAAGCCTGTTGAGCATCATATTGACGACAGAGAAACCAAATTTCACGGGCTTTTTTTTGTCCAACAATTCGAGCGAGATAACTAGCACCAAAACCACCGTCAAAACTACCGACTTTTGGACCAGTTTGCCCGAAAATAGCATTATCGGCGGCAATGGTGAGATCGCAAATTAAATGCAATACATGACCACCACCAATAGCATAACCTGCCACTAAGGCGATAACGACCTTTGGGATACTACGGATCAACTTCTGTAAGTCAAGAACATTTAAACGGGGTACACCAATATCATCTACATAACCAGCTTTACCCCTAACGGATTGATCTCCTCCGGCACAAAAGGCATATTTACCATCAGTATGAGGACCAGCCCCCATCAATAATATTACACCTATTTTCAGATCTTCTCTAGCATCACAAAAAGCGTCATAGAGTTCAAATACTGTTTGTGGACGAAAAGCATTGCGTTTATGGGGACGATTGATGACTATTTTAGCGATACCATCCCATTTAAAGTAGAGTATATCTTCGTATTTGTTGACGGATTGCCACTGGACGTTCATTAGTTGCTAATTTTTGGTCTTTTTCTCGATTAAACGAGAGTATTATACTAGGAAATGAGATTTAAAAAAGAAAGTAAAACCACAGGCAATTTTCATGGGTTCAATCTTAGCGAAGGTGGAAAGAGTTTTAATGATGAATTCCCAATTACTAATTGACAAGAATCAAGGAAAGATAGAGAATGAAAAGGTCTGTAAAATAAGACACTCAAAGTCATCGATTCAATAAATATATATGGTGGAAACTGTCCCTTCTCCTCTGGAAATTGCTGAAGCACTAAATATTCCTGCTGATTTAGAGTTTAACTTACCAGACCCTGAAGATGAACAAATTGCGGAGGAGGAATTTCTGCAAAAGGTTGACGATGTCTGGAAAGTGTGCGATCGCTTCGATTTACAAACAGATATTTGGCGTGGTAGAATTTTACGCGCGGTAAGAGATAGGGAAAAAATTGGGGGCGAGGGTAGAGGTACAGGTTTTCTCCATTGGCTCAAAAATAGGGAAATTACCAAAAGTCAGGCTTATGCTTTAATTCAACTGGCAAATAGTGCCGATACTCTCTTAGACGAAGGCAATTTAGAACCTTCTGCTATCAATAATTTTAGCAAACGGGCATTTGTCGAAACTGCTAAAGCTGAACCTGAAATCCAAAAATTAGTCAGTGAAGCGGCACAAAAGGGCGATCGCATCACCCGTCGAGAAGTAAAACAATTAACCGATGAATACACAGCCATGAATTCTGATTTATTGCCTGAAAATGTTAAGGAAAAAGCCGTTGATGGCTCACTTCCACCCCGTCATTTAGCACCCTTAATCAAAGAATTAGAGAAATTACCCGAAGAACAAATAAGCGAAATTCAAAAAGAAATTGAAAGCAATCCTGATGTGGACACTGTCAAACTAATGACTTCCACGGCTAAGAGTTTAAGTAAATATCTCGATTCTGCGGCGCAAATAGAAACCTTAAGGGATTCGGCGGTAGATGTGGAATCAGCTTTACAGGAAGCCTTAAGATTAGATTGTTTAAGTCTCACGGCTGATTTAATGAAACAGGCGACTAATTTAGAGCAAAATGTTGGTAAACTCTATACCCTCTGGAAGAAATTAGGTAATATCGCCGATCGCCTCTATGTGGAAACAGGAAGTAGTACCCCTAGTTTGCGATCGCTCCTTAGTTGTTTCGAGAAACTGACTAGCGAAGTAATTGAATTACGGCTTGATGACGAAGGAGAAAAGATGATTCGTTTGCGCATTATTGCTGACGAGTAGAGATAGGGGGGGAGTAGGGAGAGTTTTCTCAATTCTCGATTCTAATCATGAAAATCATTCCTTTTTTCTACTGTCCAATCTTCGTTTTCGCCTCCGATAATTAGTTGAATGATGCCAATATATTCCTTGCCTAATTCTCTGATAGAATTGATTAAAATATCAAGAGCAATTAAGTCACTTGTACCTAAGTCAAACCAACATCTAGCCCAATTTCCTAAATACTCAAATTCTCCCATGTTGTGCATAGGAGACATCATCGCATTATCAGCAAAATCATAGTCATATTGTAAATAACTAATGTCAATTCCTGTATCTTGAATTTGTAAATTTTCTGCATTAAACCCCCCTAATTTCCCCAGATAAAACCATGAATTAAATAATTCTTCTACATACTGTTTTTCTATTTCTGAGGGAATATGATCAAATTCTAACCAAATCCATAAATCAAAAGGATTAAATTCTCTAAAGTTTATTTGCATTTTTTTATAACCTTATTTTTTAGAAAAACATATTATTAATTAATAATGTTAAATTATTTTTTGTCACTATTTCTCAAGGATAATTGCCCTCTTTGTCAACGGACAGCAGAAAATATTATTTGTTCTTATTGTCAACAAAAATTAAACCTTTGTCAACTAAATTCCTCCCCTGAGTTTACTGCCGATAATTTTCTCATTTTTGCCTGGGGAAAATATGAAGGCAATCTCAAAAGGGCGATCGCATCTTTAAAATATGACGGGAATCAAAATTTAGGGCAATTAATGGGACAATGGTTAGGCAAACAATGGCTAAACTTAGGCTATAAACAGAAATATCCCTCGTTAACAGTAACACCAATTCCCCTACACTCAGAAAAATTAAAAACAAGGGGATTTAATCAAGCGGAATTAATCGCAAAGGGTTTTTGTCAAATCACCAGATATTACCTTAAACCCCATCTTTTAAAAAGAGTTAAAAACACAGAAGCAATGTTTGGCTTAACGGCAACAGCAAGAGAAAAAAATATTAAAAAAGCCTTTGACATAGGTGCGGATTTTGCGAAAATTAATTTATCTTATCCAGTGTTAATCATTGATGATATTTACACCACTGGCACAACTGTTAAGGAAGCTAAAAAAGTTTTGGATCAACATAAAATTAAAACTATTGGTGTTGCGACGATTTCGAGGACAAAATTTCAATCTCCCCCAGATGCGATCGTCTCTCGGTTGAAAGGATAAGGGAGTAGGGAATTAGGCAGAGTTTTTTAATTCTTCTATTTCATCCCTCATTTCTTGATTAACCACCACTTTTTCTTCCAACTCCTAAAAAACACTAATATCAACGAGAATATACATAGTTTTTCTGTATGTAATTATACTTAAAGTTTGACATTTTTTTCTCAGGAAAAATACAAAACTTAATATTTTGAGTAATCAGTAACGAGTATTGAACTCAGCGAAAAGTGATATAATCTCATGGTTTGACTATAAGTAATCAAAATATTTGGGTATTCTCATGGGTTGGTTAAGCAAGGTTTTAGTGTTGACATTTTTTCTCAGTGCGATCGATTTTTTTTCGTTGATTAAACCCCAAACAACTATGTGCTGGTTAAAGGTTTCTGCTAATCAAATAGTCAGTTTTGGACAAAATGGCAAGGATGGAAGGGAGGGCAACGATGGAGACAAGGGCAAGGATAGTGAGGCTTTAACGATTTTTACTGATGGTTCTCCCCTTAATCTTAATTTATCGGGGCAAGATGGACTCACGGGAGAAAATGGTGCGGCGGGGGAGAATGCTTTATGTGATAACCAGCCTGTTAACGTCAATTATAATTTAGTGGGGGCAGATGGTGGTAATGGTGGTACGGGAGGAAATGGCGGTGATGGTGGTAATGCTGGTTCTCTGACTATCTATGCTACTGATAGAAATTATCTACGGCAGATTTCCGTACAGGCTCAAGGAGGCAAGGGTGGAGATCCGGGCATGGGAGGCAATGGGGGAAGGGGTTGTCAATGTCCTCAACCTTATTGGACTGTGGAGTTTTGTACAGGACGCCCGGGTAGTCCAGACTACAGTTGTGGAACTAGAGAATTTAGGTGTCTCAATGGCGAAAATGGCAAGAATGGGCGATCGGGGAGGCCCGGCCGGGATGGGAAACTAGGCAGTTTAACCCTGATTAACAGCGATAAACCTTTACCGCCCGATCGCATTAGTGCTTCAGTGAAGATGGATGAATTGAAAAGTCGTGGTTTTAGTTTATCAAAAAATGTCTGGGAAGTACGCAGTGGGGCAACCTCTCTGTTTGCACCTAATTCCATCATTGATGATCAGTATTTAGAATTGGTGGAGAGAATCGAAAATTCCGTGGTTTTAATTTGGAATGCCCCTCAACCCTTTGAACCTTTAAGAGATCGCACCCTTACCCTTGAATTAAAAGATGATCGCACCGTAGATATTAAAGTTCCGACGGATATTTGGTTACAGACAAATACAATTCCCAAAAAGAATGTAACGGAATTATTTGTGTTTAATGCCATCAAAGCCAGTGAAGCGACACAATTAAAAAGTCAAGGGATTACTGGCAAGGGTTTGGGGGTACAATGGACGTTAGTGGATGCCGCCGAGCATTCTGACTTAATTTCCACGACTTTTACCCTACAATATAGTGTTTCTAATTCAGGGGAAGCCCTATTGCGCCCCGTTAGTGACTATGTTTTGCGTTTTGAGGGAGAAATTCCTCCCTCAATGGTGCGTTATAGTGACAATCGTTTTGTCCTTGATATAGGGCAATTACCCATTGATCCTCGCCATTTAGAAACGGGGAGGGCGATAGAATTAGATTTAACTATCACCAGAACTTTTGGAGAATATTCCGCTACCCAAACTATTACAGAAAAAACTATCTTGTAACCTTCCTATTCATGATTACTAATACTATTACTCAAGAAAAAACTGTTCATCTTCCTACCATTAGAGATGCGATCGCGCTTTTGCAACCTGAATTAGTGAGATGGCGTCGTCAAATTCATCAATATCCCGAATTAGGATTTGAGGAAATTCTCACCGCCTATTTTGTCAAGGAAAAACTCGAAGAATGGGGCATCGAACATCAAACCAACATCGCTCAAACGGGTATTGTAGGGGTGATTGAGAGTAATCATCCCACGGGTAAAGTGTTGGCTATTCGCGCCGACATGGATGCTTTGCCCATTCAAGAAGAAAATCACGTTCCTTATTGCTCTAAACACGATGGTGTTATGCACGCCTGTGGTCATGATGGACACACTGCGATCGCCCTCGGTATCGCCCATTATTTGGCACATCATCGAGATCAATGGCGGGGAACGGTTAAAATCATTTTTCAACCGGCTGAAGAAGGTCCGGGAGGTGCTAAACCGATGATTGAAGCAGGGGTGCTATCCAATCCTGATGTGGACGCTATTATTGGCTTACATTTATGGAACAATTTACCTGTAGGCGCGATCGGTGTTAGACAAGGAGCATTAATGGCGGCGGTAGAATGCTTTAAATGTACCATATTTGGTAAAGGGGGGCATGGGGCGATGCCCGATCAAACCATTGATTCAGTAGTAGTAGGAGCGCAAATTGTCAACGCATTACAAACCATCGTTGCTCGAAATATTGCCCCAGTAGATAGTGCAGTGGTAAGTGTGGGAGAATTTCACGCTGGTAGTGCGCTTAACATCATCGCTGACACTGCAAGAATGAGTGGCACGATACGCTATTTTAATCCTCAATTAGAACCTTTAATTCGTCAAAGAGTCGAACAAATTATCGCAGGTATTTGTCAAAGTCACGGTGCGGAGTACGATTTAGACTATTGGCAATTATATCCCCCAGTTATCAACGATGCAAATATGGCTCAATTAGTCAAATCCGTAGCGGAGGAAGTCATAGAAACCCCTTTAGGAGTCGTACCTGAATGCCAGACAATGGGAGGAGAAGATATGTCTTTTTTCCTGCAACAAGTACCGGGGTGCTATTTCTTTTTGGGTTCAGCCAATGCCGAAAAACGGTTAAACTATCCCCATCATCATCCCCGTTTTGATTTTGATGAAAAAGTTTTAAGTATGGGAGTAGAAATTTTTGCTCGTTGTGTGGAAAGATTTAACACCTGAGTTAGAGGTTCGGAGTTAAAGTCGTTCCCATCTTAAGCGATAATTTTATCTCTCACTGAGGTTATTAAGAGTAATCAGCTATCGCACCTATATAAATTAAATGTAACAGGAGAATTACCCCCCAAATCAAACTAAATTGAGTCGCCCATGACCACTCAGGATGATTAAAATTATGGAAAAACCATATCCCTGAATTAGTGGCGATAAAAAGGGCAGTGTGAACCGCAAAATTCATGCGATCATCTAACTTACGATATTCTGGATCAGAGATGCGATCGGGTTGTCTGGGCCAACGTGGAGGCATAATATTAAAACTAACTTAAATAAGATTTCTATTTCTCACCTACCATATTCTATCTTAAATCAGGAATTAAAGTACAGTTCAAAGAAGATAAATCCCGAAAAAAACCACCCCAAAAAGAAGGAGTGGCTTTTTGTTTTGTTTGTATGGAAT
>CAYPDC010000057.1:0-1302 GCA_964409355.1 uncultured Cyanobacterium sp.
AGCAGATTATTTTCAACAACATATTTAAGTTAATTTGTCAATGCGTAACTCCTAAATACTTAAGAAATCAATTACAATGGATGATAAATACTTTATCAGTTCAATTATTAATTCTTAATTATTAATTCTTCATTTTCTCACCATGTCTATTAAACAATCAGATTATGAAACGGTTTTAGCCGACTATAGCAGTAGAAAAAGAGTCGTCTCTCTTTTGGGGGTGTATCGAGAATATTTGGAAATGATACCCAGTATGCGCCGCCCTACAGAAAGTGTGATTACTATTCCCTTACCCCTCGCTAAAGTGAGAAATTTAAAAACTGTTTCAGGAGATTCTCTAAGTGCGATGCCAAAGGTATGCTGCGCACCCGCAACTAATGAAATTACTCCGATTCCTTGTGATATAGCAATTTTAATGTGCGATCCAGAATGGAAAATTAAGATCGGGGTAGAAATATTAGTGTTTATTCATCGTCCTCAAGAGGATTTTTCCGACTTGTTGAGACGTTGGCGACAAAGTCAGATTTATTTAGATAAAGAGTATGAGTGGATCATGCCTAAAACTGAAGAACATATGTTCAGTGATTTAGCAGAAGAAATTAGACCTTTATTTGTGGTTTTTTCTCAAACTCCAGACAGGATAAAAAAAGGTTTATCTGGGGCGAATTTGCCCTATGTTGAATATAATTCTGAGATTCCTAGTGATGATCCTGAATTTGTAGCCTCTCAAATAAAAAAGAATTCTGAGTTTTAAACTCAATTAAATTGTTAAACTAAAAAAAATTGAGAGAAAATTATTAGAATAATGCTTAATAAACTTTTTCGGCTAGGTAAAAATAACTCAAATAGCCCTGTAGAAGCTCAAATAGAAAATAATGAAAATGTTATAGAAAAAGAGACTTTAGCCCCAATAAAACAGAAAAAATTGACGATTCAGGAACAAAGAGAAGAACAAGTTAAAAGGAAAAAAATTATTATTGATGAATTCGGCAAATCTTTACTGAATTTACAGTTAGAAACTGGTATTTGGACTCCTGTATATATTGTTGATGTTTATACAGTGAATATTGACGAACAACCCGAAGATTATGCACCTTTAATTGATAATGCTTTAGAGGAATCATTTAAGATTCATAAGCAGAGATTAAGACAAAAAATTTATCGAGAATCTTTTAACTTACAACCCGGAGAATTGTTAATTGTTGCCAAAGAGATAGACGGAGAAATTTTCTTATCTTGCAAAAGATTTCCCTACAATATAGAGAAATTACTTGAGCTTTTAAATTATGGTTTTTTCACATC
>CAYPDC010000057.1:1402-25439 GCA_964409355.1 uncultured Cyanobacterium sp.
TTCCCTACAATATAGAGAAATTACTTGAGCTTTTAAATTATGGTTTTTTCACATCAAGTGTATGTCAACTATTTATTATGAAGCCTTTATTTTGCATCAATACGAAGTAGAGGATTTATTCTTTAAATACAGAGAAAAATATAAACAAAAATTGGATAATTTAGCTTAAATATCGGGTAGTCCTAAAGATGTAGTGACAGAAATCTTAAGATGCGATCGATTTTTGTGCAATGAGATCTAAGTATCAAACTCAGGGAATAAGGAGTGAGTGCAGCGTAGCTGTGCCTTTGGCATCGCGCAGCACCACTTCGTGAAGTAAAATCTTTAGGAATTAAGAATTTTAATTTTCCGATCGCACGAAACTAGAGGTGGTTAACAATTCCATGGGATTCATTTGCAAATTATGGGAAATCCACGCAAAGCCACCACTAAACAATACTACCGTCGCCACTAAAGTACCCGTTAAGAGTTTTACTTTTTGTCGTAGAGATTCGATTTCTAAGCGATTCTTTTTAATGGTTGGTAATAATTCCGTTTTCACTATTTCAGGCTCAATGGGGGGAGTGTCAGGAAATTCTACAAGGGTATAAAGCCAATCAGTTATTAGTTTAGGGCATTTTGGTTGTAAATATAATTTTACCCCTAAAGATTTGGCTACAGGGCGAGGAAAACGGGTTAAATATTTAAGGGTGGCATTGATTCCCCATAGTGGACAATATTTGTTAATTAAATTAATGGTGGCAATATCGTATAAACAACCGACAATCCCCTTGGCAGTGGCTTCCTCTCTACGAAATAATTGATCGAGAAGGATTAAAATTTCTCTTAATTTCTTCTGTTCTATAATCTTTTCTTGTTCTGTTTTTGCTTTACCCATAATCGTCTTTTTTTTTTAATATAATCAAATTTTTAATCTGATTCAAGTTTTTCACTGTAAGAGGCAATTAAAGCCATTATCATAATGGGTGCGGTAATCGCTCTTAATATCCTTTTCCCTAATGATACCTCTTGAAAACCAGATGCGATCGCACCTTCTAATTCCAATGTTGTCCAACCTCCCTCACATCCTGTAGCAATAAATACTTCTTCTGGGGGAGTCTCTTGAAAATCCTGTTGACAGAAATGGATTAAATGGGGTGCTAAACTACGCTCAGAGGCGATGTACTTGGGGTGATTTTTCGCTTTCAATTCGTCAAATATGGCTCTTATTGGCATTGGTTCGGCAATGTGGGGCAAAATTTGCCTTTCTGACTGTTCAACGGCTTCTAAGGCGATTTTACGCCATCTTTTTAGTTTGTTCTCATTGGGTTTTAATAAGGTGCGATCGCTGATTGCAGGTAAAATTGTAGTAACACCTAATTCCGTAGTGCAACGAATAATATCTTCAAAACCGCTACCTTTAGGCAAAGCCACAATTAAAGTGACTGCGGTGGTTAATTCCTTGTTTTCCCTTACGGATTCGATGATTTGCGATCCAGATGGAGTTAATTTTACTAACCAACAACTACCTTTACCATCCATTACCATAAACTGATCATCATTATCTAACCTTACCACTCTACGCAAATAATGCTCTTGATCTGGTTTTAAGATGATTGAATTGCCCTGTTTCTGTTGAGAATCAATCACTAAGCGATACAAACTATAACCCTGAAATGAAAAATTCAAAGGAGATATACGTTTTTTATACATTTTGAAGTGCGGAATGTTGATTTTTAAAAATGTTTATTTCAACATACCAAATATTGGCAAGAGTTTTTGAAACAATTGATGGTATAAAGAGGCAGTTTTCAACCATGACCAGTTATTATAAGCAAATTCTGCGACTTTACTCCTTAAATCATGCAGATACTCTCGATTACTTATGATCGCATCCATTTTTTTGAACCACTCATCATCACTGTAAGAAGTATTAACAGAAGCAGAAAAAATCAATCCCTCTAATTGAGGATATTGATTGGCACTTTCATCACTGACAAAAGCAGGTGTACCACAAGCCATTGCTTCTTGAATGACTAGGGGAAAGGCTTCTCCGACACTGGGTAAAATCAATAAATCAGCACATTGATAAAGGGTGGTTAATTGGGATTTTTGTAGGTTTTCCCACACATGGACATTATTCAAGCCCCATTTTTGCGGATTTAAACTTCCCCATCCTGCAAATAGCCATTGAATTTTTGGATAATTTTTTACTAACTTTTCTAATAATTTTAACCCCTTTTTTTCGACAAATCTACCGACAAATAAAATAGTTAATTTCTCTTTGTTTAATCTTAATTCTTCCCTTCTTTTTAATCTTTCTTCCTCACTAATAGGATAAAAAATATTAGTATCGACTCCATTGGGAATAAAAGCAGGTTTGTGTTTATATTTCACCTTTAAACTATGCCAATAATCCTCAATCACTTGACTACAAAAAACGGTGCGATCGCATCTGCTTAAAATAAATTTACCAACAGTATGATTAACTAACTTTAATAACCAACAAAATAAGGGATTAGAAAAAGGAATAAAACCGATATGTTGAGTTATAACAACGGGTTTACCTTGTTTTTTAGCAATATAGAAAGCGAGGATATTGCCTAAATAAATATACTCATGAAGATGAATCAGATCAACTTGTTTAATTTGTCGCCATAATTGATGATAAATCATTATATTCCACAAAGGATAAGCAAAACCAAATCTCTTTTCAATAAAATTAAGAGTAGGAATAGAGATACATTCTAAAAATTGATTATTTTCAGGAGGTAAGTCAGTATTACTAGCAACCCATGTCACCTCAACTTCATTAGCTGATAACTGATTAATAACTTCTCCCGCCACAACTTCCACACCACCTTTATGACGAGGAAAATAGTGAGTAACGACTAATATTTTCATATAGTTAAATTAAGAATAAACTATTTATTTTGAGTTGATTTATTTTTTCTAAAACTCCATTTTTTATGAAAGAAATAATTAAAAGGAGTTAAAATTGCCATTAGCAGAATATTAGCATAAAGATACCAGATATTAACTAAATCGACTAAGATATACATAGCAAAAACATTGAGAATATAACTAGACAACATGACGCTATAATATTTCCATAACTCACGCCAAAAGAGCTTTTTTTTAGTTTGAAATGTATAATATTTATTGAGATAAAAACCGATAAAATTAGTAGTTAAAATAGTTATGATAGTAGAGATTAAATAATTAATATGAATTAAAGATGTTAAAATATACATGATAATCAAACTTAACCCGGCACAAAATCCTCCAACTCCTAAAAAGCGAAATATCCTCAAATTTAATATATCTCTGATTTTTTCCATAGAAATTGTTTTACTGTTTTAATAGTCATGGGAAAAATTATGATTTATAAGTTATAATTTATCACCTATAATGATTTTATACTCAACAAGGTCATAATTTGAGTCTTTCAAAAACTCCTATTGCTTATTGCCTACCTTCACCACTATCTCTTATTCCCCTACTGAGTATAGCTCGATCGTCTTTAATAATTATTAGAAAAAATATCAAGATACAATAAATAATCATGGTTAAAGAATATCACGTTAAACTTATTCAACAAGGTAATATTCAGACTTTACCTATTCCTAAAGAATTAAAAATTACAACATCATCGGTAATTATTCATCAAGAAGATGATAAATTAATTATTGAACCATTACGTCAAAAATCTTTGTTAAAAGTTCTTTCTACCCTTGAACCTTTAGAAGAGGATTTTCCTGATATTGATGAGGGTTTATTCCCTTTAGATGATATTGAAATATAAAAATGAACTATGTTTATTTATTGGACACAAATATTCTTTCTGAATTAGTAAAAAATCCCAGAGGAATTGTTTATGAAAAAATAAAAGATGTTGGAGAAGACAAAATCTGTACCAGTATTATTGTCGCCTGTGAACTCAAATTTGGAGCTGAAAAAAAGAAATTGGCTAAATTAAAAGAAAGGATTGAATTAATTTTAGCTAATATTGACATTTTACCTTTAATTTCTCCTGTAGAAGAATATTATGCTCAAATCCGCACAGATTTAGAAAATAAAGGTACACCCATTGGCGGTAATGATTTATTAATCGGTGTCCATGCACTCAGTTTAAATTTAACAGTTATTACCAGTAATGTCAGAGAATTTTCTCGTATCCCTAATTTAAGAGTTGAAAATTGGCTTGATAAAAAAATATGAGTTATTCACAATTATTCTGGAAATATTAAACTATCCTCTATAAAAGCCACTCAAGAAGTTTAGCAATAAATTAGGTTTTTGGTTGTTTTATTAAATTAGATTTATCACCTTTAACCATGACAATGCCCACCAAAAAAAAGATTACTGATCAAGCATAAAAACACCGTATAAAAAAATCAAGATATTTTCATGACAGAAGAAAAAAAACAAGATTTAGAAAACAATTTTGAATTACAAAGAGACATTTTTCAAGGAAGGGAATTTACTCTAGCGGATTTTATCGCTCAAGAAGGGGGAAATTTTCTCAAAGGAGAATCCCCAGTGCCGAAAATTGTACAACTGAAAACAGAAATCAATTTTTTCATCAAAAATAATGTAAAAGACTTATCAGGGGCATTACAAGGGGTTTTGCAAGATTGGGTAAACAGTAGCGATGACAAAATTAGTGCTAATCAAGAAAATCCTCTTTATGCTTTACGTTTAATCGTAGAAGAAATTTTGAGCAATGAGAACCTCTATTATGAATTTGTGCGACAGGTGGACTTAAAATGGGGTCAAATGTACCAAGAGCGTCCTCATTTTCAACAACCGGGGCAACCCCCCCATCCTGAAGATGAATATAGTCATGAGTCAGTAAAAGAAGATTTATTAGATTTACTCGCCAAAATGCAGGAATAAACCATAAACCATAGACATCTACTAGAAATCGGGCTAGAAGCACAAAATACGGTGCAACAATCATCATTGTCATCAGATGTCTAATTAACAATTAAAAATATATAATTGACAGAGGTTAAGATAGTGTTAAAAAAATCGTCATAACGATAATATCAATACACTAAGGAGAAAAATCCATGAATGCATCAGAAAAAGCTAAAGGATTAGAAACCACCAGCAAAATAGCATCTATTGTCAATTTATTTAAACAACACTTTCCAGATGCTAAAGCGGACTTAAAACCTTGGCAAAATGACCCTGATACCGTTAATTTAGTTGATCCTGACTCTATTGACATCGGTTTTCATTTCCCCGGTTGGAGTCGTAGTTTACAATGTAGAAGTATTTTAGTGCAAATTAGGTTTCATAGAGATACAGAAGAAGAAAGCCATCACTTTATCGGTATTGAAACGGCAGGATTTAACCATGCAGGAGAGGTATGGAGATTATCCACCGTTGACAGTTGGCAATTAGAAGGAAAATCTCCTCCTAGCGAGGAGATGAAAGATAAACTCAAGGAATTTTGTCGAGGAGTCTTTCAACTTTTTTAGCGGCAATTCATACATTCGTTAAATGACAGAAATCAAAAAATTACCGTGAACTTTTTAACACCATTGACTGTCTATAAAGACGGCAACAATAAATCAACAAAATTGCGATGAATCTGTTAGCTGATGATTCCTCCGGGGTTGCTGATTCTGACTTAGTCAGGAATTGTCAACGGGGAGATAAAAATTCATTTCGTGTACTATACCAACGTTATAACAATAAAGTCAGAGCGACTTTATATAAGTTATGTGGTAGTGAGTTATTGGATGATTTACAGCAGGAAGTCTTTTTAAAGGCTTGGAAATCTTTATCCCAATTGCGTAATCCTCAATATTTTTCTACTTGGCTTTATCGTATTTGTTGGAATGTTGCTTGTGATCAAGGTAGTAGCCGAAAACGAGAGGAAAAACGTCATCAGGCGAGAATTCATCAAGTAAAGCAGTCTTTAGAATATAATCTAGCAAGATCTAATAATAATCACCAAGAGTTATTAAAACTTCACTATCAAGAATTGGTAGCCAGAGGTTTACAACATCTTAGTTTAGATCATCGGGCGGTGATTGTTCTTCATGACTTGGAAGATTTACCACAACAGGAGATCGCTGAAATTTTATCTATTCCCGTAGGTACAGTGAAATCTCGTTTGTTTAAAGCCAGAAAAAACCTGCGTCAATTTTTAGAAAAGGAGGGTATTAGTTTATGAAAAATATTGATAAGGAAAATATCTCAGAATCTTTAGAAGATGACAATTTAAGGATTTTTTTACATACCTACTCTCCCACTCCCCCAGAGGAATTAAAACCCTGTGAAGATTTAATCATGCGATCGCTCTTTGTGGAAAAACAAGAAACTCAAGGAAATAAACAATGGCGTTGGTTAATATTTCCCACAGCGATCTTAACAGGAATATTATTAGTATCCGCATATCTATTCAAACCCAACTTAAATCATCAAATGGCTTCGGAATATGATGAAATTGAGGCATTTATGATCAATGGTTGGCAAGGTTCGATGGCGTTATCTGAATAATTATCTCTTTTCCCTATTTCCACTAACAATTTATCACGGTGAGAAGCAAGAAAGCCATGATTGTTTTAGATAATTCACATCATTTTTGCGATTAGTTTTTATTTCCCATAAATGAATACCGTCAAGGGGTAAGTTAACTAAAAGTTGTGCTAATTTGTGCCAATTATTAATCAGTTGATATTTGATGTTATAGGTTTTTGTTAGTTGTTGAAAGTCGATATTTTGAGGGGTAGCAAAATAATTCTCAAAGATATTTTCATATTGGCTAATGGGTAACATTTCAAAAATTCCCCCTCCATTATTGTTGATTAAAATTATGATTAAACAACCTTGAAAATGATGGTTAATTAAAAAGCCATTGGTGTCGTGTAAAAGGGCTAAATCTCCTGTTAGAAGAATAGTCGGTTTTTGATGTTGATAAGCTACTCCTAAAGCTGTTGATAATGTGCCATCAATTCCATTTGCCCCTCGACTAAAATAAATATTGAATTGTTGATTATTTTTTTGCCAAAAAAATTCTGCATACCTGACTGACATACTATTGGCAATAAAAATCGTGGTTTTCTCTGGTAGTTTTTGTGATAGTAACCAAGCAATTTTCCCTTCAAATAATTCTATTTTACCTTCTAGTTCTCGGTTTATTTTAAATAGTATTTGTTGCTCTATATCTTGCCATTGATTTAAATATTTTAGCTGGTAATTTGGCTTTTCTGAATGGTTTTTCAAGAGATTAAATAATTGCTGATAGCTAATTCTTAAATGTTTAGTGTTGGTATGTAACGGGTCAAAATTATCGTCAAATTCTGTGATAATATAGGTAGTTATTTTATATTTATCTAGCCAATTTCTTAATTCTTTACTGGTGGGGTATTCCCCGATTAAAATAACAATTTCTGGAATTAATTTTTCTCCATATTCTTTATGTCTTAAAATCATGTCATAAGTAGTGATTAAATTACTATTACAATCACTGTAGTTTCTGACGGGAGATAAGGCTTCTGCTAATACGGGAAATCTTAATATTTGGGCTAAAGATGCGATCGCACCACAGTATAATTCAGGGGAAGAAGGGGAGTCAACTCCAGCGATGATAATTCCTTTTGTCAAGGTTTGCCAATGTTGTAAATAATCAGCAAATTGATCGTTAATATAATGAGATGGAGATAAGGGAGAGGGAAAATTAGAGAATAATTGTTGTTGAATAAAATTTTGTTTTTCCAAGCTAAAATTTAATTGTTGAACGGGAACAAGGGGTTCGGCAAATGGTAAATTAAAATGAACTACCCCTCCTTGGGGAAATTGAGCTTTTTCCCATCCATAAATAATATTTTGTCTCACATAAAACAAATCTTCTAATTCTGCGGAAGGTAAAGATAATTCTGTGTAGTAATTAGGATAATTACCATATAAGTTAACTTGATTAATAGTTTGCCCGGCATGACAATTTCTTAATTGAAAGGGGCGATCGGCAGTTAAAATAATTAAAGGTATGTGACTATATTTAGCTTCAATTACAGAGGGATAAAAGTTGGCCCCCGCCGTGCCTGATGTGCAGACTAAAACCACCGGTTTATTGGTACGTTTTGCTAATCCTAGGGCAAAAAAAGAGGCGGATCTTTCGTCTAAAATAGGAATACTTTTAATTGATTGATGGAGGGCAAAGGCGAAGGTTAAAGGAGTCGATCTTGATCCGGGGGAAATAATGGCATATTCTAAATCTAATTGAGCAAATGTTTCAACAATTAAGTTAGTCCAAAGAATATTAAGATTACTAAAATTTAAAGGCATCTATGTTAATTATTTTCTATTAATTTATCATAACTACCGTAGGAGAACCAAACTCCTTTACTTAATAAAGGATAAAATCATTCTCGTCCGTTGGCGATCGCACAGTGTCATTTTGTGATCGCTAATAATAAGATATATTCTAGCCCCCTATCCCCTCAAAAATTCATCTTCCAAAACTCACCATGACATTTTAACTTAGGCGGTTTCTGTGAAAGAATTTACCAATTTTCTTTATAATTCCCCCCTTATTAAGGGGGGCTAGGGGGGATCTAGCAGGTATATTTATTATTAGAAATCACCTTAAAGTTACGATCGCACTCCATTAATTAAAAAATGTTACAAATTATCACATAATAACTAAACTTTGTTAGGCTTGTAGTAGAGGCTTTAGCCGAAACCCTTATTATTTTGTCTTTAAAAATGCCCAATATTTTCTTAGAAATTGACTTTAATAACCTTAAAAATAATCCCGACTTTAAAGAAGATAGCGTGCGAGAAGTGATTATTTTACCTATCTTAAAAAGTTTAGGTTATACAGAAAATAACATCATCCGTAGTAAAACCTTACAGCATCCTTTCCTCAAAATTGGCAGTAAAAAACGCAAAATTAATTTAATACCTGATTATCTCTTAAAAATTGCCAATAATTATGCTTGGGTATTAGACGCTAAAGCACCCAATGAGAATATAAAAGAAGGTGATCACATTGGGCAAGTTTACTGTTACGCCACTCATCCCGAAGTCAGAAGTCTTTATTTTGCCCTCTGTAATGGGGTTGAATTTAGTCTTTTTAAAACCTCTGGCAATGATACCCCTATTTTATATTTTTCTCTCGATGAATTTGATTATTATTATGAACAATTAGCTCAATTTTTATCTTTAAATAGTTTTCAACTAGGGAAGGCTTTTTCTTATGATAACAAATTTGATCCCCCCCCACCCCCCTTATTAAGGGGGGAGACGAAGTCGGGGGGATTGCCCTTATTAAGGGGAGAGAAAGGTGTGGAAGTCCCCTTTTCTAAGGGGGATTTAGGGGGATCATTTGACTACTTAAATCGCCCTTTATTAAGTGAAATTCCTGTCAAAAAAAGAGCGGCAAAAAGACATTTTGGGGTGCATGGTTACTTCACGAAACAAGCATGGAATGTGGTGGCAGAATATATTAAAAATTTTAGTCAACCTAATGATACTATTCTTGATCCCTTTGGGGGAAGTGGTGTCACCGCCATTGAGGCTTTAATGAATAATCGAAAAGCCGTTAGTATTGACATTAATCCTCTTGCTATTTTTATGGTTAATTCTCTCATTTCTCCTATTAATTTTGATGAATTAAATGAGGTTTTTAATCGGGTAAAATCTGCCTATCAAAAAAATGAACCTACCACTCCAGAAGACATAAAAAAAGCGCTCAAAAAATATCCTTATCCCAAAGGTTTTAAACTGCCTAAAGGTTCAGATGTTGATACCATAGAAAAGTTATTTAGTGATAAACAATTAGCTCAATTAGGTTTTTTAAAACATCTCATTAAGAAGGAGAAAAATAAAAATATTATAGATACTTTAATGTTAATGTTTTCTGGACTTTTAACCAAAGTAAATTTAACCTATCATACATCAACATATGTTAAAAAAGAAGGTGGAGGAAATGCCTCACCTTTTCAATATTATCGTTATCGAATTGCTCCAAATTATACAGATTTAGACTTAATGACCTACTTTGAACTAAGATTAAAAAAAGTAGTTTCAGCTAAAAAAGAGGTGGAATATTTCATCAATGAAAACACTATTTCTAACGCTCAAATTGTCAAAGCATCGGCGACAGATTTAAGTTTTATCCCTAATGAAAGTATAGATTATATTTACACTGATCCACCCTACGGCAAAAAAATTCCTTACCTCGATTTATCAATTATGTGGAATGGTTGGCTAGATTTAGAAGTTACTGAAAATGACTATAATTTGGAAGCGATAGAAGGAGGAGAAAAGCAAAAATCTAAGGATGAATATAACCAATTAATCGCTCAAAGTATCAAGGAAATGTATCGGGTGTTAAAATTTGACAGGTGGTTGTCGTTTGTATTCGCTCATAAAGATCCCGAATTTTGGCATTTAATCATCGATACCGCCGAAAGTTGCGGTTTAGAGTATCGGGGTGCAGTGGCTCAAAAAAATGGTCAAACTAGCTTCAAAAAACGTCAAAATCCCTTCACTGTTTTATCAGGGCAATTAATCATTAATTTTTGTAAAGTTCGTACTCCTCGAACTATTTTAAAAGCTAATTTAGGGATGGATATAGCAGAAATTGTTATCCAAACTATTGAAGGTGTAATTGCTAAAAATGATGGGGCAACTCTTGAGCAAATTAACGATGAATTGATTATAAAAGGTTTAGAATTGGGTTTTTTAGATTTATTGAAGAAAGAATATTCAGACTTAACACCGATATTATTAGATAACTTTGATTATGATGAAAAGACGGAATTATTTACTATCAAAAAAGACACTAAATTCAAATCACACATAGACGTAAAACTGAGAATTAAATACTATTTAATTAGTTATTTAAGAAGAATGGAAAGGGAGAATAAAACCACAACTTTTGATGAAATCGTGTTAAATATTTTACCTTTGTTAAAAAATGGCACGACTCCTGAAAATCAGACAATTTTAACGGTATTAGAAGATATAGGGGAGAGAGTGGGAGAAAATCATTGGAAATTGAAAGGAGAAGGGCAGTTAAGCCTATTTTAGTGGTTCAAGAAACAAAATTATTATTTTTCTCTCGAAAAAAGAGATAACGGATGAGTGTCAATAATCGACAAATTCAAAATTAGCCGTCACATTCTGCACATCATCTAAAGATTCTAAAGTATCCATCAAACGCAATAAAAACTTAGTTTGTTCAGCATCGCTAATTTCAATGTAATTATTGGGTATCCAACGCAATTCCGTCTCTTTTACCGTAAAACCGTGATTTTGGAAAAAAGAGTTAACCTCCTCCAATCTCTCGACAGTAGTAAAAATTTCCACTCCTTCATACTCTTCCTCCGAATTGATTTCATAACTTTCGACATCGGCATTTAAACAAACTTCCAATAAATTATCCTCGTCAATTTTACCCTCTATCAAAATCACTCCTTTTTGTTCAAACATCCAACTAACACAACCAGTTTCCCCCAAATTACCACCATTTTTGCTAAACGCCGCCCGAATATCCGCCGCCGTGCGATTACGATTATCTGTCAAGGCTTCGATTAATACCGCTACTCCCCCGATACCATAGCCTTCATATCTAATTTCTTCTAAAATACTATCTTCATCATTGTATGTTCCAGCCCCTTTGGCGATCGCCCTTTCAATATTGTCATTAGGAATCCCCTCCGCCTTAGCCTTCTCAATAGCTGTGCGCAACTGAAAATTACCATCGGGATCAGGAACGCCATTACGAGCGGCTACAATTATAGCTCTCGAAAGTTGGGTAAAAGTCTTACCTTTTTTGGCATCAACTCTGGCTTTTTGTCGTTTAATATTTGCCCATTTACTATGTCCTGCCATAAATAAATAATAATTCTGATAACGATTAACTTTTGCTTATTTTAGGATAAAATCAGGGGGGATTAAATTTAGTCGATTTCTAATAATAAATATACCTGCATGATCCCCCCTAACCCCCCAAAACACAAAGGGGGAATTATAAGGAAGATTGGTAAATTCTTTCTTGGAAACCGCCTTAGTCGATTAAGACATCTAATTCCAAAGAATCTTTTGATTCCCTTTGCCATTCTATATTGGGCATTTCTTCAAAGGCTTTGCGCACAGACTCCTCCCACAGTTTTCTAATTTTCGCTAAATAAGGTGCTCCCAATCGTAGTTCAAGAGTGTTTTTGACCACATAACTATCGGTTTTATACATTACCAGATTAATAGGAGGTCCGACGGAAATATTTGATTTCATGGTGGAGTCAATGGATAAAAGGGCGCATTTGGCAACATCTTCCAGAGGCGTTTCAAAACCGATAGTGCGATCGAGGATTGGTTTGCCGTATTTTGTTTCCCCTATTTGTAAGAAAGGTGTTTCTTTCGTGGCTTGAATATAATTTCCTTGGGGATAAATTAAATATAATTGTGGTTCTTCATCTTTGATTTGTCCTCCTAACAAAAAGTTACATTGAAAATCAATGCGATCTCTTTCTAACCAACTGCGATCGAGATCTTGAATTTCTCGACTTTTAGTGCCTATGTATCGGGCAATATCATACATACTGGAAATAGTATGCAAGTTTTGTTCTTCTTCAGATTGAATATCCCGATTTAATTGAGTGATAACTCCCTGAGTAATGGAAAGATTGCCAGAAGCACAAATGAGAATAACTCTTTCTTCGGGTAAGGAAAAATCGAACAGTTTTTTATAGGCAGAAATATAATCAACCCCCGCATTAGTGCGAGAATCTGCCGCCATGACAATACCATAACGGTTAATAATACCTAAACAATAAGTCATATTTGTTTTTTTCACTCCTCTAGCTGTAAATCAAATGTTAGGAAGTGCAGAAAAGTCGATATATTATGGATTTTGCCAGTGTAACTCCGCAGGAGGTTCGATCGCTTCGGATCACATTGACACAAACGAGGAGTCAATTGCTTTGTTTACCTAACCTCCTATTCCAAAAGCCTCGGTTAATTCTTTATGGTGTTTACGGCGTGGGGGTTTTACCGAAAAAGCTAAAAGTCTTCATCCAACTGCACATCCCACTTAGCAGAGAAGACTTCCCCCAACATTTCATCTAAGCTATCGAAGCCTAAATTTCTGGAAACCTGTTGCTCTTGACTGGTGTTAACCAAAGGAATTAACTTTAAAATACGGTTATCCTGCACTAAATCAAAATGGGTTTCTTGAGGAGATACTTGATTTAGCTGTAAATAATCAAAACTTTGTACATTAATGTAAAGACTATTATTAACTACTACTGTAGCTTGATTTTGGTCGTTAAAAACTTCTAAAATCCAACCTTGCCCCTGATTTTGAATAACCCCGTCAATGCTATGTAGATAACGCACTTGAGTTAAATCATTAATGAGGCGTTTCATATCTTCTTTGTTTACTAACATCCCCGTCTCAATTATACAGGGGGCTGGTAGTTGACGATAATTCGATTTATGATTCATAGTTATTAACCCTTTTTTAGCTCCTATTTATTTTGTCTAAACTGAATAGATTTTGATACTATCACTTAATTTATTGTCAAAGAAAAAAGTTTAGCACCTTTATTTTTTTCTCTAAAAACAGACTGCTTGTCTATCCCATTGATGGGAAGGAGAATAGAAGTAACTATCTTCAAGATAGAAGAAAATTAGTTCTAATTCTGTGATTTTTGCATTAAAACTCCCCGGTTTTACTCTTAAAGAGTGTTTAACCATCCCAAATAATTAATTATCTAACTCATGCTCTATTTTAAGACAGCAGAAAGCCAATCTTATATATCATGTCAAGTTGAGATTTTTTTGACAAAACAGTCAATTTCTATTTCTATCTTAATAGCAAATTTGGGATTTTAGAAATTTTGTTTTTTTTGCTACCACACAATATTAACGTAAAATTAAATTTTTGTTCAGGTTAACTTTTATTTTCTTCATGAAAAATCTCATCTCCTCTTTTTTTGGGGCAGTAATTTTTTACACCAGCCTACCTTTACCCAAGTTTTTGCCCATTAATTTTTGTAAAATCGCCTTATGGTTGCCCTTTATCGGGATGATTCTTGCTTGTATCCTAACTGTTTTTGGACTTATTCTCGATTTCATGGGTTTTTCTCCCCTCACAAAATCGGTGTTAATCCTATCTGTTTGGCTTTATTTAACAGGGGGATTGCATTTTGATGGTGTTATTGATACGGGAGACGGTTGGGGGGTGCAAGGGGATGGGAAAAAACGCCTAGAAGTTATGCAAGATAGTCGTGTTGGTGCTTATGGGCTGATGTCGGGCATAATTGTCATTTTATTGAAAATAGCCGCTATTTCCGAGGTTTCTGTGCCATTATGGTGGGGGTTAATGGTGGCGATGAGTTGGGCAAGATGGGGACAATTGGGTGCGATCGCACTTTATCCTTATGCAAAAGAGGAAGGAAAAGGGATATTTCTTAAAAAAGAGTTAAATTTGCCCTTAGATGGATTTATAGGCTCATTATTTATGGTTTTAATGGCAATAATTCCGTTTTTCTTACTTAATCATTCATGGATAGAAATTTTAAGCACCATGATAATTAGTGCTACCATTACTTTGGTTACGGGATGGTTATTACAAAAACCATTTTCCGGACATACTGGGGATACCTATGGTGCAACGGTAGAATGGAGTGAGGCGTTGATTCTTTGTTACTTAACCATTACCTGAATATGTAAATTGTTGGTTTTGTCATAACTACTGTAGAAGAGCCATTAAAATTGATAAATTAGGATTAAACATCAATTTATCTAGTTTTTTCTGACAAGGGTTAATCCATCTCCTATGGGCAGTAAACTCAGTTCGATTCTTTCATCTTCAAACAATTTACGGTTAAATTCCCTCATTTTTTTGGTGCGATTATCGTTAATTTCGGGATCGGCTACTCTACCATGCCACAATACGTTATCTATGATCATTAATCCCCCTTTTCTCAATAAATCAAGGGATTTTTCATAGTAATTGTAATAGTTGCTTTTATCGGCATCGATGAAGATGACATCGAATTTTTCTTTATATCCTTCTTCCTGTAAGACTTCTAAGGTGTCTAAAGCTGAACCTAAACGGAGATTTATTTTAGCTTCTAATTGTGCTTTTTGCCAGTTTTGAAGGGCGATTTGTGCAAATTCAGCATTATTTTCACAGGCGATAAGTTTTCCATCTTCGGGCAAAGCAAGTGCGATCGCACTTGAACTGTATCCTAAAAAAACTCCTATTTCGAGAATAGTTTTTGCCCCGACTAATTTTACCAGTAATTGTAAAAATTGTCCTTGTTCGGGGGCTATTTGCATTTTACCGAGGGGATGAGTTGTACTTTGTTTTCGGATTTCCTTTAATATAGGTGCTTCTTTTACGGAAACCAAGAGTAAATATTCGTAGAGTTGAGGGGTGAGATTAAGGGTTTTAATCGTCATTTTAAAACTTGACAGATGAAATAATTGGGTAACATCATTTTTTCAATAGAAAAGCCATCTTTTCTTCATCTTAAAGAAAAAAGGTGGGCAATACCCACCCTACAATTATACGTCTAACTCCGTTAGGTTTAATCTTGGTCCATGTGTTTCGATAAATTCTCGACGTGGTGCAACTCGATCGCCCATCAATACAGTAAAGATGCGATCGGCTTCGGCGGCATCTTCAACCTCAACACGCTTCATCATGCGAGTTTCAGGATTCATCGTGGTATCCCAAAGTTGTTCGGGCATCATCTCCCCTAAACCTTTAAACCGTTGAATGTTATAGTTAGCATTGGCAGGAAATTCGGCGATTTTGTCTTGTAATTCTCGATCGCTATAGCAATAGAAATGATTTTTACCTCTTTCTAATTTATAGAGAGGAGGACAAGCAATATAAATGTAGCCTTGCTCTACCAATTCCCGTTGATAACGATAGAAGAATGTTAACAAAAGAGTACGGATGTGTGCGCCATCAACATCAGCGTCAGTATTGTGCAAAGCTACTCCACCAGTACCGGCGATGAAGTTTTCGTCATTTTCCACAGAGAAATCATAGACAAAATCCCCTACCAACTCAATTTCATCATTAGAGATAACCTTTAATCCCATTAAATCATCACTAATGGTTACAAAATCTAACTCACGACGAATCGGTTTAGCCAGATAATCCCTTACCTGTTGACTGTTATTATGACGTTGCCAGATAGCCTCACATTGTTCTAATTGAGTTTTTCCGCAAATCGTCACACTATAATAAGGGTGTTGAGTGGTAATTTTATCATTAGATTTCGGTTGATGTTCAGTATGACTAGCAATTAAACCCAACTGCCCCAATAGATATAATAAACCTTCTTTCAATGAATGAGAATTAGTCACAAAAGTCAGATTTTGCCCTACCGTTGTGCCATCCCCTAAGAAATAGCCTTCTAAGAAAGAATACTGTAAATCTTCCGATAAACTAAAAACAATATCAGGTAAGCATTTTTCATGGGCTTTTTTGCCTAATCCCCACGCTTTTAAGAGTCTTGCCCCTGCTACACTATGGAAATAGAATTTAATCGCCTCCGAGTCTTTATCGTAATGACAACGGGGAGTTTCACCGAATACCGTTTCAACGGCTTGGATTAACTCAGGGATAAAACCTTCATCTTTTTTACCCAAACTGAGGCTAATTTGATGTTTACTCAGACTACCTTCTGCTAAATACCATCCCAAAAACCACATTAATTCTTTAGTTACGGATAAATAGCGATCGAACCCTTTATCTTGATGAGCTTGGGGTATAATTTTAACATCATCTCCCATTTGTGCCAATTCACTAGGAGTAAAGTAACTAATAGGTTTATAGTTACTGATTTCACGGCAACGGGCATTATTACTATCATCACTATTGTTTAACCATTCTTCCAATTTAGAAGGGAGGGTTTCATAAACGATGTTTTCCTCTGCATTGATAGCGGTAACGTAGTTAAGGAAGTGAGGCAGGGTAGGTAAATTAATGCCTCTTTCCCAATGACTGATAGTGATAGGTTGTTTCACACCGCATAAAGTCGCAACCTGTTTTTGAGTCAAATTTTTGGTTTGACGTTGCTTGATTAACTCTTGCCAACCTTCAACGGTTAACATTACTCTAGGTTGAGAGTATAAGTCGGGTTTTTCTAATTTAGCTAACACCCTTTTACCCGTAATTTGTCTCACCTCTTCCCCTTGCAGATAAAGAGAATCGATTAATCCGGCTTGATAGAAAGTTTTGAGTAAATCAATGTTGATGATAGGATTATTCGGGCGAGGTAAACGACGGGAAGCCACTAATAAATCTCCCTCTCTGATTTCGTTACCTTTTTTCAATTTCACTTCGCCATTTTCATAGACAAAGACACTGTGAGAGGATGTCACTTTGACGGAGCGATTGTAACGAGTAGTAATTTTGTACATCGCTTCTTGATGCCCGTGACGAATAACGGCTTTAAGAGGACGAAAACGGGTTAAATTAGTCTTAGTGTCGAAACACATCACTTGATAACGCTCGGTGGTGCGTCTGCCTTCGATACAATCATCAATAAAGTCACCTATTTTGACAAATTCGGTTTTACCTGTGTCATCCATAACAAGGGTAGATTCATCCCCCGCCACGCTCATAATGACAATATGATGATAACGTAGTTGACTAGCATCAAATTCGTCCCCTTTAATCCCCAATCCCAAAGCTGTAATCAGAGATTGAATCTCGTTATTTTTGTAAATCTTCGCATCATCGGTTTTTTCGATATTGAGGATTTTACCCCTTAAAGGCAGTATAGCTTGGAAACGGCGATCGCGCCCTTGTTTTGCACTACCACCTGCACTATCTCCCTCTACAAGATAAATTTCTGATTCTGCTGGATCACGGGAGCTACAATCTGCTAACTTACCGGGTAGGGGTGAGGATTCTAACACCGATTTACGTCTGACTAATTCCCGTGCGCGTCGGGCGGCTTCGGCTGCTTTAAAGGCTTGAATCGCTTTTTCTATAACATTATCAGCAACTTGGGGATTAAACTCTAAATACTCGTTTAAGGCTTCTCCCACCAAAGAATCGACAATACCCCTTACTTCCGAGTTGCCTAATTTTGTCTTAGTTTGCCCTTCAAATTCAGGATCAGGTACTTTAACAGAGATAACCGCCGTTAAACCCTCTCTGACGTTTTCTCCGCTTAAATTAGGCTCATTTTCTTTGATTTTATTTCTTTTACGCCCAATGTTGTTTAAAGTACGAGTTAAGACGGTTTTTAAGCCTTCTAAATGTGTACCACCGTCAATAGTACGAATATTGTTCGCAAAGCCCAAAATGGTATCGCTATAGGCATCAATACACCATTGTAAAGCCACTTCTACCTGTACCCCGTTTTTATCCCCAGAGGTGTAGATAATATCTTGGTGTAAAACCTCTTTTTCCCTTGTCATGTAGGTGACGTATTCTTTGATACCCCCTTCATAACAGTAGGTTTCAATTCTTTCTGGAGTAACCCGTTTATCAGTAAAGGTGATTTTTACTCCTGCATTCAAATAGGCTAATTCTCTCAAACGATTAGATAAGAGATTATAGTCAAATTCGGTGGTTTCTGTAAAAATTTGATTATCGGGTAAGAAAGATACAGAAGTACCTGTAGAATGTCCTGTATCATTATCCGTTGTTTCTAAATCAGTAACAGGATTACCTCTTTCGTAGCGTTGGGTATGGACTTTATCACTACGCCATACTGTGACTTGCACCCATTCGGAAAGGGCGTTAACTACCGAAATACCCACACCGTGCAAACCGCCAGAGACTTTATAACCACCGCCTCCGAATTTACCCCCTGCGTGAAGTACCGTCATAACCGTTTCTAGTGCCGATTTTTGGGTGCGAGGGTGAATATCTGTGGGGATACCTCTACCGTCATCGGTAACACTTACTGAACCATCTGCATTCAAATCTATCTCAATATGAGTACAATAACCCGCTAAGGCTTCGTCAATAGAGTTATCCACTACCTCATATACTAGGTGATGTAAGCCCCTTGGTCCTGTTGAACCAATATACATCCCCGGACGTTTCCTAACAGGCTCTAACCCTTCTAGGACTTGTATTTGTTCAGCATCGTAATTACTTGGGTTACTTGTCTGATTCGTTGTACTCATCTAAAATTCCACTCCAAATCAAGGAAATTAATCAACTTATACCTTGAATGACTTTTTTGTCAAAAACTAAGTTTCATTACAGTTTAGCATTATTTTAAGCCTATTTCCATGAATATTTTTGATGGGGTGCATTTGATTTGTAGGGAACTGCCATGAGGGAGAAAAATAGTCACCTAACACCTATACTTGAATCCTAATACTTAATCGTCTTTAAGCTAATGCTTTGGCTAGGTTTCCAGCGACAAAATCCCAGTTAACTAATTTACTGAGAAAATCACCAATATAGTCGGGACGACGATTTTGATAATCTAAATAGTAAGCGTGTTCCCATACATCCATAGTCAATAAGGGAATTTGTCCTTGAGTTAAAGGATTATCTGCATTACCAGTTTTGGTTACTTTTAATGTATCTCCATCTAAAACTAACCAAGCCCAACCGCTACCAAATTGAGTAGCACCAGCAGTTTTAAAGGCTTCGACAAATTGCTCAAAACTACCGAAATCAGCGTTGATTTTATCGGCTAACGCACCGCTAGGAGTACCACCGCCGTTGGGTTTCATACATTCCCAATAAAAACTGTGATTCCATGCTTGGGCGGCATTGTTGAAAATACCTGTTTTAGAAGCATCTCCTGCAATGGTTGTAATTACCTCTTCTAAGGATTTACTGTCTAAATCTGTACCTTCTACTGCCTTGTTGAAATTGTTAACGTAGGCAGCATGATGTTTGTCATGATGAAATTCCAACGTGCTTTTAGAAATAGAAGGCTCTAAAGCGGTATATTCGTAAGGGAGAGTTGGTAATTGATAAGCCATATTATTTCTTACTTTTTCGGTTACTGCCATTATCCTAATCGATATAAAACTCATTAGTCAAGTACAATGAAGGCAATATCTAACTTTTGTTTTTCGGAGATAATCAGCGATGAAATTGTCCAGTAAAAATTTGGATACCCGTTTAAATACGGTTTATGATGCCATAGTCGTAGGAGGTGGAATGGGTGGTTTATCCGCCGCTATCTATTTGGCTAGGTATGGTTTAAAATGTTTGGTGATTGAAAAAGGTAAGGGGCGATCGCTCTGGATGCAGGATTTGCGCAATTATGTCGGTTTAGATCCTGATACCCCCGGCAGGGATATTCTCAATCATGGTACAAAACAAGCGGTTGACTGGGGTGCGGATCATTTGCGAGGATATGTGGAAGATGTCACCGATGAGGGAGATACTTTTGCCGTCAAAGTGAAGGTAGGTAAAAAAGATAGTATTTATCCCGTTTTTCGTGGTAAGTATTTAATTGCGGCTTCGGGCATTATTGATCTTTTGCCTGAGTTGGATGATATGCAAAATGTCTATGATTATGCTGGATATACTCTTCATGTCTGTATGATTTGTGATGGTTTTGATATGTGGGATCAAAAAGCAGTGTTAATTGTGGGGAAAGAGTCTCAGATTAATGCGGCTTTTGTACTCAATTGGTTTACTCCCTATATCACGGTTTTAACTCATGGTTTATGTGATGTCGGTGAGGAAATGAAGCAAAAATTGGCGGATCATGGTTATCCTTTATATGAGGGTGCGATCGCGCGTTTTGTGGGAGAGAATCATAAAATGCAAGGAGTGGAATTAGCAGACGGCACATTTATTGAGGCAACCACGGGTTTAATTAACATGGGATCAATTTATCATAACCACTACTTAAAAGGCATTGAAGGTTTAGAGTGGGATGGAGAAAACCTTGTCACCAATGACATGGCACAAACAAGCCACGATCGCATCTTTGCCTTGGGAGACTTGAAAAAAGGCTTAAATCAGGTATCCGTAGCGGTAGCCGATGGCACGTTAGCGGCGACTCAAATTTGGCGCAATATTCGCCGTCAATCTCCTCCCAGAAAATGGGAAGAAAACCTAGCTAAAGCATGAGGTTAAAGAAGATTAAGGAGTTTGGAGTTAAGGTGATTTCTAATAATAAATATACCTGCATGATCCCCCCTAACCCCCCTTAAACAAAGGGGGAACTTATTTTCAGTTTCTCACGAATGGTTTAGGATTGCTATATCTGGACTTCTATTTTGAGAAAACGCTACAATAATCTTAAGCGATACTAGGAAACCTAGGAATAGAAGCAATTAATTGACGGGTATATTCTCTTTGAGGATTATTGATAATTTGATCGGTAGTTGACATTTCCTCTATTTTACCCCTATTCATGACAATGATGCGATCGCTGATGAATTTAACGACACTTAAATCATGGGAGATGAAAATATAAGTTAAACCGAAATCTGCTTGTAATTCCCTGAGTAAGTTTAACACTTGTGCCTGAATGGAAACATCTAAAGCGGATACCGACTCATCACAGATGATTAATTGGGGATTCAATGCCAACGCCCTAGCAATACAGACTCTTTGACGTTGCCCTCCAGATAACTCATGAGGATAGCGATTAAACCAATCTGGATTTAAACCAACTCTTTCTAATAAGTATCTTACCCTCTCTTTGCGTTTTTTGTTATTTCCTCCTGTACGATGGATTATCATGGGTTCAATGATGGTATTACCAATACTCATACGGGGATTAAGAGAGTTATAGGGATTTTGAAAGACAATTTGCATTTCTCGTCTTAATAGCCTCAAACTTTTACTTTTCAGGGGTAATTGAGTTAAATTCTGCCCTAAAAACTCGATTTTGCCCTCATAAGCAGGAATAAGCCGTAAAATGGTACGGGCAAGGGTAGATTTTCCGCAACCTGATTCTCCCACTAAGCCTAATGTTTCGCCGGGAAAAAGTTGAAAACTCACATCATTGACTGCCCAAAAATATTCTTTTTGCCACGGAAAGTTTGTTTTTTTCGGAAAACCGACTTTTAAATTTTCGATGGTTAAGAGGGGTTGATTGAGATGGATTTGTTTAATTTTGATGGGGGGTTTATTTTCTTCTCCGTTGGATTTCTTTTCTAAAAAGTCGCTGACGGTGGGTAAATAGTTTCTCGTTTCATCTAAACGAGGGCGACAAGCAAGTAAACCTTTAGTATAGGGGTGTTGGGGATTTAAAAGAATATCGATGGCTTTACCGTATTCAACTATTTTGCCTTGATACATCACTGCTAAACTATCGGCGATATTTGCCACTACCGCTAAGTCATGGGTAATAAATATCAATGCCATATATCTTTTACGGCATAAGTCTTTTAATAGTTCTAATATAGTAGCTTGGACTGTAACATCTAGTGCTGTGGTAGGTTCATCAGCAATCAAGAGACTCGGTTGACAAGAAATTGCGATCGCAATCATCACTCTTTGTAGTTGTCCGCCACTCATTTCGTGGGGAAATTTTTTGAGAATGGTTTGTTTCCGTTTGTTGATATATTGTTGAATTTCTTTTTCTGTAGGTTGCTTTGAGGGTTTAGTTTCTCGATATTCTACCTCTAAATCTCCATCGCTAGGTAACAAATTAACTTCTTGTAATAAAGCAATAGCGTTTCTTCTAGCTTGGGTTTCCGAGACATTTTGATGGAGACGAATCGCCTCAGTAATTTGAAAACCAATGTTGTAAACTGGATTAAGAGAACTCATGGGTTCTTGAAATACCATGCCAATTTTACCCCCACGATAGTCTCTTTTATCTTCATTGGCAAGGGTTACTAAATTAATCATAGACGAGGATTCATGGACGGAAAATAGTATTTCTCCTTCCCTTACTTTGCCCGTGGGAGGCAATAATCCCATGATTGCCAATGATGTGACAGACTTTCCTGAGCCTGATTCCCCAACTATGCCTAAGATTTCCCCTTTATCGAGGGTAAAGTTGATTTTATCAACGGCGACATTAATTTGTGAATCCTCATCGGTGAAAATTACTTGTAAATCTCTAACATCAAGAATAGGCATAAGAATTAAGAATTAAGAATAATTAATTTATCGTTTAATCTTCCCACGCTTCCCTCTCTCGTAGGGGTTGAATATATTAGACTTCTCCAACAATCGGGCTAGAAGCCCGAAATACCTAGAAAAAATCTTAATTTCTGGAGATGTCTATTCAACCCCTACCTACTCATTACTCACAACTCAACTTTTAATCATACTCTGTAATCCTAGCCAACCAATAAAGATAAATGCGATCGCAAGCATTAAACTAGAAATAGAAGTTTTAAGACTCTGTTGCAATGCTAATCCTTGTGCTTTCCTTTTTTCTTGCTCAACTGCTTTCTGTAATTCTAATTGCAATTGATTTCTAACTTCTTGGAATTTTGCTTTTAATTCTTCGGGTTTGTCAGATAGGTTTAAAATTGCCTGTAGTTGATCCCTTTGAGTAGTAATTAATTGTAACTGCTGAGGGTTTAATTGTTGCCCCCCAATATTACCCCCTGCGGCGATAACTTGGTTTCGTTGTTCAATTTCCTGTTTTAGTTGTTCTGGATTTTTCGATACCGCCTCTAATTCTGACACAAAACCTTGAATTTGGGCTTCCTGTTGAGCAATTCGCTGATCTATTTGCGTCAACACATCTCCACTGACACGATTAATATTACCAAAATGTAAAGGAACAAGCAATAGATACAGTAATCCTAAAATACTGGCAATGATAAACACTGGCATTCTTACTGCTTTACTTGCTTTTTCTTGACTGTTATTGTCACTTATCCACCAAGCAATTAACAGAAATGCGATCGCAATCAGAGGAATTATGCCTTGATCAACCATATTATTAGTCAAGTTAATTTGCCAATTAGTATCCGCCCATTGAGGAGAAATCAAGAGAAAAAGATAGTTAATCAAGGCTGAAATTAAGAGGATTCCCGCTACTAACTTTAAATTTAAACTGATAAAAGCAGATGTTATTTTCATATTTGTTTATAAAAATTTATACTATAGCAATCCTAAATCATTCGTGAGAAACTGAAAATAAGTTCCCCCTTTGTT
>CAYPDC010000058.1:0-24692 GCA_964409355.1 uncultured Cyanobacterium sp.
TATTGTGAACTTTTTTCTTTTTTTCCACAAACCACTAATTATTGAGCTGATACTAAATTTGATTGATATTCTTTTAATTGTTGTTGGGTTTGGGTAACTTGTAGTTGTGCTTCTGCTAATCTATCTCTTGAGATTACTCCTTCGTTAACAATTTCTTGGTAACGATCGAGTTTTTCTTGAAGTGTTGTTAAAGTAGATTTTACTCCCTCTATAGTTGCTTCTGTAGCCTTTAATTCTGCTTGATTCTTTTGTAACTCTCGTTGACTGACTTGTAAATTAGCTTGGGCTTCGGCTACTTGGGCTTGAGTAATTTGGTTTTTTTCCTGATAATCGGCGGTTATTCTCTGTAAATCGGCTTTGGCACTGATGACACCTCGATCGAGCCTATTTTTATCTGCTACTATTTGATTATTGAGATATTGTATCTGTTCTTCAATAATTTTAATTTGTGATAAATTTTGCTCAATGTTTGTCTTTAACTGTTGTTTTTTACTTGCTAAAGTGCGATCGTTTAGTATAGCAATAGTCTCCCCTTCTGCAATAATTTGATTTACTTCTCCAAAAATTTTCGTTACTACTCCCTCTGTAGATGCTTGTACAATTTTCACTTCTCCGTCAGGGCGTACTATTCCTTGAGCTTTGACGGTGACAGGTAAAGGAGTCACGGCACAAACTGCGATAGCCATTCCTACGGTACTAACTAAAAATAATCCTCCCAGTTTCATCCACTTACTGATAGGAGGTAAAAATTCATCATGGTGTAGAGGAGAAATCAAGTCAGGGGGGCGATCGCAGTACATAATTAATTATCAAATTTTGTCTAATTTTAGTTTAGCTTAAAAATAGATATTAATAAATTAAAATAGAAATATCACCATAGATAATGAGAATGAATGATGATAATTTATATCAAGAAATTACTAATATTGCTAAAAAGTTTAAACTATAGCAATCAGTTATGAGTTGTGAGAATACTATCCCCCCTAACCTCCCTTAAATAAAGGGGGAATTTAGTTGAAATTTCTCATAAATGATTCCTGATTGCTATATTTCAATGTAACGTTCTCTAAGTCACCTTAAAACATTCATTGATAGTTATACTTTTGCTTTACGACAAGCCAATATTTCTCTTACAGAAGAAGAAAAAAAATTTGATTGTTTTCAAGAATGGATAGAACAAAAATATAATCAGTATTCTACTCAAGATTGGTCAAAAATTATCTTATTTTATGCAGAAGATGAAGCTCATGCTTTAGATATTTTCTTTGAGCTTTTTCAAGAATTTATAGCTCAAGACAATCAACAAAATAATTCCTTAAATAAAAACTATTTAACTGCTTAAACTAATTCTATAGCAATCAGGAATCAGTCATGAGAACATAATACTATCTGCCCTCACCCCCAACCCCTCTCCCAGAGGGCGAGGGGAGAATCGTTTTCCATTAAAATCTCACAAATCATTCCTGATTGCTATATTTTTAATTTTTTTCCATCCTTTTTTACTTATTTCTTGTTCAATTTGATAAGCAATTACTCTCTTAATAGCAACTGCTTCCACCTGTGTCAGTAAACCTTCCTCTGCTAAAAAATCATCAAAATTACTACCTAAATGCTGATTACTCATAATCATTCACTCTCAAGTTAAAATAAAAAATAATAAAACAAAAATAGTTAATTCTCTAATCTTTAATTAAAGTCAATGGATATAGTTTTAAGCTCGAATTTACAACAAAAATTAACAAAACTAGCTCAACAAACAAAAAAATCAGAACAAGAAGTGATTATAGAAGTTTTAGAGAAATATTTAGAAATAGAAGAAACCCTAGAGCAGAATTGTTACGATCGTGCCTTAAAATTGGGCGTAATTGGCGTTGCGGAAGATTTACCCTCAGATTTAAGCACTAATCCTGATTATTTCATTGGCTTAGGAGAATTTAGTCTAGCCTAAAATAAAATATATTTAAAATAGAACTACCATCACCAAAAAAACAAAATTCCATGGAAATAACAAAGAAAGAACTTAGAGCGGAATTAGAAGAACTTTTAGAAAAATTGGAAAGAGAAAATGAAGATATTATCGTCACAGAAGGAGGTAAACCAATTATTAAAATTTGTAAATATCAATCATCTCTTAGTACAGAAGAATTATTTTCTCCCCTTAGAGGGAAGGTAAAATACTATGAAGACTTAACTTCCCCTACTACTCAAGAGTGGAATGAGTTATGAAAATTGTTTTAGACACTTGTGCTTTAATTTGGTGGAGTTTAGATCCTGACCTTTTGTCAGCTAGTGCTAGGAATCTCTGTGATGTTATGGAAGTGCAAAAGAATGGTTTAGTCGCTTCAATTTCGTTATGGGAGATTGCACTTAAGGTAAAAAGAGGAAAATTGGATTTAGGAATAGATTTAGAAATATATATCAATACTCTTTTACGTTCAGACGTTATTTCAATTATTCCTATTGATGTTAGTTTATGGATAGATAGTGTCAATTTGAATTGGAGTCATAAAGATCCAGCCGATCGAGTTGTAGTAGCTTTGGCAAATAAATATCAAGCTCAATTGATTACGAAAGATACTATGATTAAAGATTTTTATGATCTAACAATTTGGTGAAAAGAATTTACATATTACAGACATTTACAAAAAATATTAACATCGATTATTATCAAGATTCCCTGACATTCTTTGAGATGATTTACTCAACTAATTTTAATATTTATCCAAACTTTTTGTATTGCGTCTAGCCTGTAATCTAGTAATATCAAGGGTTATAGTTTACTCTTGAAACAATACTTAGTTACTTTACACAAAAAACATAATTGCCCTCGTGATTTTTTCCGTGCTTCTACTTATTGATAATTTTTTTTTATATGACATTATTAAAAACATAAGCAAAGATTAATCAAAAACAAAAAGAGGTACTTATGAAAACTAATGCTTTATTGACCGATTTAACCCCTAAACAAGAAGAAAAAGTAAGCGGTGGTCTTATTCCATTAGCTGTATATGCGGCATTTGGTGTTGGATTGTCTGTCGGTCGTTTCGGTGCTAAAAAAGGTTGGTGGTAATTAATTTGGTAGGGTGGGCATTGCCCACCTATTTAAGTTTTAACGCCCCGAAATTCATTCTGGGCTATTTGTTTGACAGTTTATTAATAGGTAAAAAATGGTGGGTTACGACGGATTTTTAAGGTTAAATTGTCTCAAAATTTATCGCCGTCTAACCCACCCTACAGTTAGTTTTTAGTTAAGATACTAGATGAAATATCCCGTTATCAATCAAGCTAGTGAGGAGGATTGTGGAGTAGCCTGTTTAGCCTCGATCGCCAAGTATTATGGTAAAACCTTTAGCCTCAACAGAATTAGGGAACTTGTAGGCACAGGCAAAACAGGTACAACATTACTAGGATTGAGAAAAGGAGCAGAGAAACTAGGGTTTAACGGACGCTCAAGCCAAGCCTCCCCCGAAATAGTCGATCGATTAAACGAGATTACCCTACCTGCCATCATTCATTGGCAAGGTTATCATTATGTAGTTTTATACGCCCAGAAAAATAAACAATACATTATTGGTGATCCTGCCGTTGGTATTCGCTACATTGATAAAGAAGAATTACTAGCTAATTGGAGTGACGGCTTAATCCTCTTACTCGAACCCGATGCTGTCAGATTTGCTCAACAGGGGGAAGACAAAATCAAGGGATTAGGTAGTTTAATCGCTAGAATTGCCCCTTATAAAAATATTATCCTCGAAGCCCTTGTTATTAACCTAGTTTTAGGTTTATTATCCCTAACTTTACCCTTTTTTATTCAAATCTTAACCGATGATGTTTTGGTTAGAGGAGATACAAAGATTCTACGGGGACTTGCGATCGCCATTATGGTGATGACATTGGTAAGTAGTTGTTTAAGTTTTGTTCAAGCTAACCTCATTACCCAATTTTCCCAAAGACTAGAATTAGGATTTGTCATGGAATTTGGGCGAAAAATCCTTAGATTACCCCTCCAATATTACGAATCAAGAAGCAGTGGGGAGGTAGTTAGCCGATTACAAGATATTCAAGAAATAAATCAACTCATCGCCCAAGCAGTCAACAATTTACCTAGTCAACTATTTATCGCCCTAATTTCCTTCGGATTGATGTTATTTTATAGCTGGAAACTCAGTTTAGTAGTTTTGGGTTTAACGATTTTAACCCTTATTGTCACCGTTATTTTTATTCCCACATTACAACAAAAAATCAGGGGTGCATTAGTTTTATTTAGCCAAAATCAAGGGGTATTAGTGGAAATATTCAAAGGCGCATTAACCTTAAAAACTACCACCGCTTATGATCAATTTTGGCAGGAATTACAAAGACGTTTTGGCAAAGTAGCAAAATTAATCTTAGGAGTAAATCAAATAGGCATTATCAATGAGACTTCATCGAGTTTTATTTCAGGCATCGGGGGGATAATTATTCTTTGGTATGGAAGCACCTTAGTTATTAACAGAGAATTAAGTATTGGGCAACTTTTAGCCTTTAATACCATGAATAGTAATTTTGGTGCTTTTTTCTCGTCTTTAATTGGTTTTTTTGATCAATTTTTGCGAGTAAAAACCGCAACCCAAAGATTAAATGAAGTGATTGACTATCCTTCAGAGGAAGAAATTGAAGATAATAAACCCACTGTTACTATTCAGGATCAAGATGACATTTATTTAGATAAAATCAACTTTGAACATACGGGGAGAGTCAGGCTATTTAATGATTTTTCTGTAATGATACCGGGAGGAAAAGTAACCGCTTTAATTGGTAAATCTGGCTGTGGAAAAAGTAGCATTTCCAAACTATTAACGGGCTTGTATAAAGTACAATCAGGGAATATTTGTTTTGGAGATTATAACCTCGAAAACTTGTCTTTAGAATCTGTGAGAAATCAGGTAATATTAATACCCCAAGAAGCCCATTTTTGGAGTCGATCGATCAGAGATAATTTTTATTTAGGATCACCTTCTGTTACTTTTGAAGAAATAGTTAAGGCTTGTAAAATAGCAGAAGCCCACGAATTTATCAATGATTTACCCCAAAAATATGATGCAGTTTTAGGGGAATTTGGGGCAAATATTTCGGGAGGTGAAAGACAACGTATTGCAGTGGCAAGGGCGATCGTTAATAATCCTCCTATTTTAATTTTAGATGAATCTACCGCTAGTTTAGACCCTATTAGTGAAGCTCAATTATTGGACAAATTATTAAGTCATCGTCAAGGGAAAACGACAATTTTAATCAGTCATCGCCCAACGGTAGTGCAAAGGGCAGACTATATTATTTATTTAGAATCAGGGGAAATTAGGCAACAGGGTAGTTTAGTGGAATTGAGAAAGATAGAGGGCAAACATTTAGATTTTTGGGAGCATCCCGTTTTTGTAAAAACATACCAAAATTAACGACATATTAAGGGTTTAGACATATTTAAAATGGCTAATTGCAAAATTGGGATGCTCCCAGATTTTTTCTAACCTGTATTTATTTATCAAAATACTAGACTTCTTTACTAATTCAGATTTTAAGGGCTAAAGCCATTGCTACCAACCCATGAAAAATAATTATTGAAAATACGCATTATATTCTAACAGAATCTAAATGTTGAGCAATCCAAACTTTGATTAAAGATTGAGACTCAATTCCTAATCTTTTTGCTTCTTTATCTAAGGCAATAATCATCCATTGGGGTAAGTCTAAATCAATTTTTGTCTTTTCTAAAGAGGGGCGCTTTGCCGTTGATAAATCAAAATATTCTAAAATATCTTCTTTTCCTTCATCAAATAATAAATCTAATTCTTCAGCTTTCATAAAAATTTACCTCTTGTTTTCTCGATCGTCTAACAAATATAATTCTAATTTTATTTTGGCGATATGTTATCATATTTGAAAATATTTAGTAATTTGTACTTGATTAATAAAATCTAAGCAAAAACAAAGGTTTTAGGTTGAGGTAAAGTTTTACCATCTTCTTGATATTCTTCTATAATTAACTCTAAAACTTCTTGCCCATTTTTTAACGCTTCTTCATAGGTTTCACCGTGAGTAATTGGTTGCATTTCATTATTAAAATCAGGCAAAAATACGACAAAACAGTTATCTTCATCACTCCATTGAATAGTAATTGTGTAATTAAAATTATTCATAATTATTTACCCTCTTTTATTCTTTTTAATTTAGCTAATTTTTGGTTAATTTGTTTTTCTAAATATTTTTGAGCATCATCACCATCATTTCCTGATATGGTAATCGGATCTTCTGGTAATAGTTCATGATACCAACGAGTGTGACTACCTTTAGCTGTACGATAAGCAAAACCTGCTTTCTTCAATAAACTTTTCAATTCTCGAATTTTTCTAGGCATTAATCATTATATTTTCTTGGTTTACAAACTTTTAGCTTTTATGATAGCAACAAAAATCAGCAATAATAGGAGATAGACCATTATTAATAAATTCTATGACTAATATCCCTCCTTCTTTAACAGGTAACGAAATTCGATCGAAATTTTTAGACTTTTTTGCCCAAAAACAACACAAAATCCTCCCTAGTGCCTCTTTAGTGCCAGATGATCCTACTGTTTTACTGACGATCGCAGGAATGCTTCCCTTTAAGCCCATTTTCTTAGGGCAGAAAACCCCTGATTATCCTCGTGCTACCACTTCTCAAAAGTGCATTCGTACTAACGATATTGAAAACGTAGGGCGCACTGCTAGGCATCATACCTTCTTTGAGATGTTGGGTAACTTCAGTTTCGGTGATTACTTTAAGTCACAGGCGATCGCATGGGGTTGGGAATTATCAACTCAGGTGTTTAAATTACCTCCCGAAAAAATCGTTGTCAGTGTGTTTAGAGAAGACGATGAGGCTTTTGCTATCTGGCGTGATGAAGTGGGAATCCCCGAAAAACGGATTATACGCATGGGAGAAGAAGATAACTTCTGGAAATCTGGGGTAACAGGTCCTTGTGGTCCTTGTTCCGAGTTATACTATGATTTTAAGCCCGAATTGGGAGATGATAACATCGACTTGGAAGACGATACCCGCTTCATCGAGTTTTACAACTTGGTGTTTATGCAGTATAACCGAGACGCTGAGGGCAATTTAACCCCTCTGCAAAACAAAAACATCGATACTGGCATGGGGTTAGAAAGAATGGCGCAAATTCTGCAACAAGTGCCTAATAATTACGAAACAGACTTGATTTTCCCTATCATTGCCACCGCAGGAAAGTTGGCAGATATTGACTATAAAACCGCTTCGGAAAATACTAAGGTATCTTTGAAAGTTATCGGTGATCATGTGCGATCAGTAGTTCAGATGATAGCTGATGGTATTTCTGCATCGAATATAGGAAGGGGGTATATTTTGCGCCGTCTAATCCGTCGTGTGGTGCGTCATGGGCGTTTAATCGGTATCGATGGCAATTTTATCACTGAGGTAGCAGAAACCGCTATACAGCTCTTAGAAGGGGTTTACAGCAACACTAGAGAAAGAGAAAAAGTCATTAAAACTGAGTTACAACGGGAGGAATCGGCATTTTTGGCAACCCTCGAAAGGGGAGAAAAACTCTTAAATGAGGTGATTATTAAGCTCAAAAGTCAGCAACAAGACAGCCAAGATGGCTGTGCCACAATTTCTGGTGAGGATGCTTTTACCCTTTATGATACATTCGGTTTTCCCCTAGAATTGACTCAGGAAATTGCAGAGGAAGAAGGTTTAACCGTTGATGTGGGTGGTTTTGAAGCGGAAATGGAGGCTCAAAGGGTGCGATCGCAATCTGCCCATGAAACCATCGATTTAACTGTACAGGGTAGCATAGACAAGTTAGCAGAGCATATCCATCCCACAGAATTTTTAGGCTATAGCGAATATCAATTAATCAGTCATATTGAGGGATTATTAATTGATGGTAAATCGGTAGAAAAAGCCGAAACAGGTAGTAAAGTGCAGTTAATATTGAATAAAACCCCATTTTATGCCGAATCTGGGGGACAAATCGGCGATCGAGGTTATTTAGCAGGAGAAGATGTGTTAGTATCGATCGAAGATGTACAGAAAGAATCAGGATTTTTTGTTCATTATGGTACAGTACAAAGAGGTTCGATCGAAGTTGGGCAAAAGTTACGCGCTACCATCGACAAAGCCTGTCGTAACCGAGTTAAAGCTAATCACACTGCAACTCACTTGTTACAATCAGCGTTGAAAAAAGTTGTTGATGAAAACATCTCTCAGGCTGGTTCTTTGGTATCCTTTGATAAGTTACGCTTTGACTTTAATTCTCCCCAAGCTATTACTAAGCAACAATTACAACAGGTTGAAGATTTAATCAACACTTGGATTAGTGAAGCTCATCCCACTGACATCAGTATTATGGGCATTGAACAGGCTAAAGCTAAAGGTGCGATCGCAATGTTTGGGGAAAAATACGGTAGTGAAGTCAGAGTGATTGATATTCCTAGCGTTTCTATGGAGTTATGCGGAGGCACTCATGTTAATAATACTGCTGAAATTGGCTTATTTAAGATTATTTCTGAGACGGGAGTTGCTTCTGGTATCAGACGTATTGAAGCTGTTGCAGGTGCGTCAGTTTTAGAATATCTCAAAGTAAGAGATGGAGTTGTTAAAGAATTATGCGATAAATTAAAAGCAAAACCAGAGGAAATTCCAGAGCGTTTTTCTAACCTTCAAAGTGAGTTAAAAGCTACTCAAAAAGAATTAGAAAATGTGAAACAAGAATTAGCCTTATTAAAATCTGAAAGTTTAATTAATAATGCTGAATCTGTGGGCGAATTTAAAATTTTAGTGGCTAATATGGGCGAATTAGACGCTAAATCTTTGCAATCTGCTGGAGAAAAATTACAACAAAAATTAGGTAATTCTGCGGTGATTTTAGCATCCATTCCTGAAGCTAATAAAGTTAGTTTAGTAGCGGCTTTTGGGGAGAAAATCTATAAAGAAAAACAACTTCAAGCGGGTAAATTTATCGGTGAAATTGCCAAAATTTGCGGTGGAGGAGGCGGTGGAAAACCAAATCTTGCCCAAGCTGGAGGTAAGGATGCCAGTAAAGTTGATGAGGCTTTAACTACTGCTAAAAATAAATTAATAGAGGCTTTATCTTAAGTTTAATGGTGGGCGATGCCCACCTATTTAAGAATTACTTAATATAATCTATAGCAATCAGGAATCATTTATGAGAAATTTCAACTAAATTCCCCCTTTATTTAAGGGGGGTTAGGGGGATAGTATTCTCACAACTCATAACTGATTGCTATATAATCTTTAAACTTTTGATTTAATGGATTTAAATACTCAAAAAGAAGAATTTAGTTATGCCTATATTCATGCAATTACTTCGGTTGCTGGTTTTTCTTTTCAGCTTAAATCTCGCCCGATGGATAATGCTGGTGTTGATGCAACTATTGAAATGCCCGGCATTAGTGAAGATATGCTTTTTCCAAAACTTGACTTACAAGTCAAATGCACAGCTTCTCATGACATAATAGACAGAGACAAAGGTTTAATCAAATATTCTCTTCCAGTCAACAACTATAATCGACTAAGACACGAAAATTCTCTTATACCTATTATTTTAGTAATTGTTTTCGTTCCTAAAGATGTTATCGACTGGGTTAGTATATCAGAATTAGATCAAGAAACTTTATTAAAAAAATGTGCTTATTGGATTTCTTTAAAAGGAGAACAAAAAACCACTAATAATACAAACAAGACAATTGAAATTCCATTAAAAAATATTTTTATTCCAGATTCCCTAAAGTCAATTATGGAGAAAATCGCAAGGGAGGAAGAACTATGAATTTAGTAATTAATACTCAAGATGATTTGGCTAATGATGATTTGGCTAATATTGTTCCAATTAATTTGTATAATTATTTACAAGAAAATGGATGGAAAGAAAAAAGAAAAATTAAAAATATTGCGTCTGTTTTATCTATTAATATTGCAGATAAAGAATATTCTTTATTGTTACCAACTACAACAGAAATTCCTGATTATGAGTCCAGAATAGTAGATGTTTTAAGAGTACTAGAAATTGTAGAAAAAAGAAGCAAATCAGAGTTAATTAAAATTTTTATAAGTAATCAATTTATCGCTCAAAAAGAACAAAAAGAAATACTAAGTTTAAGATTTCAATTTATTTATGATGAAAAACAAAATATTTTTTCAGCTCAACAAATGGGTGAAATTCTAACAGAATTGCAGAAATTATTGGTAGCTACTGGTAAAAATCACGAAGGTATTTTAAGTAAGAAGAGAAAAATAAATACCAAAATAGAGGAAGAGACTAAATTATTTGTTTTTGAAACATTTAAAGGTTCTTTCGGAATTAAATTTAGTTTTCCTCCAGTAAAGCAATTAAATTTGCTTGAAGCACCATTGGCAGAAAAAGTTTCTCGAACTTTTTTAGAATTAATTAGACTTAGTAATCAAAATAATAAAAATCAATTAAAACAATTTATTTTGACTTTAGATCGAAAAAGTGCATCAAGTTATAGAAAATTTCTCACATCTTTGAGAAAAGCAGAAATAAATCTTTATACTAATTGGGGTTCAGTTAATCCTCAAGCTGGTGGCTATGCTTATTTAGAATATAGTCATATTTTGAGTACGATCGACTTTATTAATAAAATAGAAGAAGAAGAACCTCAAGAATTAATTATCACTGGAAAACTAATTGCAGCCGATGCAAAAAAGAAGAATATAAAAATTGAGTATGATACAGAAGACAAAAAAGATGAAATATTAAAAATAAATTATGATCAAGGAATCATTGATGATGGTAATATGGAGTTGATAATAGATCATCGTTATTGTCTTACTGTTCAAGAAGTTATGTATATAAATCCATCGACAGCAGAAGAAAAGATCACTCGAACTCTTATTAACATCAAGCATTTACAATAATCAAAAAACACAACTTCAAGTGGGTAAATTTATCGGTGAAATTGCCAAAATTTGCGGTGGAGGAGGCGGTGGCAAACCGAATCTTGCCCAAGCTGGAGGTAAGGATGCCAGTAAGATTGATGAGGCTTTAACTACTGCTAAAAATAAATTAATTGAGACTTTATCTTAATCTTTTGGTAGGGAGGTGCGATCGCCCTACAATTTTTTTATAAATTTCATTAAAATATGAAAATTATGTTTCTTAATATATCCAATATTTCTCAATCGGTGAAGGTGAAAAGGACAACAAATATGTCCAATACCATGAAAATTTATTACGATAGCGAAGCTGATTTTTTTGGAAGCGAAATTTAATATTTATTATTCAACCTGACACCTTTCCCTAACCAATAATTTACACGACGAGCAGTAAGAGAGTCATTATTTTTCGTGGGTTTGTAGTTTGTAGGTTGGGATATAACAAAATATCACCCAACCCCAATAATCTAAAATTTAACCAACGACGCTAAAGGCAACCACAAAGCCTAAGACTGCACCGAAAACGATGAGAGCGTAAAATTGTACTCTACCATTTTCAAGATACTTTAAGCCTTCACCGCTAATGATAGTGACTAAGCCTGTTAAGTTAACCGCACCATCCACTACTTTATAGTCAACTTCCATAATTGCACGGGCAATACGGCGACTTCCTTTCACAAATACTTTGTCATAAATGTCGTCAAAGTACCATTTATTTAAGGAGAAGTTATATAAAGATGGGAATTTAGATGCGATCGCACCTGCGTCAATTTTACCTTGGAGATACATTAAAGAAGCGATGGTGATACCGATAAGGGCGATACCAACGGAGTTACCCCCCATGATTAAAAATTCTGTCAAGTCGAAATGATGGGCAACTTCTTCCACTTCATTGGGAGAGAAAATAAACCCTTCAAAACGGTTATTCCAAGGGAAACCGAGCAAACCGATAAACACAGAAGGAATTGCTAACATTACCAAAGCAAAAGTCATGGTAGCGGGGGATTCGTGAGGTTTATCCCCGTGATGTCCTCCTTCAGAAACTTTCATACCTGCTGCTTTGAGCAACTGAGCTTTAATTTCTTCATTTTTGCCTCTAAAACCACCTTCAAAGGTCATAAAGTACATTCTGAACATATAAAATGCGGTCATCCCAGCCGTTAACCAACCTACTAACCAGAGGGCAGGATTGGCTTCAAAGGCTAAACCGAGAATCTCGTCTTTGGACCAAAATCCAGCGAAAGGAGGAATACCACAAATCGCCAAAGTACCGATTAAGAAACAGGCAGAAGTAATGGGCATATATTTACGCAAACTCCCCATTAAACGCATATCTTGGGCTAAAACCGGTTCATGTCCTACGACTTCTTCCATGCCGTGAATAACCGATCCTGAGCATAAGAATAACATGGCTTTGAAATAAGCGTGAGTCATGAGATGAAATAATCCAGCACTGTAACCGCCAATGCCCATGGCCATTACCATATAACCTAACTGGGAAATAGTGGAATAAGCTAAACCTTTTTTGATGTCGTTTTGGGTTAAGGCTATTGTCGCACCTAAGAAAGCGGTAAAGCAACCTGTCCAAGCAATCACCGTCATTACTTCGGGAATAGGCTCAAATACAGGGTACATTCTGGCGATTAAAAACACACCAGCCGCAACCATTGTCGCCGCATGAATTAAGGCAGAAATGGGGGTTGGACCTTCCATGGCATCAGGAAGCCACACATGGAGCGGAAATTGAGCAGATTTCGCCACAGGACCTAAAAATACGAGAATACCGAACAAAACCGCTAACCAACTGCCAATATTGCCCGAAATCACCAATTCTTGGAGGCGATCGCCCATTACCCCAAAATCAAAGCTACCGGTTGCCCAATATAAACCAAGCATCCCTAATAATAAACCAAAATCCCCCACACGGTTGGTGACAAAAGCCTTTTGACAAGCATCCGCCGCCGGTTTGCGATCGAACCAGAAACCGATGAGGAGGTAAGAAGCCATCCCTACCAATTCCCAGAAGATATAAACTTGGACTAAATTCGGACTGATAACTAAGCCCAACATGGAGGAGGCAAAGATACTCAGATAGGCGTAAAAACGCACATAACCTGCATCATGAGCCATATAACCATCAGTATAAATCATGACGAGAATGGTGACAGTACAAACAATTACCATCATCAAACTACTGAGATGATCCACTGTGTAACCCATACTGAGACTAAAATCTCCTGCCGAAGCCCATTCAAACATTTTCGTAAAGACTTCATGTCCTTGCCACTGACTCCAAAAAAGAGCGATCGACAACGCCAAAGAAACCCCAGTGGTAAAGATGATAAAAATAGAGTTAACCTGTCGTAACTTATTAGTAAATTGATTAAAGGAAATTAATCCCAAACCCACTACCATTGCAGAGAGTAGGGGTAAAACGGGTACTAACCATGCGTACTCGTATAATTTCAAACTATCCATGCTCATTATTGTTTAATTTATATCGTTTTCATTGTACAGCAATTAACAATTAACAATCTATTTTGCCTAGGTACTTAAAACTGTTAACTTATAACAATTAGATTTTTTAAATAATTAAAGCTATAGTTATCAAGGTTTATGTTAATTATTTTCTATTAATTTATCATAACTACTGTAACAGATCCAGTTCCCCCTTTATTCAGCAAACCCTAGTTGAAACGTTCTAAACCAAAATCCCCCCATCTCCCTATCTCCCCCTCTTTTTGTTTCTCGAAAATGAAACAGCACTACTTTATTTAAGCTAGGGGGGCTGATAGTCATAATAATAAGACCTTTTTAATCACTGAGTTAAACGTACTAGTCCACCTAAAAATATCACAACAATTAACCAAGGAATTAACCAAATAAAAAATTCAATTAATCTAAATTTGAGTCTTTTTTTGAGATACAGTGAATCTTTAAACAGAATTTGACGATAAACGAAATTAGCAGAAAATGTGAGTAAAAATACAATACATTTCACTAAAATATCATAGGATTCAGGATATTGAAAGATTAAGATCGATAAAAATTGTAATATAATTCCTAAACAGAAAAAAGTGGCTAAAGGCAAGTTTAAAAGCATCGGAAAAAACACTAACTCTGGTTGTATAAAAACACATATACTATAGACTAACATCCAAAATAAAAACCACAGTAAACTAATTCCTAATTGTCTAAATGTGTTAAATTTATTATTTTGAGATGGTTGTATTTGTTTTTGTTGAAATAAATGATTAAGATTATTCATTGAATGGGTTTTAACAGGGTGAAATCTGATTTAGGAATAGTTAACGCTTGAAAACAATTACCTGAATTAGGGAGATTATGGGAAGATTCACCAGAAAGATAACAGTAAATATTTTGATGATTAGAGATTAAATTCAGTTCCGTTAAAGTATGATGATTAATTAATAAATAGTTAGGATATTGAATTAATTCGTCTAGTTCTTCTCTGGTAATAGGTAATACTTGACGCTCACTATAAAAGTTCAACGATGGGCGCTCATAGTCAAAATTAATATATACCTTTTCTTCCTTTGGCACAAATTCGGTTACTAAATTTGCTACCGGTTTGACAGCAAATGCTTCGTTTAACTCCCATAGCCAATGATTGGAGGTAAAAAACACCATCAGAGAGACAAACATTCCCCAAAATAAAACGGGGATAAATTGTTGATCTTTTTTCCTTAATAATATCGTGACGGAAAGAAACGTGATGAAAAGCAGTATAAAAATGGTTAATAAGTGTTGATCCTCTGGTTTGCTAATGGCAAAATAAATAAAACCACCCATCATCCCAGTGGTGAGGAAAGAGAAAAATCCGATCCACGCCACTGGATAACCACAATAAGAAGGTAAAGATTTTACTTCCCCTAATGCAACTCCTACCGCTAAAGCTAAAGCCGGATATATGGGCATAATATACCAAGGTAGTTTTGTCCCCATCACGGAAATAATGACAAAATAGACACTGCTACCGATTAAAATAAATTTTGCCCAACTCCAATTACGGTTTTGCCATGCCACTTTTAAGCCCCATAATGCTAAAAATATCCAAGGATAGGGATATTTAAGTAATTCTAATAAATAATACCAAATTGGTCCTTGATTGCCTTCAACGGCGGTGAAAACTCGCTTTAAAGATTGTTCTTGAATTGCAGTATTGATAAATGTTTGTCCATAATAAATATACTGGGCGGCATACCATCCCATCACCGGTAGAATACCTAATATGACTCCACTCCACAAATAAAATGATGTTAATAGTCTTGGTGTATCCCAAAGTATAAATAAAAATGCGATCGCACCTAACAAAATTCCCATCATCCAACCCTTAGTCAAGCAAATAAGTGCTAAACTTAAACCTACAGGGAATGCCCATCGCAAATCCCTTCTCGTTTTTAACAGACAGAGAAATAAAAGAATTTGAAAACATAAAGTTGCTCCATCCAACATAGCTAACCTCCCATGGCGTACTACAGGCATCAAGGTAAGATAGGTTAAAGCAGAAAATAAGGCATAATAACGGGGCAGGAATAGCTCTCTGGCTAACAAATAGAGTAAGGGAACGGAACTTGCGGTTAAAGTCGATCCGACAATGCGTGTGGAAAATTCACTAATGCCAAACCAATTATATACTACAGCCGTTAAACTATGAATCAGAGGGGGCTTATTGAGATAAGGTTGATGCCAAATAGTCGGGAAAAGCCAATGCCACTGAGAAAAACCCGATTCAGAAATTTCCTTCGCCACCTGTGCAAAAGTACCTTCATCCCAATCTCTGAGGGGCAAAGTGCCTAAATTCAGGGAAAACAAAAACATTGCAATGACAAAGAGAATGAGAACATAAAACCATTCCCACCACAATTCCTTTGATTTAAGCTGATAACGAGGAATTTCCCAAGTAAATATTTGACGATTCATAGCATAGTAGAGTAGCTGAAGGTTACAGTCCTTCTTTATCTAACTACTATAGCAAATTCCTATGAACAATTAACAATGAACTACGAACTATGAACTATAATAAGTTTTCAGATGTGCCATTCTTAATTCTTAATTCCTATGAATTTACCTTCTTTTCTTTGGCTGTGGAAAATTGCAGCTTGGTCAATGGGCTTGAGTCTTACGGGATATTTACTCCTAGCTTTTTCTGGTGTTTATCTGTGGAGAAATCGTTTGCAAAAAAAGCCTCGCCCTTCTTGGTTACGCCCTTTGCATTGGATTACTGGCACTATTCTTGTGGTTTTGATTCTGATATTGTTATCTATTGGTTTAATAGGCACGATCGGCTACTATGGTAATCTAGGACACTCTTGGCATTTACCTGCTGGGTTAACGGTGGTTACTTTAGTCTTGTTATCTGCATGGAGTTCAAGTCGGATACACCCTTCTCGCCCTTGGGCGAGAACACTTCATGTTAATCTTAATATCGCTTTATTTTTTGCTTTGGTAGCTGTAGGATTAACAGGTTTAGGAATTGTGCAAAAATACTTGCCCTAACTCCCCTGAGTTGATAGTTCGCACTTCGGAGTTAAAATTAACAAATATAAACCAAAAACTAGACAAAATGAAAGAATTATTAAAAGGGTTGAATATATACTTAATTGGGATGATGGGATCGGGGAAAACTACCGTAGGGGAATTATTAGCAAAGGAATTGGAATACCGCTTTTTAGACACTGATAAGATTATTAGTGCCGTTGCCGAGAAAAGTATCAATCAAATATTCGCCGAAGATGGAGAGACGGAATTTCGCCTATTAGAAAGCGATGTTTTACGGCAGGTTTCTGCCTATTTATATACAGTTGTTGCCACCGGAGGAGGGATGATTCTCCGTCGAGAAAATTGGAGTCATTTAAGGGATGGGATGGTAATTTGGTTAGACGTTGCGATCGCAACTTTGGTAAGTAGATTAAAATATGATGACACTCGCCCTTTATTGAAAACAGAAGAATTAGAAACAAAATTAGTTACTTTATATCAGCAAAGAAAGTCTTTGTATCAACAAGCCGACATTATTATCGGGATTGAAGAAAATGATTCTCCGGAAGATATTGTTAAGACAATAATTAGTACAATTCCTAGTAAAATCAAACAAGAAAAAGAGGAAATTAAGAATTAAAAGATTTTTAAAGGAAATCTACTGAATTCGGGCTTATAGCCCGAAATATGGTGCAAAAATCAAAATTTTTACCAGATGTCTAAAGGGAATAAGTAACCGCCTTGATAATTGAGATTTAGTAGGGGTTAAACAATGTTCAACCCATTCAAAGCAAATAAGGGAATTATTATTAGACATCTCCAGAAATTATTTTTTACTGGCTCGTAGTAAGGGCTTAAGCCCTTAAAATGTCTATTATCGGAGATGTCTATTCAACATCTAGCAGAAATACAGACATTTTGCCTGTTCTACGGTGGGCAAATTGTAAATGTAGCCAATGTCGATTAATAGGCATCTTGTAACTCGTAAAAATCAGGGGAAACATAGTCTTTTCTTAAAGGCCAACCAATCCAATCTTCGGGCATTAAAATCCGTTTTAAGTTGGGATGACCTTCATAGATAATGCCATACATATCATAGCACTCTCTTTCTTGCCAGTCCGCCCCTCTCCAAATCCAGTAAACTGAAGGCACAGTGGGATTATCCCTCTGCAAATATACCTTGATTCTCACTTCTTGCGGTTCTGTTATATTATCAGCAACCTTCAGTAAGTGGTAAAAACTGACTAATTCCTTGCCTAGACCTAGATCGTAAGCACCTTGACATTGTAAATAGTTAAACCCATAAGCATATAAAGCCGTGGCAATGGGAATTAAATACTCAGGGTCAACTTTAATTAATTCTATCCCCGAATGATCTTTTTCAAGGGCTTCATGGGCAAAACCATTTTCCGTCAACCATTGAGATGTTACTCCCCCTTGGACAATTTCTGTGGTTTCGGTATTTTCTGGTGGATTTTCCATTTCTGGATTGTTATTTGCTTCTGTCATTGATAATTAAGCCTCCGTTTCGGTTTTTTCTGCTAATTTTGCCGTTTCTATGGGCATACCCATCGCTGCTGCTAATTCTGCCGGGGGTTGATTTCTCGATTCACTGCGGATATATTTGCCTGTCAAAATGGGATCAACCGTTTTCATATTATGGGTAGTAGAATAATATCTATTGGTTTGACTTCTTACAGTACCACGCTCTTGAATCGATTCATTAGCAACTTTCTTTCTCAATTTCACCACCGCATCGAAAATAGCTTCAGGGCGAGGAGGGCAACCGGGTATATAGACATCTACGGGGATTAATTTATCTACTCCACGCACCGCCGTAGTGGAGTCACTGCTAAACATTCCCCCAGTAATGGTACAAGCACCCATCGCAATAACGTATTTAGGTTCAGGCATTTCCTCGTATAAACGCACTAAAGCGGGTGCCATTTTCATGGTGACAGTTCCTGCGGTGATGATTAAATCCGCTTGACGAGGGCTAGAACGAGGAACAAGCCCAAAACGGTCAAAATCGAAGCGAGAACCGATTAGAGCCGCAAATTCGATGAAACAACAAGCTGTACCATAAAGAAGCGGCCACAAACTGGATAACCTAGCCCAGTTGTGTAAATCGTCAACGGTGGTTAAGATGATATTTTCCGATAAATCTTGGGTTACTTGACTACGGGCGGCAGGATTGAGGATTTTTTCCTTTGCCTGATTTTCTAAATTTCTTAAATCTGTAGTAGGAATATTCATAATTTTTTCTTTACTAAGATAGCATTTTTTTATTGTAATGGACTTGATGGGGGTTCACGCTTAAGAGTAGAGAGTAGGGAGTGGGAAGTAGGGAGAAATACTCTAAACAAAGGGTTTAAACCCCTTGCCTAACCCCTCACCTGTCACCTGTCACCTGACACCTCTGAATTATTCATTATTCATTGAATTAAGACCATTCTAAAGCACCCTTACGCCAAGCATAAACAAGGGCAACAACAAGAATAGCAATAAAGATTAAGGCTTCCACAAAGGCGAGTAAACCTAAAACGTTAAAAGCGACTGCCCAGGGATATAAAAATACTGTTTCTACGTCGAATACGACAAAGACAAGGGCAAACATATAGTAACGAATGTTGAATTGAATCCAAGCCCCTCCAATAGGTTCCATCCCTGATTCATAAGTAGTGCGTCTTTCTGGTCCTCCTGTTTTGGGGCGTAGTAGTTTAGATGCCGTTAAGGCTAAAATTGGCACTGAACTACTCACAATAAGGAAGCCTAAAAAATATTCATAACCGCTAAGTACAAACATATTATTTTTTTTAATAAAACGATCGATCGGTAAATAATCCTTTTTCAAGGTTAAACTAACGTTTTTCCCTAATTATTTCCAGTTTATCTCACTTCGAGCTAAAATCTTACCTGAGTTTAACGCAAAAAAACGGTGAAGGGAACGTGGGGAGGCACGGGCATCTCAACTACGCTCATCAACCACTAGATGCAGTGCATCGCTTCGAACTCTGATTGAATCTCGATTTATTATTCGTCCTGGATTCATTAAAATAATTGATGGAATCAAACCACGACAAAACTATTCTAACTATGTCATCTTCACCACAGTTATCCCTATTAATTCCTTGCTATAACGAGGAAGAAAATTTACCAGTGTTGTTTTCCCGTTTAGAGTCGGTTTTGCAACCCCTTAATCTTACTTACGAAATTGTTTGCATTAATGACGGTAGTAAAGATAATACCCTGAAAAGTTTAATTAAGTTTCATCGACAGGATAAAAGAATCAAAATTATTAATCTTTCCCGTAATTTTGGTAAGGAAATCGCTATGAGTGCAGGATTAGACTATACTGAGGGTAAAGCTGTTATTCCTATTGACGCCGATTTACAAGATCCTCCAGAGTTAATTGTTGATTTATTGGCAAAATGGCAGGAAGGCTACGATGTGGTTTATGCGGTGAGAAAGACTCGGCAGGGGGAGTCATGGATTAAGAGGAAAACTGCTGAGTATTTTTATAGTTTGATAGCTAAAATTAGTACGATTCCCATTCCTGCGAATACGGGGGATTATCGTTTATTAGATGAAAAGGTGGTTAAAGCCTTGAGAAAAATTCATGAAAGAAATCGTTTTATGAAAGGATTATTTTCTTGGGTGGGTTATAAGCAAACAGCAATTTACTTCGATCGCCTCCCTCGTTATGGAGGAAAAACCAGTTTTAACTATTGGAAATTGTGGAATTTTGCCTTAGATGGGATTACCTCTTTTAGTTCAATTCCTTTGAAAGTATGGAGTTATTTTGGTTTATTTATCTCTTTTATTTCTTTTTTATACGGTTTTTTTCTAGTGTTAAAAACGATTATTTTAGGGGTTGATTTACCCGGTTACGCTTCGACAATTGTAGCAATTTTATTTTTAGGGGGTATTCAGTTAATCACTCTTGGTGTAATGGGCGAATATATTGCTCGTATCTATGAAGAAGTGAAAAAAAGACCTTTATATATAATTAGAGAAACTTATGGTATTGAAAATGATTTGAGTTCGGAGTTAAAATAGTTCTATTTTCAGATGTTTAAAGAAACGAAAGGGAAGAGTGAATAAGTGACAAAAATCATTGATCATTATTATGTTAGGTTGGGTTGAGGCACGAAAACCCAACATTACCCCTATATATTGATTAGAATATGGCGACAGTCTTGAAAAAATTGAGCTATAGCAAACTTACCATTGATTGGGTAAAATGAGCAACAATATTTATAATCTGCGAAAATCCTGATCTTGAACGCTAATCATCTCGTCTTTCCCCCTTATGATATTATCATTGTTGGCTCTGGAGCGGCTGGTTTATACGCCGCTTTATGTTTACCTACTCATTTTCGTATCGCCTTGATTACTAAGGATCAGCTCAAAAAAGGTGCGAGTAATTGGGCTCAAGGTGGTATCGCCGCCGCTATTAATCCCGATGATTCCCCTCTCTCCCATTTACAGGATACTCTCAAAGCTGGTGTAGGTTTATGTGATGAAACGGCGGTTAAATATTTGGTGGAAAATGCCACTACTTCTATTCAGTCTCTAATTACTATGGGGGTGGAGTTCGATCGCACCAACGGGGATTTAGCCATGACGTTAGAAGCCGCCCATTCTTTCCCTAGAGTGCTTCATTCTGCTGATACCACAGGAAAGGCGATCGCATCTATTTTGAGACAAAAGGTATTAGAAAGCCATCATATCAAAGTTTATGAACAGGCTTACGCCTTGAGTTTATGGATTAATCAAGCAGAAAATCAATGTCAAGGATTATGCTTGTTATATCAAAATCAAATCCAATGGCTATCGGCAAAGGGAGTCATTTTAGCCACAGGAGGAGGAGGGCAAGTTTTCGCCCATACCACTAACCCTAGGGTTAGCACAGGGGATGGAGTCGCCTTGGCATGGCGTGGCGGTGCAGTTTTAAGGGATTTAGAATTTTTCCAATTTCACCCCACCGCTTTAAACGTTGCCAATGCACCTCGTTTCTTGATAAGTGAAGCGGTGAGAGGGGAAGGCGCGCATTTAATCGACGAAACAGGAAGACGTTTTGCTTTTGACTACCATCCCAAAGGAGAATTAGCGCCTAGAGATGTCGTCAGTCGAGCCATTTATTCCCATCTGCAAAAAACCTGTCCCAATCCTGCCCAAGGTAAAGTATATTTAGATTTACGCCCCATTGACAGGAAGCATATCGAATATCGTTTTCCCAATATTATCAACAAATGTCAACAGTGGGGAGTGGATTTATTCCATCAACCGATTCCTGTGTCTCCTGCGGCACACTATTGGATGGGAGGAGTAGCTGTGGATGTCAATAATCAAACCTCGATTAAGGGTTTATATGCCATTGGGGAAACAGCCAGTACAGGTGTTCACGGGGCGAATCGTTTAGCTAGTAATTCTCTCCTAGAATGTGTAGTATTTGCAGAGAGTTTTAGACACCTATCCCTTGATCATTTACTTGATACCCCTGATAATGACTTTAATACTCAAAATATTGACGATGATTGGCAATGGGAAATTCCTTTAATACAGTCAATCCGAAATCAACTACCTGCCGTGATGTGGGAAGGTGCGGGAATTTGTCGCACTCAAAAAGGTTTAGAAGATGCGATCGTATCTCTGATAACATGGAAAGAAGAATTAGAAAATCTCAGTCTTTGTCAATTAATCAGAAATATATCTCCCGAAGAAAATTATCAATTAACATCCTTAGAAACAGAAAATCAGGTAAAAATAGCGGCAGAAACCTTAAATTTATTGGATATTGCTTACCTAATCCTAAAAAGTGCTAAATTCCGCCCAGAAAGCAGAGGAGGACATTATCGCCTTGATTTTCCTAACACCGATGAAAAGTGGCAAAATCACACCCTTGTTAAAGATAATCAATGGTATTTAGGTTAGTTGAAAACATTTTCATCTTTACTGCCATTGTCTCGATCGCACTTTCTGTTTCCCTCCTTTAACCAGAGATTTATTGCTCCGATGTAGGGTATCTAACTAAGACAATTTTCGAGCAATATAAACACCATAGCTGTAATAATCCTTATATTTCTGATACAATTCTATCTCTCGATTTTCCCCATCCACGATCGCCCTTGCTTCTTCACTATTGCCATTTCCCTTAAGAAAATCCTGAAAACGATTTTGCATCGGTTGATAATAATTATCTAGCCAACAGTGTTCAGGTAAAATAAAATAGCCAATGGGAGAATAACCATTTTTCTCTAAAACGCTAATCTTGGAAGAAGCCACATCTATTTCGGGATATTCCTCATACCAATATTTCTCGATTTCTGAAGGGCGAGAGTTTGTAATCCAAGTGATTTCTGAAACAACCAATAATCCACCTACTTTTAAATAATGATTCCAGTCTTTTACTCCTTGTTCAAAACCAATATTATATATCGCTCCTTCAGACCAAATAACGTCAAATTCTTGATTTTTAAAGGGTAAATCATCCATTGAGGTACAAAGGGTTGTTATTTTCTCCGAAAGCCCCAAATCTTTTGCCTTAGCATTCAGCACATCAAGAAAGTCTTGAAGAAAATCCACTGCCGTCATCTGAGCATTCAAAAGACGGGGAAGTAAAAGGGTTGAAGCTCCTGTACCACAACCTATATCAGCAATTTTTAAAGGTTTAGATTTATCTAGCATTGCCAAATCAAGCGCCTTTTTTGATTCTGCATCCCCTCCGGGGCCTTGCCTATTTGCACTTTTATGAAGCTCGATCAAAAGTGTATAATCTTCCATCGTCAAAATTTTTACATAAGATTTTTGATGGGAATTATCCTATCATATTGCCATAGCTTCGGTACTATTATCTTTTATGTACTCACTGAATTATAAATAAATTAGGTCTATAATCAAACAGAGATTTAAAACTTTTTGAAAAATGAATAAAAATTTAATTTTTGGGATTCTACTAATTTTCATTCCCATATCGATCGCAGGACATTTTTTACACTGGAGTGCAACAGTTATTTTTCTTACTGCGGCTTTAGCCATTGTACCTTTAGCCGCATTTATGGGGGAAGCAACGGAAAATATTGCCGTGGTTATTGGACCGAATTTAGGTGGCTTACTTAATGCTACTTTTGGTAATGCAACGGAACTAATTTTAGCTTTTGTCGCTTTAAAAAGCGGTTTTGTACAAGTAGTAAAAGCAACCCTAACAGGCTCAATCATCGGTAATTTACTTCTAGTCATGGGATTCGCCATGTTTTTAGGTGGTTTACGCTTCAAAGAACAAAATTTTCAACCGACTACTGCTCGTTTAAACGCCTCCGCCATGAATTTAGCGGTTATCGCTATCTTACTCCCTACGGCGGTGGAGTTTACCTCAACGGGGATTTCCAGTGACACCATGCAAAATCTTTCTGTTGCCGTTGCGATGGTTTTAATTGGTGTTTATCTTTTAACTCTGCTTTTTTCCATGAAAACCCATTCCTATCTTTATGATGTGGGTTTAGCGGAAAATGAAACAGAGGAAGAATCTCCCCATCAACCTAATTTATTACTCTGGATTGGGGTATTGTTAATCGTTACTATCGGAGTTGCGATCGAATCTGAGTTGTTAGTGGAATCTTTAGAAGAAGCTACCGCCGATTTAGGCTTACCCGCTTTATTCACAGGGGTGATATTTCTTCCTATTATTGGTAATGCCGCCGAACACGCTACTGCTGTAACCGTTGCCATTAAAAATAAAATGGATTTATCTGTGTCTGTGGCAGTGGGATCAAGTTTACAAATTGCCTTATTTGTTGCCCCTTTGTTAGTTATTATCGGTTGGATAATTGGGCAGCCAATGGATTTAAACTTTAATCCTTTTGAATTGGTAGCCGTTGCGGTGTCTGTCTTAATTGCCAATTCTATTAGTTCTGATGGTAATTCTAACTGGTTAGAAGGTATTTTATTATTGGCTACCTATGCAGTGGTGGGATTAGCTTTCTATTTTCATCCAGTGATTGAGGGATTAGCTTAAATCATTCAAAAGACATCCACCACCGAATTCGGGCTAGAAGCCCGAACTATCATGATATTAATCTGACTGCCTGACACATTTATTTCAATTCCTTTTAAATACTGCATTTTATCTCTTTTATTCTCTTAAACCAAATGACATCATAATATCGTATCAGCTCAATAATTAGTGGTTTGTGGAAAAAAAGAAAAAAGTTCACAAT
>CAYPDC010000059.1:0-24493 GCA_964409355.1 uncultured Cyanobacterium sp.
TCTTTAACCTAACACCTAACACACTTCGGCTACCCTCAGTGCATCGCCTGATACCCGACACCCTTTCCTAACCAATAATTTACATACTCAAAGTAAGAGAGCCAAAAGAGTCAACTTCTCTTGTCTGTAAATCATAACCAATATCAGAATAAAATTCTATGAATTGACGACCGCACTTTTTACATCATTTTTCTTAGAATTTATGTTTAAGTATTGAAATTCTATCAATCTTAGGGATAATAAAATTTCTGCGAACATTCTTTGAAAAGCATAGTACCAGCCATGCCAACCGTCAAATATTCCTCTTTTTAAGATTAAGCAGTAGATAAATACAATAAAAGGGGCAATTATTATTTTCTTTCTTATTTTATCCCCTAAACTTAATTCTTTTACAGGGGTATTTAATATTTTCTCCACTTCGAGTATCATATATTTATCCTGCGCCCATAACCATCTACTCAAGGATTTGCGATCGTCATGGTAAATAGCATTGTTAAGATAACTGATTTTTCCTTTATTTTCTAATAATTGAGTATGCCCGTCATCAATATAAATAGCCTTATTTTTTTTGAATAAAGCCTGACGAGGAGGTAATATTGTTTGATTTAACGGTTTACCAAATACACAGTATTTAAAAGAGATAAAATAACCATCTGCTGAAGAATCAGGTTTCAAGTTTTCTATTTCATTTAATAATTTCTCTGTAATAGAATAATCAGCATCCATTGATAATACCCATTGAGAATTAATTTGTTCTAAGCCATAATTCCATTGTCGAGCATGAGTGTCAAATTTTCTTTGATAGAGTTTAACATTGGGATAAGATTTAAGTATTTCTAGGGTTTTATCGGTACTAAAACTATCAATGACGATAATTTCTTTTGCCCATGTTAGTTTACTTAGGGTGCGATCGATGTTTGCTTCTTCGTTATAGGTTAAAATTAGGGGGGTAATAGTAACTAAATCCATAAAATTAAAGATTAAGGGTTTTATTGCTAAGAAAAGTAATTGGTAAGTAACATTTATTGACCAAAAAGACTTACTACAAACTAGGATTAGGCGTTATCTTCTAACCATAATTCCAAATCTCCTAAATAATCCATTTTTAAGAGTGCGATCGCCAAATCTTCCATTTTTTCGAGGGTTAAATTTTCAATTTGACGGAATAAATCTCTATCGAATAATTCTAGTTTATTTTCAATCATTTTTTGTAATAAAATCAAAACTTCTTTTCGTTTGCCCCTTATTTCACCTTTAATTTCAGCCTCTTTAACTATTTCTTGATATGTCACAGAATCTTTCATAATTTCCTCCTTCAATAGTGATTTAATTAATTTTTTTTCTAATTTTAAACCTGCTAAAATATAGGTACAAGCCATTAATTCTGTTTGTAACTCCTTATCTACGTCATTAATTTTAGTGGCTATTGTTTCTAATAATACTTCAGGGGATTCAGATTTTCCTAAAACGGCAAAAGGATATAAAATCGGTTGTTGTAAAAATAATTCTGTATCTTCCTCCCATAAACGAATGATACGATATTTATGAGTAGTATTTCGATCGCAATATTCATCTTGAAAAACTACTTCTGATTCGGTTTTTTTGAGAAAAATAATAATTTGAACGACATCAAGTCTGTATTTTCTTTTTAGTCTTACGGAATAGTCTAGCATTCTCAGGGGCATGGGCGGTTTGGATTTTGCCTCGGTTTGAAATTCAAGATGTAAAATGCGTTCATCTAACCTCAACAGTAGCACAGAATCGGCTCGGATGGGATCAAGATTTAATTCTGTTTTTAGCACTTTAACAGGGGAGTTTTTAATGCCTAACAACCATTATACAAACGGTTGAGGATATTGTTCTGCTAAATATTTACAAACATTGTCAAAACTCATGGTTTTTATTCTTTATCATACCATAAGTGTAATAACTAAGAGTGGCAAACATACTACGAACTAAAATTAGCTGTTATCTTCTAACCATAATTCTAAATCTCCTAAATAATCCATTTTTAAGAGTACGATCGCCAAATCTTCCATTTTTTCGAAGGTTAAATTTTCAATTTGACGAAATTGTTTAATCAAAATTGTACTAAATGCACGGCACAATGACAGCGGTGAATCACATAACTGCTGACACTACCCAACAATAACTCACTCATGGTCGAATGTCCCCTCCTGCCCATCACGATTAAATTCGCCCCCCATTCCTGCGCCTCTTGACAAATAACTGTGCCTGGATGTCCATAAATTTGATTAAATTCCGCTTTTAATCCTTGATCTTTTGCCTGACTTGTCCAATATTGCAACATTTCGATCGACTCTTGTTTGTATTTCTCCCATTGATACTGTAATTCTTTGATTATCTCCGTGTCGTAAGTAAAGGAATAAGGGGCAAAACTCAGAGGTGTTTCTGCGGTTTCTTGAGATAACACATGAATAAAGTTGAGTTGCGAATGACAGTGTTTACCCATGTATAAAGCCGTTTCAAATATCGTTTGTGCCATAGGGGAGCGATCAAGGGCTACTAATATTTTGTCATACATACTGATTTACCTCATCATTGGGGCTATATATCTCTATTTTATTGCTCTTTTTCTCTGATTCCTATACCTTGTAATGAATCATTACAACCATTATGTATGTGATTGAAGAACCTCATAGGTAGCAAGGTGGGGTTCTTCAGTGCAGAAAATGAATCATTTCCCTTTGGGATTGCCCTTCTGGCAGTTTCTCATCTCTATTCGTAGTCTAAAATTACTTGCAACCATTTGGGAGGGCGCGGAATGGGATTTTTGAGGCGATCGAGCATTAAGAGTGCCACTAGATGTACAGTCAAACTATAGATGATATTATTCACCATCACAACTGCTATTGCAATTATTTGAATTGTAACTGGATCAGGACGAGCAAGAATACCTAATTTCAAGAAAATCCAATCTGCTAAATTAGTAATTTGACTGATAACATAAACCCATAAATCTTCTCCCAAGAGAATCGAAAATAACCAAAAACGGAAGAAAAAACCAAAACAACCGATTAAACTAGCTACAAAAATAGAAAAATACCAATTCACTCCCCTACACCATAACGCCCCCAATTGTATGCCCATTAACCCGTATGGCACAATATAAACAATACTACGGGGAGGACCCATCAAAATCCCTAAGAGTAAACCACAGACAATAGTAGTAATAATCGATGCTCTTTTTCCCCTGCGTAAATAAACTAAGGCAATGGGTAACGGAAATAACATTTTTAAAAACGGTCCGAGGCGAAAATAATAATCAATTAACCAAATTAAACTAGCTGTACTGGCTAAAAATGCACTCTCCACAAGTGCAATGGTCTCTGGTTTAAATTGATAATATTTACTTTGTTTGGGATTAGAATCGGGGGACAACTCTTGTGTTATCGATTGATAAGTTTCATCCTCATCAATCCAGTTAGAATCGTCCACAGAAAAATCTTGCTTAGAATCAGTCAAGGGTTATGCTCAAAATCAATTGTCACAGCTTATTATAACTTAGTTCAATTATAGTAGCAATGACAGCTAAGGTAATGGTGTGTGATCGCATCTTAGGTCTCTCAAATAAAATACTTTTTCAGCAACTCCTAGTCATTTTCTGATTCTTTATTCTTTTGTATTTTCTTATCTTGCACTTGAAGTTCTAAATTCGAGAGAACGGATGCGATCTCCTCCAGTTTTTTGAGACTAATTAAAGCATTTTGGATTAATTTTATTGCTTTTAAAGGTTCTTGCATAAGTGCGATCGCCATTTTTCCCTTATTTAATTTTCCGTCAGGGGTAATCGCCGAGTTTAAATCAGGTAAATTATCCTCATAATTATCACTAATAACTCTGACAACAGTTGCGGATTCAAAATAACTTAAAATAGCAAAACTTTCCATATCAACTACCGATAAGTAAGTTTGTTCAGAAAGATTTTTTTTATGCTTAGATTGATGCACTAAGGTATCAGTAGTTAAACCCTTTATCAGATGACAGTTTAGGTTATTTATTAGATAATTATTTAGCTCTAAATCGCAATTTTTAGTCCCTAAATTTCCTTTATCTAAATAGCTACAGTTTTCATAAATTACTACATCTCCCACTGAATAATCAGCCGATAAACTACCGCCTAAACCTATTAAAATAACAGATTTATTCTGGGGAATTTGACTACATTTTAAAAAATTGTTAACTGTTTTAATTCCGATGGGAATAGAAACAATTTTTCTCTTTAAATCAGATAAAAATAAACCCTTTTGAACAGCTTTTAATTCTTCCCCATCACAAACAAAAATATAATCAATCATCTTTTATTGAGTTAAATTTATTTAACAATCTCTATTAGCAATGAAATAAATTTCATTGCAGGATAAGGGTTTTAAGTCATAACTCGCTTTGCAATAAATTGGCAAAGCTAACAGTTTTCGTTCAATAAATTGAACTGATAAAATCTAATTTTGCCCCCGACGAGTGAAACAGCCCTGCCCCCTCACAGGGGCGGGAAAATGCTCCAAAATTATAGCTTATTTCCTAGAAAAAGATATAATCTCAAATCGGTTTATTTAAGTCATAATCGCTTCAAAGGCTATACCTTCGAGATTGAAATTAGGATAGTTGTTGATCACACTATCTGTTTCTGGTTGCCCTGTGTAAAGGTAAGTACCGGGTAAACTACCATTTTGGAAACGAGAAATCGTGGCTGCCATTTGTGAACCTTGAGGGTAAGCATAAAAGGCTATTCCCTCTTCCACAAAATTAGCATAGTTTTCTCGAATAGACTCACTTTCGGTTTCTCCGGCATAGAGGTAAGTACCGGGTAAGTTCGTATTTTGGAAACGATTAAAGGCAATTAAACCATCTTGAGGAGTTGGGGAAACATAAAAAGCTAATCCCTCCTCCACAAAATTGCCATAGTTTTCTTTGATCGATTCACTTTCGGTTTCTCCTGCATAAAGATAAACCCCCGTATCATAACTTGTATTCCGAAAACGATACATCGGTTTATTTAAAGTAATTAAGGGGCGATCGCCTTCTGCTAAAAATCCTTGTTGGAAAACAATCCCATTTTCAGATCCATCTAAATCGTATTCACTACCATCTTGAAGATGTAAAATAACTCCCTCATAATTACCATCACCATCGTCATCAAATAACTCCGCACCGATATTGCCATTAAATTCAAATGGTTCATAGGTTTGGGTTTGCTCATTAAAGCTATAGTAACTATTAAAGTCTCGATCGCCCTCAAAATAGAGTTTGACTTCTGCTGTACCATCGTTAGTGGTGATACGAAATTCTAACTCCCCATCCATAACACTAAGAGGTCGATCATTTTCGAGGTAATTCCAATTACGAATTTGTCCGTCAGGATCAGCATAGATAGAAAATTGACCATCAAGAGGGGTATCACTTTCTTGATCAGGAGTGACGAGTAAACCAAATCCTCTTGTACCACTATAGATGTCATCTAAAGGTAAAGGTATAGAAACGGTTTTACTTGTTTCTCCTGGGGCAAATACTACTCTTCCTAACACTGGACTATAATCGTTTCCTGCCTTTGCCCGTCCATCTTGACTGATATAATAGGCTTGGACGTATTTATTCAAGTCCCCTGTACGTTGGATAGTAAAATCGATCTCTCCATCGACTTCGTTGGCTACGATCGGATTCGAGACAAATAAACGAGTTTCACCCTCACCCATATTATCATTATTATCAGCAACGGAAACACTACTGGAAATTCCCTGAGCCAATTCCAATGAGTTTGGACTAGCTTCTCCAGCACCAGAAGGCAGAATAGGTGTCGGAGTGATGGTATCAGGTGCGGTGTAAGTGGGTGCTGTGGCTTGATTAACCAGAACTGTCGCTTCGGAGGCAGTATATTGATAGTATTTATCTCCGTATTGATAAGTAGTTCCTGCTGAACTAAAATCGCTACTCAAGACGAGGTTATCAGTGCTATCCATTAAAACAACAATAGTGTTATTGCTGGATAAATTTCTCACCGCTAGGGAATTAAGGGTTAACTGATTAACTCCATAGTTACGAATGTCAATGACTTCAAAGTTGCGGAGTCGATCGCCCGGAGCAAGGGTAGAAATATCCCAATTCTGTCCGTTATAACCGTGTAATTCCAATACATCTAATCCTGTACCCCCGTCTATGCGACGGAAGAAGGTATCAGCAATGGAAACAAAATCATCCCCCGGTCCTGCATAGACTACATCTAAACCGCCATGGGTGTAGATTTCGTCATCTCCTTGCCCTGCCACAAAACTTTCTCCAGTAGGAGTACCGAGCATGACATCATCGCCGATCGTTCCCGTTTGATTAATTATCTGATTAAAGTCACTACCAAAAAGAACATAGGTTAAGTCATCGTAGTTACCCGGAGCACCAATGATTAAATCATCAAAACCATCCCCGTTCACATCTCCACCGCCACTAATGGAACTTCCTGCCTCAGAATTGGGGAGTCCTGTTATGATGAAACCTTGTTCGGCAGAAAGATCGAGAAAAGAGTATAAAGTAGTAGTCTGCCAAATTCCCTTACCTCCACCGAAAACAACAACAGAGCTACCCTCATTGTTATTGTTAGTGGAAGAACTCGCTAAGAAATCATCGAAACCATCACCATTAAGATCTCCTGCTTTTGCTAAGTTGGAAATGGGATCAGCTCCATATACAAAATTCAGATCAGGTTGCTTTGCCGTAGTCCAACCACCAGCATCACCATAGTAAATAAGAATTGCCGTGGGATATTCTGTGACAGCGTTATTAGCTTCATAATTGAAATTTTTAACAAGAACCGCTAAATCTTCAATGCCATCCCCGTTGAAATCACCGATAGATTGTAATTCCTCAATGGTAGAAGGACTTGGTACATCAATAGTTAGAACGACGTCGCCGTTGAAATCTGCCTCAGAGAAACTCCGACTGGAAAAACCAGACTCGTTTGTTGGACTATACAATAAATTGTTAGAGCCATTGCCATCATAATCGATTCCAGTACCTGTACTTATAAGCTGAGGATCTAAAGAAGATATGAAAATCAACTCTGACTGACTAAAAAAGGTGGTATCTTGATTGGTGCGTTGAGTGGCATACAAACCACGACTGCCAGTAACGAAAGGACCGTTACCCCCTATCAACAAATCGTTATAACCGTTAGGGAACCAATTACCAATACCAATTACCCTTTCAATAGAGGAAAAATCGGTTACTGGATCAGTTAAAGTGAGTTGAGTTGTTTCACTTAAATCTGGGTTGCCAAGAACGATATAAAAATCTCCCTTGTCATCTATAACTCCAAAATCTTGTAATCCATCGCCATTAAAATCGCTAATATTGATCACATCTTGAATCTCGGAATCTAGGACGCTAATGACTAAATCTCCCGTGCCGGATGCTTCCGTTAACAAGTCTTTGGTACTATCTCCGAAAACAATTACATTAGCATTGTTGCCCCCTGCAAAAACATCGGCAAAACCATCCCCATTAATGTCGCCCAGCATTCGGACAATACTCTTAGGAGCTTCAAAACTTAACACCTCATACCCACTATTGGCGATCGAACTTATTAAATTAACTTGCCCTTCAAATACAACTGGGGATAGGGAGTAGATACTGCTATCCGAGTTTTCTACCGTTGTCCAACTCGTTCCATTGCTGGAAAAACTCACAGAATTAGGGCTTGTGACATAAAGCCTTGTGCCATCGGAAGTTATTCCGGGGGCTTGATTAATGTTCACATTTGGTACAGATGAAATAGCCCATGATAAATTATTTAAGTCGGTGCTGTTGGTTGAGGTGACATCAATGCTGTTACCGGGGCTAACTCGTTCCCCTGTTTGATAGGCAATATAGAGCGTCTCATCTAAGACTGTGGCACTAAGGGCATTGGCACTGGTTTGACCAGAAATATAAATCTCGGATGACCAAGAGTCCGCAGATTGAGGATTATTGGAATAGGCATAGCTTAGAACGCCAACACCACTGGCTTGGGTATATAGGGTTAATAAATGGTCTTGATAAACCACTAATTCAGGAGCTTCATAAGAAAATTGTCCAAATTGATATGGCTGTCCCCATTCTCCTGTATATTCAAATTGCAATGCGTCAGTGCTACTAAGAATATAAATGCGGTTATCTGTCCCCGTATAAGCTAAGTACAACACACCGTCATAAACCGCCAAGGATGGAGCGAGGTTTGTTGTAATACCAGCTAGTTGCTCTGGGTTAAGCCAAGTTTTACCTCCATCCTTACTAACAGTTATATAAATACTCTGATCATCTCCTTCTCCTTTTACTGCCATGTACAGAGTGCCTTGATAATTTACAATCGAGGGCATTAAATCAGTTTCTTGATTGGGAATACTAGGATTGACAACCTCGAAGGGGCTAAAGGGCGACTGAAAATTTAACACGTTATAGCCACTATTTTCTAGGGAACTAACCAAATACACTTCATCGTTAACAACCACTGGAGATGGTGCGAAGAAATTGCTTGGGGCGGGGAGATTGGGAGTTACGGGGTAGGTACTGCCCCCTCCTTTAATTTCTACGGTTGTCCAATTTGTTCCATCAGTGGAGGTACTCATATAGGATGGTAAGTTGACATTGGGGACAGTAGTGGTGCTAGTCAGATAAAGGGTTGAGCCGAAGGAAGTCAATCCGGGAGTTTGATTAGTGTTTACCCCCGACACTGAAGAGTTTGTCCATGATAAGTTGAAACCTTCACCCTGAACAAGTTCACCTTTGGCGATGTCAATGCCGTTACCCGGACTCTCTGCTGTACCAGTTTGATAGGCAATATAAAGAGCATCATTTGAGACGGTGGTGCTAACGGCACTAGCACTGGTTAAGCCCGGTATTTCAACCAGAGATGACCAAGTTCCGTTGGATTGAGGATTATTTGAGTACACATAAGAGATGCCACTTGATGAATCTATTCTATTGGTATGTATAACGAATAATTGCTCTTCATAAACTACTAGAGTCGGTCCATTGTAAGCACTCAAGACAAGCCCGTTTCCTGAGCCAATTTGATATTGCGGACTCCAACTTTGTCCACCATCTGTACTCCAAAGAAGATTGATCTCTTGGTTTCTCCCTAATCCCGTGTAGGCTAAATAGAGTACGTCATTATAAATTGCAAGGGATGGAGCAAAGTTGGTTGCCCCTGCGATCGCCACTTGAGCAGGACTCCAAGTTTTCCCTCCATCGGCACTGGTGGTTATATAAATATTGGGATCATTTCCTTCCCCTTTTACCGCCATGTACAGAGTGTCCCCAGAACTGACGATCGATGGCATTAAATCAGTATTTTGATTAGGAATACCAGAATTAACTACCTTGGAGTAGCCATTATATTCAGCCCCGTCAATCACAAACCCATTATCTGAGGAGATATTAGCTAATTTGATACTGCCATCATCTTCTAAATAGGGTTGACCATAAACGGTGTAAAGTTGTTGGGCATCCGGTGCAGTTAATAATAAACTGTCAATGGCTTGGTTATTAGGTCCTTTGTTTCCTGTAATATTTCCTATTCCGATCGCCGCCGTACCTGCTAGTTGACCCGGAAGACTACCATTGAGTAAAAAGGTTTCGTCTTTATTGGTGACACCGAGATCAAATAAAGTCCCTACCTCGTCTAAATCCAGAGGACCAAATAGCAAATAACTTTGACCTGTTCCGCCAATGGCTTGGGGTGCGGTGATCAGAAAATCCTGATAACCGTCACCATTCATATCCCCCGGTGTGGTGATTAGCGTTCCTGCTTCTCCACTGGGTATTGAACCATTGATAATGAGATTGCTAATATCGTTTAAAGTCTGGGGTTGGGAGTTATTGGTAGCTTTATCACCACTGATGACGTAAACTGCTCCCGCATTGGCATTAACCCCAAGGGCGGAAATTCCTAAGTCTTGTCGTCCATCTCCATCTAAGTCTTCAGATGCGATCGCAAATCCTGCCAGATAATTGGAAGCAACCCCATTGGCGGCGGGGGTATTAGGTCCAGTATAAGTTCCCCAGAGAGATAATCCTTGACTACCACTAGAAAGAACATAAGCGGCACCAACGTCAACCTCTTCCGAGTTAGGGTAGAGAGACTGACTACCAGACGGTAGCCCTGCTTTTCCTTGCCATTGATTGTCGATGGATAATTTGTAACCCGGTGCGCCAACTAGGAGATCATCACTGGAACTGCTTCCCGTAAATGTAGTTGGATTTCCCGGAGAATAGTGGGAAACTGCCAAAGAAAATCCCGCTTGTTCAGTCGCCTGTTGAGGATAATTTTCTGGATAGACATTAGAGATGGTGCTACTGCCGTTATAGGCAATATAAACCGCTCCTCCTTCGTAAGCACCTGGTGCGCCAAAGGCAATATCATTTCTGGTGAAATTTGTATTTGCGTCAAAATTACCAACCGCCACAGAAAACCCTGCTTGGACGGGGGTAATAATTACATTGGCGGTAATGTCGGTGTTAGGAATCGTTGTCGGGTTTTGATTATTGACACTGAAACTGGGGATAACAGTATTTGAGGTTGTTTCTAAAGGAGATTCAGAGGGGGAAGTATAGGCAATAGTAAGGGTGTCAGTGGGTTCAAAATCAATGTTATTTGCCAGAGTAAGAATAACCCGTTCACCTTGAATTTCAACGGCAGAAACCGCAACACTGGTGTTATTGACACTAACCGCAAATTGAGCAGAACTAGGAACATTTGCTGGGTTCAAGAATTGAGTAAAGCCTAGACTTAAAGTAGTTAAGGTAACGGGAATAGAGGGATTAATAACATAGCCCACATTTGATGGAGTGGAATTGAGACTACTCACATCAATGGTTGAGTTGGGGTTATTGGTCAGATAACTACCGTAAATAACGTAAATTGCTCCATTGCCGCCATTAGCGTTGGCATCACCGATGACTAAATCATCTATACCGTCACTATCTATATCTCCTGTGGCTAGGCTCATGGATACGCCACTGTTGAGAGTGCCACCGTCAGCAATACCTGTGATTAAACCCCCCCCCGGATTACCCGATAAATCCGTTGTTGTCAGGGGTTTAATTTCCGTTCCTTGCAAAACACTGCCATTAGGAAACAAAATCTGAACCGTGCCATTACTAACGAGATTGCCTTCGCTATCGGTATAACCCCGATTGCCTACAGCTACATAGGCTAAACTCTCATTAGAGTTAAATGCACTGGCTAACACAGAGCCGATGGCAGGGGTATTAGTATCAATAACAAAACCACTGTCAATATTTGCCAAGGAAGCATCATTGGCTTCTGTCACTGTGGCAACCCCTAGAACTTGTGTTCCTAGCCCATCGATACTATCAGAGGGAACACTACCTCCTTGGTTGGGTAAAGATAAAACCTGTGGGGTAATACTACCGCCATCCTTAAAATAGACGGTGATAATCGGCGTGGTGGAAAATTCATTACCCGTTTCATCAATCAATACATTCAGGGTTGCCGTTTCTCCCATCACCTTATAATTGAGAGCAGAAACATTGGGATTGAGGCTATTGAGTAGATTTGCACCATCAAGAAATGTGAGTTGACCGTTGTGGGTGATGGTTTCGCCCAAAATTACACCCACTTGAAAACCGCCGATGGCATTACCATTACCTTCTTCTCCCACTCCCCATAACAAAAGCGTGTTAGGAACTGTCACGGAAATCCCTGTAATTTCTCGACCTTGTTGATTGACTAAATCAATTTGAAAAATGCGATCGGCTTCACCGTTAGGGAAAATTTCTGTGCTGGTGATACTACCGTCTGTCGCTGAGACAATATCCCAAACGGGATAATTCGCATCATTTAAAGTTGTGGGAGTAATGGTGGCGATCGGCTCTATTTGACCGTCTATTTCCCAACTGTTAGAGTTAGGATTCCAAACGCTGTAACGGGCTTCTGGACCTGAGGCCGCAGGATCATTGTATCGAGATATGTAGTTATTGCCTATTTCATCAGTTCCCAACGCTCCATCAATAAATTGACTGCCAGTTAAACTTGTGGCGTTAGAAGCGGTTAAGTCATTACTGCTGGGTACGTAGGTAAGAACAGAGTTATAAAAAGCAACTTCATCGACAATTACTGTGCCTCCCTGACCGACAATATTTAATGTGCCTGATGGGGGTAAATCAGTAAAAGTTACTTCCTCTAAACTCCCCACCAATTCACCATTGAGGTATAAGGAGAGAATATCCTGAGTACCATCGTAAGTACCAACAACATAATACCAAGTATTGACCTCTAGGGGGGGGGTTATCGTAATGGTTGAATTATCAGAATTGTTCAAACTGAACGCTAACTCAGTATCGTTAATGCCAAACTGAAATACATCTGTTATTGATACTAAATTCGGAATAGCGTTGATATTGGGTAATTGAAACCAAAATTCTACTGAAAATCCCTGACTCGAAATAGGAACAACTGAGTCTAGGGTTACGCCTCCCCCCTCAAATAATACTGCGGGGTTGGGATCGCCTGAATTGTTAGCAGTATCATCTAAAGCTCCGATTTGGTTGAATTTAAAATTCCCACTATAAGTACCGTTAAGACTCGGTGCTGATTCTCCTTCATTGATCGCAGTTGTGCCACTCAATTCAGCCAAGCGTAAATATACCAAAGGTTGTAGCTCTGTAACCCGATCGCTGTAGGAAGCAGGGGGAGTCTCCGTCCAGAAAATGGCAGGTTGTCCGTTAACAGAGCGAATATTTAATTCCGAAAAAGCATCGGGGGAAATTTCTGAGAGCAGTGTCTGGGGAGTTGTCCAACTCGTGCCGTTAAAACTTGACCAATAAATTGTCGTTAAGGGATCGCCATTACTTTCTTGTTGGGTGTTTAACCAAGTGGCTATTAAATCACCATTTGGACCTTCTCCTAGGGTTATTTTTTGATCTTGACCCGTTTGCACAGGGGCGATCGGTTGTGCCAAACTCCATTGATTATCTGGTCCTAAAATTGAATAATAAACATCGGACTGACTAATAGCGGTAGTAATATTAGCTGATTGTTCCTCTGTGTAGCCTTGTCCAGGTATCTGTTGAATGGTCAAATCATCATTATCAACTTGAACCCACGCCAAAACATTAACATTGTCTCTGGTAAGTGCTGAGGCAACATCAAAGTTTAAACCATTGGTATTTGGTACTGTGGTGATTAGAGAAATACCGCTATCGCCAAAAGGTGAAAAAGCTGTTTTGATGACTGTACCTGATGCTGTTGCGGTAGTAAGAATATTACTGAGGGAAAAGGAGGCAACGATTTGATTGTTATTTCCTCGCAATGGATTATTAGAATCTGATTTATAGTTCACCGAAACCGTATCCCCTTGACCAATTTGAATGGAATTATCTAACGTCAACACCACCGACGTAGGATTAACGATTGCCTGAAGAACTCCAACGACAAGGTTGTTAACCGATACGTTAAAACTATCACTGGGGATTTGTTGATTTTCCGAGTTAAATAATAATTCTTGATCAAAAGGAATAACAATAGTTTGATTTAAGCCATAGCCACCATAAACATTGCCATTAACTTCTAAGCCTAATACTGTTGGTGCGGTGGTGTCGTTAATTAAGTTAACGGGTAAATCGGCAAATTTTTCTAACCAAAATATTGTGCCTGTTAAATCGGTATAGGCTAAGTTGCTACTAACAATTCCTTCTGATGCGATCAGGTTATAAGCAACAGAAATTGATGTTACTTTATCCGCAATGGGTTCAGCCAAAGTTAAAACCAATGTATTCCCTTCTACACTTGGTGGTACTGTTAAACTTAATAGTTGACTAACACCGTCAATGGTGACAGTAAATTGATCTGACTTGGGATTGAGGAAGTTTCCTTGATTGTTAGATAGATTTTCCCCAAAGGTGAGATAAATATTACTGCCTTCTGCTAAAGCGGAAATGGGTAATAGATTCGGTGCGTCACTACCCCAACTGAGTAAAATCTGCCCTTGACTGGTCAGTGCTAAGGCAGGAGGACTGTCTTGGGCGAAGTCATTTTCTATCTTGTTGAGGACTTGATTGGTACTTTGAGAACTGACAAAAGTCCTGTTAACATTTCCTGCCGTGGTGGGGGGACTAGAGTTGCTGATGGAAAATAGGTCAATGTCTTGATTACTGGCACTTTCGAGATTGTTGCTTGAGTTCTCCTTCGGAGTATATTGCACCGTATAATTTTCTCCGAGGGGAATCGTTCCATGTTCCCCATTTAGGGTTAAAACAACACTATTTTGATTAACATAAATGGGCTTTTGATTATTTTCCTCTGAAGATATTAAGTCGATAACTACACCGTCACTATCCGTCACGACAAATTGGCTCGAATCAGGAATAACATTGGTATTTAAGGGGGCATTAAAGGTGATTGTTATTTGTTGATTGGCATTGGTATAACTTGTTCCCGTGCCACTGGTGGGATCATAAACATAAACTGGCGTTTGAGAGGAGTTATTGATAACGGTAACGGGATTTTCTGTAAGCCCATTGAGTTGATTTCCAGTATAGCTAACAGTAATATTGTTTGTTACGGGCTGATCGTTGAGGGTGGTGTAGGGAATTGAGGACTCTAGGCGAAGAATAACGGAATCATCTTGAACGATGACATCAAATACAGGAATGGTGGATTGAGTGCCATCGGCATTTGTCACCCGAACAGTGAATTCGCTTGGGTTGAGAGTCAAGTCAGAGTTAAGGGGAGTGGAAAAGGGAATAGTTAACAAATTTCCTGCCACGCTCGGAACTGTTTCAGAGGTTGTTGCTAGTGCTTCAAAAGATTGATCATCAGTCAATGCGAGGGCTGATGACTGAGCTGCTGGTGCTGATCCTTGAGGCCAAGTCCAGCGAGGATCTCCTGAGAACTTAAAATTGATGAACCCTAGGAGCTTGAGTGCTAGGCTATAAGGTAGCCCCAAAGTAAAAGTATCTTTGGGACCATCTGATGTTCCTTCCACCAAAAATGTTCCTGTCAGGGAAGTTCCTATTGAACCAACTAATGATGCAAGAAAAGGAATATCGACGGTTAATCGAAGACCTGCGGATACGGGAATACCAATCTCAAGGGACTCCAAAAGAAAGGGTCCAGTGGTCTCACCACCTACTGTATCTTGTGTTTCAAATGCTACAATTACATTGGAAAGAATAGCAGAAATAGCGGCAATTTGGGAAAATATAGGAACGTCCCCGACTAGTGTATCGACAACCTCTAATTCTGTCAGACTACGACCCCCCAAATAGGGAGCAAGGAGAGGAGAATTAGTTTCAGGATTCCTTGATTTTAACTTCCACTTCAAGGAAAACCCCGCACTGAAAAAGGCGTCAAGACTAATGCTAAGAACATTAGCCCCTAGTGCTGGTATATCTGTCCCCACGATAGGCACAGTAAATGCAAAAGATAAACCTAAAGTTGTCGTTTCTTTGGTAAGGGGCAAATATCTACTCGATCCCACCCTATTGCCAAATTCCGATAGAGAAGAAATCTTTAGTGATATGGTGAAGGCGTTACTTTGAGTGTCTGATTTTTTAAAACCTCCTTTTGAATCAATTTTCGTTTTATTTCCTACAGAAGCTTCCGAAGTAATTCCATACTTGTTAGGTCCCAATACTGTACCCTGCAAAGAAATATCGACCTTTAAGCCACCAAATGCGTTTTTGAGAGCTTTTTGTACTGTTTTGCTCGTTCCTTTACTTAATAGAAACTCCCAGGCACTAGCACTGAAATTAGAGTAGGTGGTAAACTTTAATTTCTGCCCCTGAAAGGCACTTTTCTTCACTAAAGTAGTCTCTTCTTGATCAGTAAGTGGCGAGTGAGATGGAGTAACGGCACTATTCTGCCCTGAATAACCCGACAAGTTTCTTGGTTGTTGTTCTGCTGTCAATAAAGGAGCAGAATTCGGTGGGCTTGTGAACTCACTAAGAGAAACACTAAAGGATTGATAGTATAAGTCGCTGTCCTCCCTGATGCCTTGATTTTGGGCATCAATGGAATTAACTTTTTGTCCTACCACAAAAACCGTGCCGTCTTCTGTGGCGATCGCCCTTGGTTCTAAATCCCCAATCTGGTCTGCACTTAAGGCTTGGGGCTTATCTAACCATTGGGCTTTCCCGTTACCATCGTATTGAGCGGCGGTGTAGAAAAAATTGCTCTCATTTTCACTTCCCTGCTGATAAACCACTACCAAGCCGGGTAGCTCATTACTAGAATTGGGAATCTCGATGAGATTATCACTAGCGATGAGGTTTAAACCCACTACCCCTTGATTACCTATAGATGCGATCGCAGTTTGATTAACCCAAGTGGCGGAATTATTGTCGTACTCGGCATGAAAGAGAGTGGAATCTTCCACCCAGACAATGTGAGTAACACCAGCAGAGTCGGTAGTAATAGCAGAAAGCCGATTGGAAAAGTTGATAGACATTTTAAATTAATAACCTCTAAAATGAATGGTTAGATAAGAAAATAACTAAGACTTTGAAGAAATACTTTATTACTTACAGTTTCATTAATAACACAAATTCCTTTAACTGCTGTAAATGGATTTGTTTCAGTCAGTTTAAGGAGTCGTAATATCAGTTTATCGAAGTAACAAGATTTTCCACCCCTAATAAATGTCATATTCTCACCATGACATTTGTCATGATTGGGTTTATTTTTACCTGAGTTCGATGTTAAAAACCTTGTAGAATAAGGCATTAAAAGTGATCATTAACTGTCATTATGGGTCGAAAACCAATTAAACTTAGAAGAAAAAGATGTAAAATCAATTTATTTATCATTTTTGTCAATACACCTAACGTTTAACTCCGAACTCCGAACTCAGGTATTTTTGGTCTATTGTTGAGATGACTTTTCTGAATCTTCTGCCTAGAGAGAGAGAGAAGAAAGATAGCAAAAATTTATAACTGCTCAAGGAAAGGGAGAGCTATAATCACCGCTTGAGTCCGATTGGAAACCCCTAAACGACCCAAAATATTAGTAACGTGGTTTCTGACAGTTCCTGACGAAAGATATAGGGTGTTAGCAATTTCTTTGTTGCTTGCTCCTTCAGCCATCATTCGTAATATTTGTCGCTCCCTTGCCGTTAGTTTTGTTAATTTGGAGGGGAGTTCGACAGAGGGCACTGAGTTAGTCATTGATGGCTCTAACATCAGCTTGTTTAAAATTCCAGGGCTTAATTGAGTGTAGCCTTTATTAATTGAGCGAACTGCTTCTGCTAGTTCTGCTAAAGGTGTATCTTTTAACAAATAGCCTTTTGCTCCATAACGCAATGCTTCATTAACATATTTTCCCTCCCCAAACAGGGTCAACATAATAATCTTAGTCCTTGGAAACTGCTTGCAGATATGCTGAGTTGCACTAACACCATCCATGACTGGCATCAGAACATCCATCAGTACCACATCGGGGGGTTGAGAATTAAAATACATAGATGTGATCAGTTCGATCGCTTGTTGTCCATTACTGGCTTCTCCTACTACCTGAAAATCGGGTTGGGTTTCCAATAAAAATTTCAGTCCTTCCCGAATAATGTTTTGATCTTCAACAAGCAATACTTTAGTCATTGCACATCTCCAGAAATTATTTTCCAAATCAATTTTTATAGTGAAATCATCAAAATGTAACTTTTTGCCTTTTGCGTCTTGGGTCTTACCTCTTGCCTGACTTCTTAGATAAGTCTATAATTTAAAGGTTTGAACCTTACTGCGGTTTTCAGTTAGGTAAACCACAGACTCATATCGTTGGCGATGCCCACCCTACATTTATAATAAATTTTTGTGGTTGATTAATTTGAAAATAGCTGTAAATTTTGACATGGTATTAATGATATATTAGATGCGAAGCAAAATTAAAATAAACATCAAATTGACAAATTAATTATAGTCTGTGATCTATTAATGTTTAAAAAATTATCGTACTATCGAATTGCGTTATTTGTCACATTGATTGTAGGAACGGGAATAACAATTTGGGCGACATCTTATGTTAGTAAATGGGTAATGTCGAATCGTCAACTCCGCTTTCAAAAACAGATCGATAGTTTAACAACAACGCTTCAACGCTCTTTTAACCGATATACAGACTTGTTAGAATTTTTGGGCGATCATTATGGTGTGCAACAATCATCCATTGATCGAAAAACATTTGCTGTTTTTGTCACCCGCGCACTTGATGACTATCCAGGGATTCAAGCGTTGGAATGGGCTCCTTTGATACGATCGGATGACCGCCTTAACTACGAACGTCAGATCCGCACAGAAGGCTATAGGGATTTCGAGATCCTTGAGATAGGGGAAAAAGGAAAGCTAGTCCGAGCAAATAAGCGTTCATATTATATTCCCGTCACCTACATTGAACCGTTGAAGGGTAATGAATCTGCTTTGGGTTACGATCTTTCTTCCGAGCCTAGTCGGGCGATAGCGATCGCAGAGGCAAGAGATACAGGAAAAATTAAAGCAACCAAACGAATTTCTTTAGTTCAGGACAAAAGCGATGGTTTTGGATTTTTGCTCCTTAAGCCAACTTACAGAGAGTATCCACCGCCAACGACTATTACCTTGCGCCGACAAAAATTTATCGGGGTAGTGCTAGGTGTATTCCGAGTATCGGATGTGGTAGAAGAGTCTCTCGTTGGATCTCAGAGGAATATCGATTTTATGATTTTCGATGAGAATGCTGACCCAAAAGAGCGTTTTCTGGGAAGATACAAAGCAGAGCATCAACAGGTAAGTGTTTTAGAGAAGCCAACACTTATCAATCAGGCATGGCAAGATCTCTGTCCCTTCACTACCGATTGCACTCGCCGTCTCACGGTTGGGCAACGAACGTGGTTGATTAAGTTTTCCCCCTCGGTTAATTACCCAATGGAAGCTCAATACGATGTTCTTGCTACCTTAATCGCCGGGTTGGGAATTACCTGTGCCTTAGTTCTATTTTTATATCAGTTTGGACGGGAAATTGAGCGGAAACAGGAGTTAAATGATTCGAGAGTTCGCTTTTTCTCGATGGCTTCTCATGAACTTCGCAATTCTCTTGTTGCCATGCTCCTAACGATCGAATTGCTGCAAACTCACAGTGAGCAACTAACCGAAGAACAGAAGCGCATCAACTTTCAAAAATTACATTCAACTGCTCGGCAGATGAATCAACAGATTGCAGATTTACTGTTACTGACACAAGCTGAGGCAGGAAGGCTCAATTTTCACCCAGAGGTAGTGGATCTAGAAGTTTTTTGTCAAAGGATGATCAAAGAATTACATTCAGAAATCGTTCAAAACATCGATTTTAATGGAACAGGGAAACCAGTAACGATTTACTTGGATAAAAAATTGCTACGATCACTTCTAACAAATCTTCTGATTAATGCAGCTAAATATTCTCCCGAAGATACACTAATTGCACTCTCTTTAGAAGTTACTGCAAAGATGGTTATCTTGTGCATAAAAGATCAAGGCATGGGAATCCCTCAAAGGGATCTTAGTCGTATCACCGAGATATTTTATCGAGGGAGTAATGTCGGGGACATCCCCGGAAGTGGTTTGGGATTGGCAATCGTTAATACTTGCGTTAAACAGCATCGGGGAACTTGGCAAATCGATAGTCAAGTTGGCAGAGGAACGATTGTGATTATTTGTTTGCCGTACAGGGTAAGATACAAGGTTAGTGCAACTAGGGGCAATGGGTGAGCGAAAAAATTGTTGGGAAAATAATTTGTCAAACAGCGACAATAACTTCTTAACTCCCTAGAGAAGCTAGAAAAAGATTAGATGTTGATCCAAAGTCTTTTAGAGGACTGCGTTGCCGAAGGCACAGCGTAGCTGCACGCTCTACCTATAAAGTTGTACCGCTAGGATGTTCAAAAAGGAATTCCCCCAAGAAGTAAAAAAATACTATTGGGGGAATGTCTCATTTTGGTCGGGCTGTTATTATGTCTCTAGCACTGGTGGTGCGACTATCGAAAAGCTCAAAGAGTAGATAAAAAACCGAGAAGGGGGGAAATAAAATTAGGTGTTGCTATCCTTCCCCAGTCCGCTTCGCACTTGTTTGGGAACTGTCGCAACGAACGTTCAACTTATTTTTTGTTTAAGCTAATTTTTGTTAGCTTATTAATTGTCTTGGAATATTTTATTAGTTTAAAGTACCGTTCTAAAGGCATAATGGTTTTTGCTTTTTGGCTTGAAACATTACTATTAAGCCAATTAACGATTAAAGCATCAAAAGAAAATAAGCCAGCACCATTAATCAAAAAGAACAGGAAGCAGGAGGCATAAATAGCTGACAGTTCTAAGTAAGGAATGCTCAAACCGGCAACGAGAACATGATGGTACATAGCGACACACATGGTAGCAAAAAGACCTAAAGCGGCAGGTCGAGTTAGCAAACCTATGATGATTAAAGGAGATCCCATCAGCTCTGTGTAGGCTGCAACATAGCTAAAGAAAATAGGGAAGGGCAAGCCGATATAAGCAACATAGGCTTCAGCAAAGCTTTCAATATTGCCCAGTTTATCTAAGCCATTATGAATCATCATCAGTCCTACCACGACTCGTAAAATAGCCCAAGTGGTTTGTGACCAAAAATTTGCTTGATAGTTGGGCTTGAGTATCTTGGAAACGAAAGAATAAAAAGTGGTTATCATTGTTTTAAATATTTTTAATCCAAGTTTAGATTTACGTTGATTGGAGTAAATTAATTTCAGATTGCTGGTTGTGGATAAATCAAACTGAAGGCTCATTAAAAATCTAAAATTGATTTTGATTATTTAGCGATCGCCCTTACCATTTCCATAATTCCAGCAGTAAACAGACCTAGAAGTAAAATACTTAAGTAGCGACTAAGAGAAAACCTAGAAAGATGCGATGTTTGAGCTGAATATACTCTATTATTTGATTGAATAGTAAGGAATTTACGTTGGCTACTCCCCTTTTGGATAATATTGTATATGTGCGGTACTCCCAGAAAGAAGAAGAAGATAGCCAAAAGGTCGTTTTTGCTTCTTCTTTTAGATGAACTCAAGTTAGTTTCGAGAAACTCTTGGCTGGTACTTGTAAACATTTGGACTATCCTCAGATATTTGTAAAGAATTATAACGGCAATATATTAAGTATTGTAAATCTTTTTAATAAATTTCTAAGGTAGAGAAATCCGTAATCAAGCTCAAGAAATGCACCTAGTACTTTTTAGAAACAAAGGAGTATTAATACTCATACGGCTATCCTCAAAGGTTTCATCTCAAGTTTATTACTTATTTGCTTGTTATTTTCTATCTCAATCACTTGTTGCCAAAAGCCTAGGTAGCTTCTCGTTACTAATCTTGAGGCAACAACCGTAACTGATTGTTCGGAATACACTTAATGTTTATTGGTTAACATTATCTGAATTAGTTGTTACATTAATTTACATAACTTAATTAATTTATCAATGTTAGTTCCTCAAAACAAATTTGACGCACTACTAGAAGCTTTAAGTCAATAAACTCTGTATAAAACTTTTTTCAAGATAATTCAATGATCCTGAATCTGTTCGAAGCAACTCAAGAATACTGGCGGAAGTTAGATGAGCTAGAAGCGGCCTATCAAAAAGGTGAGATCTCAATCAAAGAGGTAGATAAGCAAGTCGCTTCTCTAATGAAAGAATTAGGTCGTCAACGTCAAAGTTTCATCTCTTATTTTCTGCAAAGTTGGCAACATTGGTTCAGCCAACAACAACAGACCGTTGTGGGATTGGCAATGTTAGGAATAATTTGTTACTTTTGGCTAGGGGTTTAATCGCAATCTTCAATTATGGATAGATGATTTCGGCAAGAGATTATTTGACAAATGGAGTGTATTTGGGGGCAAAGTTATTTATTTTCTCATCCTTTACCCCCAGATAACGCAGTTAAATTAATTAGGGGTTGCTGAAAAATTCTTCGTTTTAATTTTTGACAATACCGATCGCGCTTTGTATAGGTAAAGTGTCAGTAATATTTTGCTGAGAACAATATTTTAAATCATCATCCAAGCCTAATTTTAACAATCTTTGTCCATGACTAGATAACTTAAATAAGTCCAATAATTGATTTTGCCACTGCTGATATAAAGCAATAGACGCAATTACCTCATCGTTGCCCATCAGTTCAGGTTTACTAATATTTACCAAAGAAGATGCGATCGCCCCTGCACAAACAGTATCTTCCAAAGAATAACCTCCCTCCCAACCTGAGCCTAGTAACCATAGGTTTTCAGGTTGTTTTTCCAGTAAATAATTCACTACTGCTTGATAATTAATCATAGCAGCAGTAATGACAGTATTTGCCTCTTGAACCCTTTGTAAAGAGCGAGTACCATTAGTGGTACTAATAAATAACTGTTTTCCGCTCACTGTTTCCACAGTACAATCGAGGGGGGAATTACCTAAATCACAAAAATCAACCTTTTTACCACCTCTTTCTCCCAATCTTAAACGAGATTCAGGAGGCAATAAATCACTTTCTTGGGTTAATAAATCCAAATCACTGTAGGCTTTGACAGATTTTGCCCCATTATTTAAAGCAGTAACAATAGTCGTGGTTGCCCTTAACACATCAATCACCACAGCACAATCAGGAATCTCATGTTCGGGAGTAGATTCGGGGGTATAATAAACAGAAATTTTCACGTTGGTTAATCAATCTCAAGGTATATCACAGTGAACAATGATGATTTTACCCTATATGATGTCAGATTTTTTCTATTGACATTCACCCCCACTAAACCTACGGCTGTAGTGGGGGATTCTCCCATCACTAGGAGAACTTCCTCTTTCTACGAGTTCCCTTACCAACCTCTATTGCTAGAGGAAGGCAGAGGGGATTCTCTCCAGAGGCGTTACTTTCTGTGTGCCCCACAGTAGTTGCTAGTTGAGCTAGGGCTTTCTTCAAAATATTTTTTGCCGAATTTCCGTCTCTAGTGTCCTCATATCTGCAATGAGTACATTTATGAGTTCGGGTACTCAATGTTTTGAGTACCTTTTCTCCACACTGACTACAATCCTGAGATGTCCAATGGGGTGCCACCTAGGGTGTTTAAAATAGACTAAATATATCAATATATTTTCATGCACTTTTTAAAATAACGATCAACATATAAGCCTTGAATATTAAAACAATATCTTGATTTTTGAATAAAAAAGGTATGAAAAGTTACATCGTAATCATGTACATTTAAGTATCGTTTCGACTTTTTACCGCACCATCCATCCACGCCCTTAGAATACTATTACGAACAAAGCGATCGGTACGAATCGCATTATCTAATGCTTCATATTGGTAGCTTTTTCATTCTAAATTGATAATTTGCTCAAGCAAAAACGACGGTACGATTCCCATAGACTAAAACTCGATTTTGTAAATGTAATCTTACCCCTCTCCCTAAGACGATTTTTTCTAAATCTTTGCCTTTTCTGATTAAATCTTGTACAGTATCTCTATGACTAATTCTCACAACATCTTGCTCGATGATAGGTCCTGCATCTAAGTCTTGGGTGATATAATGAGCCGTTGCACCAATTATTTTCACGCCTCTGGAGTAAGCCTGGTGGTAAGGTTTTGCCCCTATAAAAGCAGGTAAGAAAGAATGATGAATATTAATCACATTAGGAAATTCTTTGATAAAATCTGGGCTTAAAACCTGCATATATTTTGCTAATATAACTAAATCGATTTTTGCTTTTTTTAGTAATTCTAATTGTTTTAACTCTTGCTCTTTTTTATTATTTTTCGTAATAGGTAAATGATGATATTCGATATTAAACTGTTGAGCAATCGGAGCTAAATCGGCATGATTACTAATAATTAAACCTACTTCTGCTTTCAATTCTTTACTTTTTATTCTCCATAATAAGTCATATAAACAATGATCTTGTTTACTTACCCAGATAGCAACTTTGGGAATGGTATCGGAAAAATGTAATGTCCACTTAGCCGCTAAAGAAGATGCGATCGCACCGAAGGCTTCATTAATGAGATGACGGGGCAAATTAAAACCGTCTAATTGCCACTCAATGCGAGAGAGAAATAAACTTGCTTCTAAATCCGTGTGATGATCAGCATGGATAATATTACCCCCATTAGCATAGATAAAATGAGCAATTTTTGCCACTAACCCCTGTTGATCAGGACATGACACTAATAAAGTAGCGGTATTAAAAAACTTTTCAATGAATATAGACATATATACCCTAATTTAGACTATTATCTGTATATAATCAAGATAATTAAATTTTAGTTCTATAAAATGAAACTATCAGATTATGCAAAAAAACTGGGAATATCTTACAAAACCCCTTGGAGAATGATGATTATTCTTTAATTATTAGTTTTAAAGCAAGTAGAAAAAACTTTTAAAAGAAATAATAAAGTGGATTATTACCTCCACACAGCTATTGACATTCGCCCCGACCTGAAGGTGCGGGGATTCTCCCATCACTGAGAGAGTT
>CAYPDC010000060.1:0-24166 GCA_964409355.1 uncultured Cyanobacterium sp.
GGGTGAATCTTGGCAAGTTTGATTCTGCCTTACCCCTAACTATTGAGTGGATACGGTTTTTTTTCCGAAGATTAAATATTTAATTTCCCGAATTTAACATCATAAAATCAATTTAGATATATTTTTTGTCAATTCTTGAACCTAATACCTGACACCTGATACCTCAAAACAACAACTAATTATCTTTTTGCGTAACATCAGTTATTAATTGATTTCAACTTCTCCATCAGAAATTTTTCTCTGTAAGTCTTGCCAAAGTCTCGCTTCTTCGGGGGTGACTATTTTATCAGCATAAATTTCACTTTTAATCATTTCACTTTCAGCCCGAGATAAGACTCCATCTGCCAAAGCATTCTCAATCATTTTTCTTAATTTTTGGGTTTCTTCAGACATAATCTTTACCTCTTGAATAATTATTTTCCGTTATTTTAACTCAATCTAAAAAACATTAAAACTAAGAAACACTAAAAGATTTAACGACAGTTTGAAAGCGATTTTCCTGATTTTGCCAACGAGATTCAGTGGTGGAAATATTGAAGGTATAAAGTTTACCGTTTTTTGTCACCACACTAGCTAAATTATGACGATACTGATTATCTCCTAATTTGACTCTGTATTCTAGCAGATAATACTCATCTAAATTTTGTTCTCTTTTTTCAGCAGAAATTAATTCCGCTTCCCTTTGATTATTGGGGTTTTGATTAACAATTTCCATGAAGCGATAGCCAACATCCGTGGGAGTTCCTAAATCTTCTAAATTTTTTTCTTTACTAATATCACTAATAATAACTGAAAGGTTTTCACTCGGTTCGATAAAATCTCGGAAAACTACATCAACCCCCTTAGAGACATCCGTTACATTTACCGCCATCCAACCATTGGGATATAAGAATTTATACCCTTGAGCACCATTAACATAAGGATTTAAACCACTGGTGGGGGATACACAACCAAACAGAGTTATCGTCAAAAAGATCATAATAAAAGTTGCGATCGACTTAAACATATTAATATTTTAGGATTAAGTTTACTCGCTCATTATCCCATTTTTGCCATGAATAATCAAAATTAGACTTGTCGCTTTTTCACAGATCTACCATTGTCCCCAGTATAACTTACTTACGGCTTTCGGTCTGAATTTCATCGATGGTAAAAATACTGGCAAAGTCTAAACCGTGAGACTGATACAGTTGTTTTCCCCCAGAGAGGCGATCGACTAAGGCAATTATCTGATTAACCTTATAACCAGCATTGATTAATCTTTCCACTGCTAACATTGCAGATTGTCCAGTCGTTACAACATCTTCTAACACAGTCACGATCGCTCCTTGATCTAAAGTCGGTCCTTCAATGTAAGCCTTTGTACCATGCCCTTTCGCTTCTTTGCGAATAATTAAAGCCGGAATCGGTTGATTTTCATAAGCAGACACTACACTTACCGCCGAGACGATGGGATCTGCACCCAATGTCAAACCTGCTACTGCTTGAGTTTCTTTTTGTAACATTTGAAAGATAATTTTCCCGACTAACAATGCACCCTCTGCCCTTAAAGTTACTTGCTTACCATTAAGATAAAAATGACTTTTTTGTCCCGAAGATAATGTAAAATCTCCTTCTTGGTAAGCGTATTTGACTAATAATTCTAATAATTGTTGTCTTAAAGCAGAGTTAGTATTGTTCATAAAGATTTTTGAGATAGATAAAGATGGATTCGTTACAATGAAAGCAAAATGGATTTTACCAGATATAAACTAGATATAAACTTATGTTATCAAGATTATCTCATTTTCTAACTATTGCCACTCTTACCACTTTAACTTGCATTATTGCCCATCCTAGTTCTGCACAAATGAACAATTCTGACGTGTCTAAAGATGTAGAAGAAGTTAATCTTCCTTTGAGCGTCGATCGCCTCGTCAATGAAGCCTTCTGGGAAAACAGTGGCGACTTTTTTAGACAAGCGAGTATGGAGGGGCAAATGAATGTTATTTTTGGTTGGGAAAGATTTCCTCAAGGTTCATATCCTGAAAATAATATCACCGAAGATGGTTTACTTCTTTATGCCATTATGGATGACTATTTTCGTCAATTAAGAGAAAAAGAACCCACTATTAGAACAAGAGATCTAGCTAATCCCTTTGATACTTCTTTAAGGGAAAACCCTGAATATCAATAGACATTAGAAATCCCTCTAATTCGGGCTTCTAGCCCGAACTCCCAACTCAGGTGATGTTTATTTATGTTTGCTTAACTCAAAGACAATGTCAACACCCCAGAAAGGATCAAACCAATGCCTATCCATCTACCCTTGTTAATTTTTTCCTGCAAAAGATATTTCGCAGACACAATAGTAATAAGATAACCAATAGCACTAGCAGGGCGAACAAAACTCAGATCATCCCAACTTAAAAGGGAAATAAATAGTAAAAGTGCGATCGCCTGACAAGAAATACCAACCACAATACTAACATTGGTGAATATGCTCCATATCCAACGGAGAATCGACTTAAGAGAAAAAGAGGTAATTTCTTCTATGTGTCTCATTCCCCTTGCATTTAACAAGTCACCTATACTGTCAGCTAATACCATCACAATCACCCCTAACCAGATAGTCGGCGACAATATCCCCCCTGAAATAAAGGCAAATAAAGGACTAATTTTTTCTTTGGTAATTTTAACGGAAACAGATGCTTGTTTTAATTGTTTTTGCACTTGATGTTGACTATAACCAACAATAAATACCCCTAATGAAATTAAGGCAGTGGCAACCCAACGTAAAGGAGTAACAACTTCTTGTAAAATCAACCAAGCGAGTAAAGCGTTGCAGATATAACTGGAGGAGTGAATAGGTAAGACATAACTTAAATCCATCTTGGAAACGGCAAACAGGTATAAAAACCAAGAAACGGTAAGGCTACCTAAACCAAAATAGAAAAAAGGGGAGGTGAGTAAATAGTAGATAACTTCGATGATAACATGAGGGGCAAAAGAAGTAATTTCACCATGAATTTTCATTGTCTGACTGAGAAAAACATCCCCTAACACCTGAGTTATGACCAGAGCAAGTAATACTAAACTATTCAACACCCCGACATTTTCTCCTCTAATTGCAGATAATTAACTATTTCAAAACTTTCTGAGCTTAACATATCTTTAATTCTTTGACTACACAGGGCTTGAAATTCTCGATCGCCCCTAATAGACTGAGGGTGAAAGTAGATTTCATTGGAGATAGTTTTAATTTGAGGAATTAAGCCTAAGAGATAGGACTCCGACATCATCCCTGTTTGCAATAAACCATACACTCGATCTAAATATTTAACTTTATAAGCCGATAGACGTTTTTCTCCGTACATTCGCAACCAACGGAAAACATTACTATAAATTGTCTTTAAAATTAATGCGGTGCGATCGAGTCTTAAAGTATAACTCAACTCCTCAAAAGGAAGACGGATATATTTAATCTTAAATTCCTGTGCCAATTCGAGTAAAATTTCGATAACAAGAGGATGAGTATGTAAATGTAAATGCCCATCGACATGGGATAAAATTAAGCCTGTATCTCGAAACAATTGTAATTGTGCCTTAATTTCCCTTTTTAATTCTTCTTTAGCAGTGGGAATAAATTGATATTTCAAACCTGCGATCGCAGCACTATCATTAAAATTACCATTTTTATCTACCAGAGTCGGAATATCTTGAGGGGGTAAAGCCGACTTACCGCAACATAAAACCAAGTGCAACCCCACCCCTAAATTGGGATAATTTTTAGCTAAATCGATCGCCTCTTGTGTCTTATCTCCTGTCACCATTAAGCTGGTACTAGACAAAATACCCTGTTGATGGGCTTTAACTATAGCCTCATTAACCGCCTCGGAATAGCCAAAATCATCAGCATTAATAATGATATATTTACACGGATACCCCATCCTATGATAAAGCTATGATTTAGATGTTATACTGGGGTGCTAGGATTCGAACCCAGGAATGGCGAGACCAAAACCCGCTGCCTTACCGCTTGGCGACACCCCACTGCGTTTAACGCACATTAAATATTATGGCAAACTATTAGTAATTTGTCAAGCAGAAACGTCAATTTTTTTTTCTTTATTACTGTAATTATGATAAATTAACAGTTTTAATTTAACCTAACACCTATCTCCCCCAAAGACTTTTTCGGGAAGCAACTCATATAGCATTACTATGTGAGTTGTAAGAATTTGATCCCCCCTAACTCAGGTTAAACAAAGGGGGAAACTTATTTTCAATTTCTCACGAATGATTTAGGATTGCTATATTAGTTGACGATCGCACCAAAATCTGCTAAAACACGACTATAATTGCGTAATAGTCCTAGTAAATTTAAGCGATTAGTTTTTACTTTTTCATCTTCAGCCATAACTAAAACGCTGTTATCTCCATCAAAAAAGTTACTAAGAATGGGGTTGATTTCTAATAAACCATCGATTAATAATTGATAGTTACTTTGCGTTTTCGCTTGTTGACTAATGGGAGCTAATTTTTGTAAGGCTTGGTATAAATCTTGTTCAGAATTAGACTCAAAATAATCGGGATTAATTACTTGATTTAGCTCTAATTGATCTGTTTTTAAATTTCCTTTAACTGCCAGTTTTGTAGAACGATTAACGGTTTCATAAATTTGAGAAAGTAAGCCATTATTTCTGATTTGTTGTAAGAATAATGCTCTATTTCTGATGTCTAATAAGTTACTTAATGCCCTTGTAATATATTCTTGATCATTATCCCCTAAAACTGCATTCACTAAATCATAATCGATGTTTAACTCGTCTTGTAAAAGGGTATGGATTCTTTGAAGAAAAAAGTCTTTTATAGCATTTAAAGGAGATTTTTTATTAGTATGAGAGGTAACAAAATCCTCACAGGCTATGATTAATAATTCCTCTAAATTAATTTGCAGATTTCCGTGCCATGTTATGTTAATGATAGCATTAGCAGATCTTCTTAAAGCAAAAGGATCACTTGAACCCGTTGGCATCATCCCTAATCCGATTATACCCACAATGGTATCGAGGCGATCGCTGATTCCCACAATTTGACCGTTTAGGGTTGTAGGCATTATATCTTCGGCGTTGCGAGGTAAATAGTGTTCAAAAATCCCCTTTGCTACTGTCGCCGATTCACCGCTTTTGAGGGCGTATTTTTCTCCCATGATTCCCTGTAATTCGGGAAACTCATACACCATCTGGGTGACTAAATCCGCTTTACACAGAGATGCTGTGCTTTCTACTTCTGTTTTTTCTAGCTCATTTAACCCCAATTGTTCGCTAATTTGCTGAGAAATGGCGATAATACGGTTAACTTTATCGTGGATTGTCCCCAAGTCTTCTTGGAAGGTGACGTTTTCTAACTCAGGTAAGTAGGTTTCTAAATGTTCATCACAATCGGCTTGATAGAAAAACTGAGCATCTGCGAGTCTAGCACGGATAACTTTGGCGTTACCAATGGCGATAATGTCTGATTTCTGGGGATCTCCGTTAGAAATAGTGATAAAATAAGGCATTAATTCCCCTTTTTCATCTTTGATGGGAAAATATCGCTGATGAGTCACCATTACCGTAGCAATTACTTCGGGAGGTAATTCTAAAAATTCCGCTTCAAATTTGCCTAATACAGCAGTGGGATATTCTACTAAATTCGTGACTTCTTGCAGTAAATCAGGGTAAATTTCCGCTTTTCCTTTGACTAGGGTTGCTAAATGCGTTATTTCTTCTTTTATCTTCTCATATCTTGTTTTTACATCCGCTAAAACACAGGCTTTTTCTAAACTACTGACATATTCTTTAGCCGAATTAATGACAATAGGCTCAGGGTGTAGTACACGATGACCAGTAGAAATGCGATCTGCTCTTAAAATATTAGCACCAAGATTCAATTCGAGGGGTAAAATATCATTATCCCAAAGGGTGACTAAATGACGAATAGGGCGCGGAAAACGTAAATCATCATTCCCCCATCGCATAAATCTTCTGCCGTCTAAACCCGTTATCCATTGAGGAACTAATCTTTGTAAAATATCCTTAGTGGCCTCTCCCACAATTTTCTTCTGGATGAAAATAAACTCTCCTTTATCGGTTTCTCGGATTTGAAAATCCTTATAGGAAACTCCCTGTTTACGGGCAAAACCTTCGGCGGCAGGAGTTGGTTTGCCGTCTTTAAACGCTGATGTTACAGGTGGTCCTTTGATTTCGTCTTCTCTATCTAGTTGTTTATCTGCTAACCCTTCAATTAACACTGCTAAACGGCGAGGAGTGCCGTAAATTTTAATCTCAGTGGGTTGTAAAAACTCTGCTTCTAAATTGTCTTTGATTTTACTTTGCCATTGGGCGATCGCACTATCAACAAAATCTGAGGGTAATTCTTCTGTCCCAATTTCTAAGAGGAAATTTGCCATATTCTAATTTAATTTCTGTATATCTTCATCTCATTATCGGTTATTGTCGATAGATAAATCAATGAGATTAATTATAGAGCTTTTTTTGTCGGTGCGCCGAATGTAGGTTTTAATTTTGTACCGTGAAACAGTTTTCTTGCCTGTGTTTCCACCAAATTCCTAATTCCTAATTTTTTGTTACTCGTATCATTAACTATGGTACAATCATCGAACCAATACCATCATCGGTGAAAATTTCTAACAATAAAGCATGGGGAATACGTCCATCAATAATGTGTGCTGCTTTTACTCCCTGAGCGAGCGATCGCACACAGCAGTTAACCTTCGGAATCATACCACCGCTCACAATACCATTATCAATTAATTCACGGGCTTCTTGAATAGTCAACTTATACAACAGGGTAGAATGATCATGATAGTCTCGCAAAATACCGGGAGTATCCGTTAACAAAATTAACTTTTCTGCCCCCAACGCCGCCGCTATCTCCCCGGCAAAAGTATCCGCATTGATATTATGAGCTTGTCCTGTTTGATCCGCCGCTACACTAGAAATAATGGGAACATAACCACTTTTGACAAGGGCATCTACTAAGCTAATATCAACACTGGAAACCTCTCCCACAAAACCAACATTTTCTTGATCTACCGATCGCGCCATGACTAAATTACCATCTTTTCCGCAGATTCCCACGGCACTGCCACCGGCTTTATTAATCATAGACACCAATTCTTTATTAACTCTCCCCACCAAAACCATTTCTACCACATCCATAGTTTTAGCATCCGTCACTCTTAAGCCATCCTTGAATTGAGGTTCAATATTTAACTTCGTTAACCATGTATTGATTTCAGGACCACCACCATGTACCACAACGGGATTAACTCCCACTGAAGCCAAAAAAACAATATCCCGAATTACATACTCTTTGAGAGTGCCATCCTTCATCGCCGCACCGCCATATTTTACCACAATGGTACGTCCAGAAAACTCTTGAATATAGGGTAACGCCTCGCTGAGTATTCTGACTCTAGTTGCTTCTTGTTCTCGATAATATTCACTCTCGACGATTTTTTTTGACATGGTAATGATTGTTTATTTTTCTATTATTCAATTACTTACTGAATAGATTTTATGGTAATCTTGTCAAAAGAAAGTTTGTCATGAACAATGGACTAATTCTTAATTTGGATAAGAGTAAGCATTAAGGGTTTCCTTGGCCACTCTTTCCCATGAGTAGAGTTCCACTCTATTTTTTCCCTTTTTTATTAAGTTTTCACGGAAGGCTCGATCGCATCTTACTTCATTAATCATTTTTGCTAAATCTTCCACATTATCAGGATTAATATAAACTGCCGCATCTCCTGCCACTTCAGGCATAGAAGACACTGAGGAAGTAATCACAGGTGCGCCTAAAGTCATAGCTTCGAGAATCGGTAAACCAAAACCCTCATAAAAAGAAGGATAGACAAATATATCAGCATGGGCATAAAATGTCGCTAGTTCTGCATCGGTCAGATAACCTAAATGATGGATATAATCTCGAAAAGGAGAATTATCCATTTCGGCGAAAATAGGCTCATATTGCCAACCTTTACCACCAATGAGAATTAAATGGTGAGGAAGATGATATTTTTCTTTGCAAATATTAAAGCCCTTGATTAAATTAATAATATTTTTTCTCGGTTCGATCGTCCCTACAAATAATAAATAAGGTTGGGTAAAATTATAGTTAATTTTACTTTTAATAAGTTCTATATTAATAGTTTTTAAATAATTAATATCAAATCGACTGGCTTCTGATGTAATCAATATTTTGTCATTTCTTACCCCTAAATAATCAATTATATCTTGTTTTGTACTTTGAGCAAAAGTAATAATCAAATCAGTCCACTGCAAACATTTTTTGATTCTTTGAGTGTATTGTTTAACAATATTAGTGCAGAATTGAGGATATTTTAGAAAGGTTAAATCATGAATTGTCATGACTTTTTTTCCTTTTCTCAAGGGATAAACATAATGATCTGTACCGTGAATTATATCATAATCATCAATATTCTTCGCAAAATAACCTGCGGATTTACCTAATAAATTACTAACGGTGACGGGGAAGGGTAAAAATTGAATCGAGGAAAAATCCTTTAAACTATCAGGTAATTGCTGTTGATTTTTAAGCCATTGTGGAAAACTCGGTTGACGATAAAAACTCAATGCCAAGTCGGGGAAATTGCCTTCCCGTAAAGCCTTCATTAAACTATAAGTATAATAACCCACTCCAGAGATGCGATCGCGCACGGAGGTACAATCAAATAAAACTTTCACTTATATTCTTTTATGTTAAATAATTTTAAAGGGTGCTATATACTATAAGATTTTATGTCGAACTCAGGTAACATCTCAGTTAAAAGGTGATCGCCTCTTTTTGTGTTTGAGCAAAAACCGAATCAGGGATATTAATGAGAAGGAAAGCTACAGCATCATTGTGATCAATATTATTGGCAATGGTTTCTAAATTACTGGGAAGGGGAATGCGATCGCCATCTTGAATCATGAGCATTAAATGTCCTGTTAAAGCTTGTGTTGCCATAATCTTAGCTTCTTCAATAGTTGTTCCTACACTAATACAACCGGGAAAATCATAAAATTGCACTCCATAATCACTATCATATTCTTTGTGAACTGTGGCTATATAAGTTACCATGAATTTTACTCCTAACTAACGAAGTTTTAAACCTGATTGTTTTTCTATACTTATAACTGTTTTGACTGGAATATCTTTTTTAGGATGTGGTACAGTTACTTTACCCTGTTTTTCAGGATGTTTAAAATGATGATGACTTCCTGTAACTCCTAGTTGATACCATCCGTCTTGTTTAAGTTTTTTGATGATTTCTTTACTTTCCATCATCCACTAAAATAATGTTTTTCAAAATCATACTCAGTAAGAGAATATAAAAATATTGATTGATTGAAATAGTGTCAATGTTTTGTTGGGTTACGTTTCACTAACCCAACCTACTTGATAAATTCTTTACTTGCCAATTAGTTTAACCATACCAATACCGCCAAAATATAACGCTAAAACCGCACCACCGAGCAAAGATTGGGTTAAAGGATCAGTGGAAGGAGTTATGACAGCACCTAAAATTAAAGAACCTAAAATCACAATTCTCCACCCTGATAGCATTTGTTGAGAGGATACTATATTCAACATTCCTAATAATAACTGGATCACAGGTATTTGAAAAGCTAAACCCGTGGAAAACATTAATAACAAAATGAACTTGAAATACTTATCAATTGACCATAATTGTTCTACCACATCACCGCCATAACTGATAAAAAACTTCAACGCCGCAGGAATTAAAAGATAATAGGCAAAAGCTAAACCCGCAAAAAACAAAATACTCGAACCAAATACCACTGGTGCTAAAAATCTTCTCTCCTTTCTAGTTAAACCGGGTAACACAAACTGCACTATTTGATAGAGAATCACGGGAGCGGCTAAAATAATCCCTGTATAACCTGCTACTTGAATGGAAACAAAGAAAAATTCCCCCGGTGCTAGTTGTAAAAATTTTACTCCCTGGGCGGGTATTTCTAACCAAGCTACGATGGGCTTTACAAAGGCAAAACAGGCGATCGCACTGATGATGACAGCAATTAAACCAACAAAAATCCGTTGTCTTAACTCTTGGAGGTGATCAAAAAAGGACATCTCCGCAGGATTGGGAATTTCGTCCCAGTATTCCGAGGGTTTTTGATCCTGAATGGAATTTTCTAATTGCTGAGTAGCCATAAGTCTTGGGAAAAATAACGATCAATAAGGGAAAATAAGCATTTCTGATTCTATCATACTAGCATTGTCGAGGATCGAGTAACAGAGAAGTTCAGTACGGCACATACCGCATTGTTTGTGCATAAATGTATCAGCCAATTCTTATTGGTTTTCTTCCCAGTAATAATAAAGTAAGTAATAAAGTTTGACTATTTCTTCCCCAGAAATACTTTCATAGGTGATATTAGCCAAAAAAGCCTCCATAAAAGAAATTATCCAAGATAATTCTGCTTCGGGGAGAGAATGTTTCGTTTCCGAGAGGGTTTTTCTAGCTTGATCAAAAATATCCTTCTTATCTTCCTCTACAATGGGAGTTGAGCGTCTGAGGGGATCTCTTTCCACTGCGGCAAATGCTTGGGATACCACAAAGGAGATTTTCTGTCTTAATTCTCTTTTTTCTTTGATTCTTCTCCTTTGTCTTTCTATTCCCTCTATAGATGAGGCATAATAGCAGGGAAGACGATTGAGGGCGAAAGTGGCTACTTCGAGCAAATTAATAAACTCTGCTTTCTTACCAAGTGTCTTATTATTTTCTAATTGATACTCAATTTCCTCTTGCACAAAGGCTTCCATCACATTTTTATAGGTTGTGGGTTCAGATACCATGATTCTTGTGGTTGACGAGAATATAACACATAGAAAAGGGGATTTTATCCCCCTTATATTATTATGAATGATTTTTCACCTTCTCGAAAATTATTTTCACAACTTCCTCTATCGCTACATCTTGAGAGTTTTTACTTGCTCTTTCCACCAATTCGACTTTTCCTTCTTTCAAGGATCTTCCCGTCACGATACGATAGGGAATCCCAATTAAATCTGCATCTTTGAATTTTACTCCTGCCCTTTCATCTCTGTCATCTAAGAGGGTTTCCACTCCTGCTTGATTGAGATTATGATAGATTTCCTCAGCGACTTTTACTTGTTGTTTATCAGTAATATTAGGAATAACAACTATAGCATGATAAGGAGCGATCGCAACGGGCCAAATTATACCATCTTGATCGTGGGATTGTTCCACCGCAGACTGTGCCAAACGAGATACCCCAATACCATAGCAACCCATGACAAAAGGCTTTTCTGTGCCGTCTTCGGCGGTGTAGGTTGCCCCCATTGCCTGAGAGTATTTCGTGCCTAGTTGAAAAATATGCCCTACTTCGATACCCCTAGCAGTTTGTAATGTTTGTTCAGGATTATGTAAAGCGCGATCGCCCACTTTAGCTTTACGAATATCAACGGTTAACTTAGGGATAGTGAATTGTTGCTTCCAATTAGCACCCACAACGTGATACCCTGTCTGATTAGTACCCGTGACAAAGTTTTCTAAATCCACTACCGTTTGATCTGCTAATCGTAAAAATTCCCCCACAATGTCTTTATTTTGGGCAATATAATCATTACTTAAATCAGGGGCGATATAGCCCAAAGGTAAGGGTTTTTCTGCCCATTTTTGTTGAGCATTTTCATCGGGAACAGTTAAACTAAGAACGGTATTAGCATTATAATTAGGCGCTAATTTTACTAATTCATTGGTTAATTTAACTTCGTTGACATCTTGATCTCCTCTTATAAGCACTAAAACTAAGACTGTTTTCCCTGAATCATAGACAGCTTGATAAAGAACATTTTTAACTATATTAGTGGCATCGCATCCCAAAAATTGACAAACTTTTTCGATGGTTTCGGTGTTAGGAGTTGCTTTTTTCTCATAGCTAGTGAAAGGAGATGTAACCTTATCCGCAGGTAAAGAAACGGCTTTTTCCACATTGGCAGAGTATAAACCATCTTCGGTGTAGAGAATTTCATCCTCTCCTGCTTCTGCTAATACCATAAATTCTTGAGATCCAGAACCACCGATCGCCCCTGAATCAGCTTCTACAGGGCGAAAACTCAAGCCACAACGAGTAAAGATGTTTTTATAGGCTTGATCCATGTCATTATAGGTATTTTTCAAGCATTCTGGGGAGGTATGGAAAGAATAACCATCTTTCATTATAAATTCTCTACCACGCATCAACCCGAAACGAGGGCGAATTTCGTCTCTAAATTTCGTCTGAATTTGATATAAATGAACGGGTAACTGCCGATAGGATTTTATCATATCACGGGCGATCGCAGTTATCACTTCTTCGTGAGTCGGGCCTAAAGCAAGTTGACGATTTTGTCTATCCATCAAAGAAAACATGATACCTTCTGCCTTTATGTAAGTATCCCAACGCCCTGATTCTTGCCATAAATCCGCCGGTTGCATCTGGGGTAATAAACACTCTTGCGCCCCCGTAGCGTTCATTTCTTCCCGCACAATCTGACTCACTTTTTGCAAAACTCGCCACATCAAGGGTAAATAACTATAGACTCCGCTACCAATACGACGAATATAACCTGCCCTCAATAATAACTTGTGACTCTTAATTTCCGCCTCCGCAGGATCTTCCCGCAAAGTGGCAAATAGCATAGAAGATAAACGCATAATTATAACAATTTGACTTATAAACAAGCTCTTATTATAGAACCCAAGTTGCGTTGCTAGTTATAACTTTTCACTCCATTCTATAATCAATTATGTGATGAAAATGGAGTGAAAACAAAATAAAAGAAAGAATGTAGGTGCGATCGCACCTCCCTTATATCCCCTAAGATGCGATCGCTTCTATAGTATTTATGATTGAGAATTAGAGGCTTTAATGACATCTATCTCCGTGCCAGATTTACTCTCATTAGACATCTCCATAAATTATTTTTTATTGTCTCGTAGAGGGATAATATATTATGCCCCTACAATGATCAATTCCCAGAGTACCATAATTTGTGAATAGACAAAAACTTGGGTAATATACCACAAATCGCCAAGAAATAAATTTCATAGAACCTATAGCCTAAGTCGGCTAAAGTGACTAAATTCAATAAATAACAAAGTATTGAAAAGATATTTTAGTCAAAAACAATATTTATGAAATCGCTTTAGCAAATTTTAGCTATTAACTTCGAAGCGGGTTGTGGCACAAAACCGACTTTAGATGATGATTACTAATTCCTAATTCCTAACTTGTTTAAATGCTATATTCTGATTAGGGTGTAAATCTATATACATAAATTGACCATCAACTTTAATCGTCCAATAAGGATCATGTTGGTTATAGGAGTGAACACCAATATAACGTTGATCAATGGAATTATAGATCACTTTATATTCCCCAGAACAAGGGAGATAAATTTCCGCTTGACACTCTAGTGTATAAGGGCTTTCGTTGCGTACAAAAATTATATCATCTTTGTGATCTTCGGGGTTATTGGACTCAAAGCCCATATCTCCTCCCCAACGAATGAAACTAAACCATTTACGCTCATTATTTGAACCATTACGCACCATTGATTTTATATCATGACGGGCTAAAGCAGGTTCAGTATTTAATAGCTTATTCAAATCATAAAAGTTATTGGAGATTTGTTGCTCATGAAGGGCAGCATTTGCCCCGGTTTTACCCCAGTTTAAGCCATGAAACACATCAAAATAACCCTCCTCACCAAATTCATCTCCTTGAAATATCATAGGTGCACCCGGGCGAAACCAACATAAAGCGGCTAATCCAATTAAGGGTATATGACTGCCTAATTCTGTAATTAAACGGGTTTTACCGTTGGCGCATTCATCATGGGTATTCATGGCGTTAACCATTTTCTCCGCACTATTATTATGAATCAGGATTTCAATATGTTCGATTTTTCTGTCGGCAACAGGGATTTGTAAATATTTACGGATACGGTGCATTTCTCCCATGTTTTGAGCATAAGTAAACCCTAACCCTCCTTCTGACACTGGACAAGCTAAACGGGGGAATACTCGTCTCGATTCTTCTGCTATAGTGATAAAATCGGGAGCAGTGTGGTTTAAACGGGCGTGTAAGTCTCTTAAAAATAGTAATCCTGCAAAGTCAACGGCTTCTGATAGCCAATAGCCTCGCTCTTCAAAGAAGCGATCGCCCCCTATACTGTTAAATAAATCCCAATTTTCAAGGGGGATAGCCTCTTTATCATTTTTAGGCCAATCCCAAAAGCCTCGATCGTAATCATAGAATATTTGTGCCGAAACTGCATCAATTCTCGCCCCGTCAATGCCTAATTCTTGGTGAAGATAAGTACAAATTCCCGCTAAATAGTTTTTCACATACTCATCACCAATATTATAAATACGGGTTTGCCATTGATTATTCCATCCCTTTGCACCATGATGATGATAAAGATCAGTACCGTCATAACTTGCTAAACCACAATCCCAATCCTGCACCCCAAAACCGAGAGGAATATCCACAATCACCCCGATACCGTGTTGATGGCAATAATTCACCAAGTATTTAAAATCGTCAACGGTGCCGTGTCGCTCATAGATAGCATAAGGGCAACCCACCAAATAACCCCAAGAAGAATGAATCGGTGTTTGAAAAGGAGGCATAATTTGTACATGGGTAAACCCCATATAACCTACATGATCAACTATTTTATGGGCAATGTCTCGATAGGTGCGATCGTGAAAAGTTGATAGGTGCATTTCATAAATACTCATAGGCTCATGTCCTTTGTTAAGATGCTTATGAGTCCACTCAAAGTGGTTAGGATTGCCGACAATGCTGTTAAAATTGCGACTGCCACCAACACCCCAAGTAACCCCTAATTGAGGGGAAAACGGGTCAATTCTCGCCATTTTATAAGGCGTTTCGAGGTAATTGTTAGTATTTTCTATATAATATTTATACTCAGTCCAAGTTAAATTTTCAGGAATGGTAATTCCCCAGATTCCTTTAGAGTTACAAGCAAGAGGTTCTGCTTTGCTATTCCAACCATTACCGTCTCGGATGAGGGAAACATAGGTGGCATGGGGTGCATAAACACGAAAAACCGTTTCTTTTTCATTAGCATGAGCGCCAAAATATTGGTAAGGATAATCGCGCTTAATCACATCGAGGGAGAGTTGTTGATTTTCTTTTTTCACGGTGATTTCTGGATTATATTTAGAGGGATAACTTCTTCTTAAAGATAGCAAGATAAGGATAAAATTAGTTAATGTCGCCCAAAATGTTGCTAATAACCCCCATGATAAACTGGCTTAAACAATTATTTTCATCTTCTAATTCTCAGACTATTTCTCAAGATGAATCCTCCGATCGCACTCTCATTTTAGAAACCCAATTACAACAGTTAAAATTAGAACTAAAAGAAAAGGAAAATACTATAGCAGTCCTAAATGAGTTGTGAGAATATAATTAATAACTGACGTTACGCACTCATTCATCTGTTGAGTTTTATTAGGTTTCAGATTTCAGGTTTCAGGTTTTAGGTTTGCTCCGTGTCATATAAGAATAAAGCCCAAGATTAAGGAAAAAGAATTAATTTAAAGCCATTGTGCAAAAAATACGATTATTCTTGCCTTAAGCCACGAAAATAGTTATGGATGCTTTTAACCTGCTACCTGCTACATTTCGACTACGCTCAATGCACCGCCGGCTACCTCCCATGGACAATTAATTATCTTTTTGCGTAACATCAGTTAATAATTAAAGAAAAAAATTAGTAGTGCGATGCCAAAGGCACGCTGCGCGCCCGCCATGTATCACGAAAATCTTGATCAATATATTCAGTCAAATCCAGATCCGAGAGAAATCAAACGTGCCGTGACGGTAAAAATGTGGTTGGAAGGTTATACTCACCGTCAAATTCATGGGGTTTTGGGGGTGAGCTCAGGTTTTATTAGTAAATGGACTGATAAATATGAACTTTGGGGTATAGAAGCCCTGAAATTAAAATATATGAAGAAAAAGAGGCGTGGAGGGATATATTTGAAAGTGAAATAACAGGAGACGAGGCATTAGATAAAATAGCAGAATGGATGAAATCAGCACAGAAATATTTACCAGAAAGTTGTAAAACGATAAGGAGGTGGTTAGATGAAATATTAGCTTATTTTGATAACCGAACAAGTCAAGGTATAGTAGAGGGAATTAATCAAAAAATTAAACTGATAAAGAGAAGAGCTTATGGTATGATCAATATTAATAATTTTAGACAAAGAATCCTATTAAACTGGGTTATGTCTTAACGATCTATCATAACCACTGTAGAAGAGCCACTAATACTATATTTTTCAGGGGAAAATTTTACTAGACTTTGAGTATTTAAAGAAGTAAACTTAACCAATAAATCTCCTCTTTCATCCACTCCTAATATTTCACCGTGATTATCTTCAATAACTACTTTTTTTTGATAATTATCTAATAATTTATTGTAAATATTTATGCTTATCTCAATACCATTATTCATATAATTAAGATAACCATTAATAATGGCTTTAGTTACTAATTTACCTAGATTTTCTAAACTATTAACTTGATCATTCTTACTAACATCTAAATAGTTATTCAAGCTAATTCCCTCAAAATAATTCCTATTCCTATAATTAATTCCTACTCCCATCACCGCTTTTTTAATTATTCCCTTTTCTATTTTTGTTTCCCATAAAATTCCCCCTAATTTTTTCCCTTCTAAAATTAAGTCATTTAACCATTTAATCTTCACAGGAATATTAATCTGATTAAAAGCAGATGCGATCGCCCCGGCACTAAATAGGGTAAGATGATGTATATAGTCAACAGGTAAATTCAACTCCAAACCCAAACTCAAATATAATCCTCCTAGGGGAGACTGCCAAATATTGCCTCTTTGCCCTTTCCCTGCGGTTTGTTGTCTTGCCATTACCACAAAAGGAAAATTGATATTCTCATCTTTTTCTAGTAACCATACTTGGTCATTAGTAGAAGTTAAGGTATCGTATAAATAACAATCTAATTGCTTATTTTTATTAAAATCATCATTAACACTGGTATCTAAATTAAAAATAATTTTATTCATACTTAATTAATATGTTAGAAGAACAAGATAACGGTCAAGAAAACTTAATTGATGTGGAAAAAGTCAACCTAACTCCCAATAAAATCAAAATCATTTATTTAGGTATTTTAGCATTAGGAATCAAATTAGAATCAACAGTTATTCCTATTAGTAAATCTGAGTTAGATTTAGTTATAGAATATATCAGTAAAGTATTGCAAAAAAATGAAGAATTAATTAGAAGGGCGTGTTCTTTATTAGAACAAATTGAAAACTCAGAGCAGAATAATTACTATGGTATCATAAAAGAATATCTCGATCGCTTCTTAAATTTATCAGAATCAAATCAAGGTTTATCTATTGCGTTAACAGAAAAACAAAAACTTTCCCTCGCCTTAAAAGTCTTGACAGATTTGCTTTTTTATAGTAGCAGATCCGGTCAACGTTATTTACAAAAACAATTACAATGCCTGTAACAATTAACAATGTACAATGTACAATTAATAATTGAGAGGTTTCAGGTGTCGGGTTTTAGGTTTCAGATAATTTCTCCCCACCTTCCCTATCTTCCCACGCTTCCTCATCCTCCCAACTCCCAATTCCCTTCTCCCAACTCCCTAATCACCAATTTATAATTCATAATTCAGATAAATAACCATGATTACTACTGCAAACCTATCAGATAATAGTAACGAACTACAACCTCCTGCCGTAGTCGAAACCTATAAATTAAGTAAGGTTTATGTGACTGGTTTTTGGATGAATAAAAAAGTTCCTTCTCTCAATGATTGTACCTTAAAAGTATATAAAGGTGAAACTTTTGGCTTACTAGGTCCTAATGGTGCAGGAAAAACCACTCTTTTAAAAACTCTTTTAGGCATTATTAGACCAACATCAGGCAAAGCATTATTATTAGGAAAACCCCTCGGAGATAGACAGGTTAAGCAAAGACTGGGTTATCTTCCCGAAAACGCTTATTATTATGACTTCCTTACCGCCTGGGAATTACTTAGTTTTATTGCCGATTTATTTCAGATACCTAAATCACAACAAAAACAAAAAATTTTAGAGTTATTAGACTTAGTAGGATTGGCAAAACAAACGGCACAAAAAAAACAATTAAGACAATATTCTAAGGGAATGGTGCAAAGAGTGGGTATGGCACAAGCCTTAATTAATGATCCTGAAATCGTCTTTTTCGATGAGCCTATGTCTGGTTTAGATCCTTTAGGACGTTATCAAGTTAGGCAAATTATACTCTCTTTAAAGGAACAAGGCAAAACTATTTTTTTCAATTCCCATGTCTTATCTGATGTAGAGAAAATATGCGATCGCATCGCCATTTTAGCAAGGGGGGAATTATTAAAAGTCGGTTCATTAGATGAAATTCTAGGAACGAAAAAAAGTTACCATGTCATTATCAGAGGGAGAGAAAACACCGACTGGAATCAATGGTTAACCCATATTAAACAGGAAAATGACTTCACTATGGGAGAATTAACAGGGAATCAGGGAGAGTTTTTGAATTATTTGAAAACTGTTTCTGCTGAATTAATCACGATGAATTTAAGTCGTGATTCCCTAGAAGAATATTTTATTCGTATTCTCGAAGAAAAAGGAATTACCTCAAGTCAGTAAAAAAAACACCTATTTTTTCTCTTGTTGTTCCAACTGATTAAGAACTTCGTCACTTTTTTTGTTATTATACTTGTCATTCTGTAAAATATTCTGATTAAAAGAACCAACCAAAATACTATTAATAGAAGTTCTAGTATTATAACTCCATTGATTTAAAGGACGAGGTAAAAATCTATCACCATAAGCGACAAAAATGATTATATAAACGGGGAAGAATTTAAGTAATCTTAATGCCATTCCCCCCATTAAATTACCAAAATCATTTAAAAATTTAAAATTAAGACCTGTTTTCATAATCACCCCAGATGGACAAAAATGTTTGACTTATTCAAATCATAACCTAACTTTCCTGAATTCGGAGTTGGGAATTGGAGCAGGGCTGTTTCATTTTATAAATTTTGGTTGGGGAAGAGTAATAAGTTCTGAGTAACGAGTAACGAGTAATGAGTTAGTTCGATTAACACCCCTTCCCCTCATCACCCTTTCCCCTCATCACCCTTAATTATCGAATAAACTAACGTTAGTTTTGGGTGCTTTTTGTAAGAATTGTTGATAGATTAATTCTCGGAAGGTTTTTAAATCTTTTTCCCAATTTTGAATCTGAGAATTAAGCATTGCCAGAGGACTTTCCCCTAAAATATAATTAAAACTACCGGCAAATAAAACCGCCGAAATAGCCACATTATTGGGTTGTTGTAATCTGGCAGGATTAATATTAACCGTCAAACGAGAGTCGTTAAACTGATAAAAAAGATTTAAGGAGGCTTGAGGGGTTGTATTACCAAAGTTACGCCATGATCCAGTATTTAAAAAAGTTTGATTAATAAAATCTTTTCCCGCTTCTTCTCCTTCTCCAAAAGGAATGATGATTTTAGGACTAATACTCAAACCTTGATATTCAGCATTAGGCATTTTCTCCACATAAAGTTGAGCGACTTTGGCAAACTCCAGTTGAGAGATTTCTTTATTGCCTAAGCCCTCAATGAAACTTAAACTATTAGGTTGAGCAACAATATTAACGCCATTTTTGAAACTAATTTGAGATGCCCTAGCATTAATCACAGGCTGACGAGCTAATTCCCATGTTTTAGGTACAATACCACTCATCGTTAAAAATTCATAGCTTAAGAGAGTAGGATTAAAATTTTTAATCACTAAAGAAATAGTTAATTCTTCTATATCTTGTAAAACTGGATTTGCAGGTGTTTGAGTGGGGCTAAAAGTAGTTGTTTCCATTTTTTGTATTTGTAATTTTATTTTTTATCTAAAGTAAGATTAACATAAGTGGGTAAGGTCGCACAGAGTGGAGAATTCTTTGCTCCATTCCATCAGGTTAAAATAGTTTCCATCATTACTTTAGGAAAAATGTCATCAGCAATTTTTGAGGGACAAAATCGAAATATTTTTCAGATCATTGGTTTAATTATCTTGGCAATTGCTTTGTCATGGTTAGGAGAAAGATTAAATTTACCCATACCCTACCTATTAATTCCCCTATTTATAGGAGTTATTCTGGTTATTATTCAAAAAAAGGCTCAACCTCTACCCAAATCCTTTAGTATTATAGGACAGGCTATTATTGCCATCGTTACTGCCAGTCGTTTTTCCCTCGATACCTTTACCCAAGCAAAAGATTTTTTCCTGCCTTTATTGCTGTGTATCCTTATCACCGCTAGTTTAAGTTTAATCAATGGTTACATTATTTATAAATGGGCTAATATTGACTTAGCTACCAGTTTTCTGGGTTGTATTCCCGGTGCAGGACCTAGTTTAGTCGCCATGAGTGAAGATATGGGGGCAGATGCGATCGCAGTTGCGGTTTTACAATATCTAAGAATATTAATGGTATCAGTAATTATCCCCATCATTGCTAGTTTTTATCCAAATCCATCCCCTTCTCTGACAACAACAATTATCAATCAAAAACAATTATTACCACCCCTTCCTTTGCTTGTCAACATCCTGATTATTAGTATTTTGGTGATTATAAGTATCAAAATCGGCGAAAAAATCCAACTACCCTCCAACCTATTTCTCGCACCCTTTTTCTGTGGCTTACTCATATTTTCCTTTTCTCCTTATGAAATAATCATTCCCAACTATCTTTTTCGAGGAGGCTTACTCTTACTGGGATTATCCATTGGCGTTAAATTTGAAATCAACACCATCCAAAAGCTATTAAAAGCAGTATTGCTAGAAAGTATCCTCATTTTATTACTAATATTGACTTGCTTTCTCGCAGGTTATGGATTCCATCTCATCACCAAAATAGACACCCTCACCGCCTTACTAGGCTCAACTCCGGGGGGATTAACGGCGATGATGGCAACAGTGATCGAATTAGGGGGGGATTCAGGATTAGTCTTAACAATGCAAATGACGAGAATGTTATTAATCCTAATGTTAAGTCCATTTTTTGCCGCTTCCCTGCTGAAAAAAACCGCAGAAACACAAAATTAAACCCGCCGTAGAAACTAGGCGGGTATTACACACTTGATAATGAAATTGAACTCAAAAACTAATTTTAGAATTTCTTACTAAAGGTTGACATTGAAACCTGAAACTACCCTTGACTACTCACTACGCACTAACCTATTAAACAAGGAATTTAACATTCCAACCTAGGAAACGACACGGTAGAAACCATCTACCAAACACTTCAACACTTCGTCCACTCGCTCCCAGAGGAAACCAAGAAAAACCGCCGAAGTCTAACAGGCTATTGAGAAAAATACTCTACAATCTTGAGATCAAGAGAGATCAATCACTGATTAGAGGGGACGGTACTAACTCTAACCTACCATTTTCGCTAAAGGCTACTGACCTTTATTCGTACCTGATAACAATGTAAATAATCTCAAAATAAATAGCCAGAGAAATGGAGTTTTTGAAATATTTATTGACCTTACTTAATATTTGTTAACATTAGACTTCTGGTAAAATCATCATTTTTGTGCCGTAAAACAGGCATCTTGCCTGTAATTAAATGAATATTTATTATAAATGTAGGGTGGGCATTGCCCACAAAATCCCCTTGAATATCAAGAAAATTAAAAACCTAACTTCTACTTAATTTGGTAACAGCAACTACCGAAATAACCTTCCTTGAAGGATTATAGTTAGTATTTGTATTCAAATAAAATAAAATAAAATTAATAATTATTTTAATGACAGAAACAATCTTAGAAATTAAAGATTTAACAGTAAGTTTTGATGGTTTTAAAGCACTAAATAACCTTAATTTTCAAATGGAAAAAGGAGAATTAAGGGTGATTATAGGACCAAATGGAGCGGGTAAAACAACCTTTTTAGACGTAATTACAGGAAAAACCCAACCCACACAAGGGAATGTTTATTTTAAGGGAAAAAATATCAAAAAAAAGAGCGAACATGATATTGCAAGACTAGGGATTGGCAGAAAATTTCAAACTCCTAGAGTTTATCTGAATTTAACTGTAAAGGAAAACCTAGATTTAGTCATCAATAAAAATAAAAATGTCTTTTCTACCCTATTTCAAAAACCATCGAATCAGGATAAACATAACGTTGCCAGTTTATTAGAAACCATTGGCTTGAGTGCAAAAGCTAAGCTACAAGCTGCATTACTCTCTCATGGGGAAAAACAACGGTTAGAAATTGGGATGTTAGTGGCGCAGTCTCCTGATTTATTATTGGTAGATGAACCAGTAGCAGGTTTAACGGATGAAGAAACAGAAAATGTCGGTAATCTTCTTCTTGCCTTGGCACAAAGTCATTCTATCATCGTCATTGAACATGATATGGAATTTGTCAGACAAATTGCCAGACGAGTTACTGTATTGCATCAAGGCACGGTTTTATGTGAGGGAAATATGAATGAAATTCAAAATGATCCTCGTGTGATTGAGGTGTATTTAGGAGAAGAAACTTCCCTGAATAATAATCAAATTTTGTGGGCAAGAATTGCGGCAACAATTGGGTGGGCGGATTTTAATTTAACCCCAGAAAAACAGCGTTTAATTATCAATAATTTAAGCTATCAATTTGCGTCATCACCAGAAGAAGAAGATAATTTTAAGGAAGAATTAAATAACTTTTTAGGGGAAACCATACCTTTAGCTGACTTAATTCCTCTTTTGGAAACCCAAGAGGAAAAGGAGCAAGTTCTCAGATTATGTTATCAAATAATCAGTGATCATGAAATGAATGAATTAGAAAACTTGGCTTATCAAGAATTAATAAATTTATTAGGCTTTTCTCCTGATAAAGTAGCTAATATTCTTAATAATTAGAAATTTTAAAAACGGCTCTTATAACTGATTGCTATATTATTCTAAAACTTAACTTATTAATTATTACCATGTTAAATTTATCTAATTTGAATGTTTACTATGGCGAAAGTCATATCTTAAGAAATGTGGATTTAAACATTGATAGTGGTGAGATGGTTTGTTTAATTGGGAGAAATGGAGTCGGGAAAACTACTCTTTTAAAAACCATTATGGGCTTATTACAATCTCCCACGGGAAATTTAATTTTTCAAGAGGAAAATATTGCTAATTTAACTACTGATAAAAGAGTAAAATTAGGCATCGGTTATGTACCTCAAGGACGAGAAATTATCCCTCGTTTAAGCGTTAAAGAAAATTTGCTGTTAGGGTTAGAAGCATTGCCTGAAAATACAAAAGGAAAAAAAGAAATTTCACCAGAAATTTTTGAGTTATTTCCTGTGCTAAAAACTATGTTAAACCGTATGGGGGGTGACTTGAGTGGAGGTCAACAACAGCAATTGGCGATCGCACGAGCATTGATGGGAAAACCACGATTACTGCTCTTGGATGAGCCAACAGAAGGGATTCAACCATCTATTATTTTAGAGATAGAAGCGGCGGTGAAAAAGATTATTAAAGAAACTGGTATTTCTGTTCTTTTAGTAGAACAACACTTACATTTTGTGCGTCAAGCTGATCGTTATTATGCTATGCAAAAAGGGGGCATTGTGGCTTCGGGTAAAACAAGAGAGTTAAGTCAAAGAGTCATCCAAGAATTTTTAGCAGTTTAGGGATTGAATATGATTCAACCCCTATCTAGCTTTGGATGTCTAATTTTTATCTTTATCTGGAAATCCAACTAATAATAAATATACTCATCTTTTCCTGTTCCGTAATTATAACGCCATTCTCCGTCAGATCCCATATTATTGATAATATTCATACTGGTATTGTGCATCATGGTTGACATTCTCGACATCATTTCGTATTCTGCCATAGTCATCTCATTGCTAGAATTGCCTGAATTCATTGCGGCAGAATTTTGATAATTAGCCATGATATTATTGGTTTGTTGGTTGACATTCGCCCCGACCTGAAGGTGCGGGGATTCTCCCATCACTGAGAGAGTT